>CAMCXM010000130.1 GCA_945883425.1 Spirosoma fluviale
GAAGACTGGCCGGTTCGCCAACTCCCGATTGAGTTTAAAGTGCTGGATTATCAGCCGGAACCCTGGAAACCAGAAAATACCGGACTTCTTTTGAAAAGAATGGCCTACACTCTTTCGGCTCGTTCCGATGATAAGTCACTTAGTCTTACAATGGAGAAGTTTGGGAAATCTGTCTGCGATCAATTGTTTCCCCAATTTATGCCCGATGAGGAACCCATCATTCCAAAAAATACTGCATGGGATTTTAAGCCTCTTCCTCTTCCGAATGTACCCACTTCTTTGGGTTGGACCGATTCGACTGACGATGCCATTCCAACGAATGTTGGCCCTAAACTGGAAGACGACAATGGGATTGGTTCCAATAACTGGGCTGTTTCCGGAGCAAAATCGAAAACCGGCTATCCAATGCTGGCCAACGATCCGCATCTTTCATTGAAACTTCCGTCCATTTTTTACATAGCCGAACTAAAAGCTCCCGGATTTCATACCATGGGTGCATCGCTACCCGGTTCTCCCGGTATCATTTCCGGCTTCAATGAAACCTTTTCCTGGGGTGTTACCAACGGCTATCCGGATGTAACCGATTGGTTCAAAGTCACTTTTAAAGACAATGAACGGAAACAATACTGGTACAAAGGCCAATGGAAATATGTTAGGAAAAAGGTAGAAGTCTACAAAGTCCGGAACGGTGCCAGTCTGACGGACACCGTATACTGGACAGATTTGGGCCCGGTTGTGTACCGGAAAGGGGAGAAGGTGAAAGAAGATTTTGTGCCTAACGGTTATGCGTTGCGGTGGGTTGGCCATGATCCTGCAAATGAGTTGAAAGCGTTTATCCGACTTAACACCACTACCAGTGTTTCGCAGGTTCCGGAAGCCTTGCAAACCTACCAGTGTCCGGCTCAGAATTTCGTGGCAGCCGACAATCAGGGACACATTGCTATGTTCGCCCAACAAGGAAAAATTCCATTACGGTGGAAAGAGCAGGGCAAATTCCTTCTGTTGGCCGGCGATTCTGACCAGCATTGGAAGGGCTATATTCCGATGTCCCACTTGCCTCATATTGTGGATCCGGCTTCCGGTTTTGTGAGCTCTGCCAACCAGTCCCCTGCGGATTCTTCCTATCCTTATTTTCTGAACTGGAATTATTATAGCCTCGAAAGACCCCGCCGTATTAATCAGTTGCTGGCAGAGCCCAAGCGGTTCAGTATGAAGGATATGCAAAGGATTCAGAATGACACCCGTAATCTCTGGGCAGAAAAGATTCTTCCTGAAATGTTGAAAGCCGTTCAGAATAAAGCAGACCGCCCACGCTGGATTTGTGATGCCCTGGCCAAATGGAATCTACACAATGATCCGGGTGAAATTGGCCCGACTCTCTTCGAAACCTGGTTCAAACGCTGGATGGAACTGGCCTGGAGTGATGATTTTACCAATGGAATGCGGTATCCGGATAAGCATATTACCTGGCAGATTTTTCTGGAGAAAGACAATTCATCGTGGTTTGACATCCGCAACACCAAAGAATCAGAAACCGGTAGCCGGCTTCTGGAAATGGCCCTTCAGATGACGGCAGATTCGTTGCAGGCGCAACTTGGTGCTTTACGCCAAAATCCGGCAGGGTATCGTTGGGGGAATTTTAAAGCCACTCAGATCGACCATCTGGGCCGTATCAAAGGATTGGGAACGGAGCTTCTGTACACGGGTGGAGGCAAAGGAATTGTGAACGCCACATCCTCAGAACAAGGACAGTCCTGGAAAATGGTGGTTCAGCTGGGGCCACAACCCGAAGCGATCGGAATTTATCCGGGTGGACAAACAGGCAATCCTTCTTCGCCCTATTACGCCAGTTTCATCGAACCATGGCGTACCGGACAATACAGGAAACTGAGGTTCAGTAAATGATGGAGCGAATTCTTCCGGAGGAATTATTTCCAAAACTTGATTTGTTGCGACCGGATCTGTTGATCGAGCAGGACTCCAATGGTGGATTTTGGGTGATGGATATTCTGAGACGAAAAAAGGTAAAGCTAACACCCGAAGAATGGGTCCGGCAACATGTTCTGTACTGGTTACAAAACCAGACAGGTTATCCTCACTCGCTTCTTTCTGTTGAGCGAAAGGTGCATACATCTTCAGGAAACCGGGCAGATGTCATTGGTTATGGGAAAGATGGAACTCCGTTACTTCTGGTGGAATGTAAGGCTCCCGGCGAGTCGATTTCTTCGATTACCGCTATGCAGGCCATGAAATACAACCAACATTTAAACGCTTCTTTCATCTGGCTCACCAATGGAAAGACACATGTTGTTCTAAAAGTCCGTGAAGAATCGGAGGTGTTACAAGGATTACCTTCTTTTCAGGAAATGGCTGGCTAGTGGAAGTGATTCTGTGTCTTTCAGAATTTCACTTTAACACCATGATATAACTCCTGGGGAACGTAGTCTTTCCTGAGTGGAAAGCCTTCCCAGTTGGAAGGCAGTAATAAATGACGCAGGTCGGGATGGTTGTTGAAATGAACACCCAGTAATTCGGCTGTTTCTCTCTCATGCCAGTTGGCCGCTTTCCAGATATGAGAAACTGAATCAAAGGACGGTATCTCATCTGGTGTTGTCAGTATTTTTTGGGTGGATACCTGAACTGAAAATCCGCGGGTAATGGAACTGATATGGTAATGAATCCGGATCATGGACGTTTCGGCTGAAACATGTTCTCCCGTTACAGAATTCAGGTGATCACACCAGAAATTCTTATCTCGAAACAGTTGCTCAAGCAATCCCGGACATTTTTCAGGATTAATTTCGAAAAGGTAACAAGAGGATGGAGAGTGAAAGCATTTGAAAGCAGCATCCCAGCTTTGAGCTAACGTGGCAAACAGTTCCTGTAAATCTTCCATTATTTCACCGTTTCAATTGGAAGTTCCGGACTGGATTTGCCTGTGATTTTTTCCTGAAGTTTGAGGATTCCTCCAATCAATGCCTCAGGCCTGGGCGGGCATCCCGGAACATACACATCCACAGGAATGATGCGATCCACACCTTTCACCACATGATATCCGTGCTCCCAGTAAGGTCCGCCACAATTGCTGCAGCTTCCCATACTGATCACGTATTTGGGCTCCGGCATTTGCTCGTACAGTCGCTTGATCCGGTCCGCCATTTTAAAGGTGACGGTACCGGAAACAATAATGAGATCAGCCTGACGGGGCGAGGCTCTTGGAATGACACCAAACCGGTCCACATCAAAACTGCTGGCGTAGGTGCCCATCATTTCGATGGCACAACAGGCCAGACCAAAACTCAGTGGCCAGATACTGGACGAGTTCGCCCATTGCAGAACGTCGTCTACCCGGGTTAAAATAACACCAGCTTCTCCCGTTTTTTCTGCCATATCCGTTTCGATTGATAACCGGTTTTTCGGTTCCGGTTTTACGCTTTTGCGTATTCTTCAAAAAATAATGGAATGGTGTTGATACCATTGAAATAGTTCACCACTCCATAATGTTCGTTTGGACTGTGCAGTGCATCACTATCCAGACCAAATCCAAGAAGGACGGAACTCAGTCCCAGTTCTTTCTTAAACAAAGCCACAATTGGAATACTGCCACCACCTCTTGTTGGAATAGGCTTCTTTCCAAAGGTCCTTTCCACTGCACGTGCTGCAGCCAGATATTCTTTGGAATCGGTTGGTGTTACAACAGGTTCTCCACCGTGATGAGGTTTCACCACCACTTTTACAGAAGGTGGCGCAATGCCTTCAAAATGTTTCTGGAACAAAGCCGTGATTTCATCTGAACTCTGGTTCGGAACCAGGCGCATTGAAATTTTTGCAAAGGCTTTGGAAGGAAGGACGGTTTTCGAACCTTCGCCAGTGTAGCCACCCCAGATCCCGTTTACATCGAGTGTTGGACGAATACCGGTTTTCTCAAGGACGGTAAATCCTTTTTCTCCCCATACATCGCCAACCTGCAGATCTTTCTTGTACTCTTCCAGATCAAACGGCGCTTCATTGAGGTCTTTCCGCTCGGCAGCAGTGAGTTCGGCTACTTTATCGTAAAATCCGGGAATGGTGATGTGGTTGTTTTCATCGTGCATACTGGCAATCATTTTAGCCAGAATATTGATCGGATTCGCAACCGCTCCGCCATAAACACCGGAATGCAGGTCACGGTTCGGTCCGGTCACTTCGACCTCCACATAGCTAAGTCCACGCAATCCCACGTCGATGGAAGGCGTATCGTTGGCGATCATGCTGGTGTCGGAAATGAGAACCATGTCGGCTTTCAATCTTTCTTTATTCGCAATGCAAAAAGGTCCGAGATTTCCCGATCCAACTTCTTCTTCGCCTTCGATCATGAATTTTACATTGCATGTGAGGCTGTTGGTGGCCATCATGGCTTCAAAGGCTTTTACATGCATGTACACCTGGCCTTTGTCGTCGCAGGAGCCACGGGCGAAAATGGCGCCTTCCGGATGGATGGCTGTTTTACGGATGACCGGTTCAAATGCAGGCGTCTCCCACAACTCATCGGGTGCAGAAGGTTGTACATCATAATGACCGTACACCAAAACTGTGGGTAAAGCCGGATCAATTATTTTCTCACCATACACGATCGGATAACCCGCTGTTTCGCAGAGTTCTACTTTATCGGCTCCGGCCTGAATCAGTTTATTCTGGATGTATTCAGCTGCTTTGCGGACGTCGTTTTTAAAGGCAGAATCAGCGGAAATGGACGGAATCCGGAGAAGCTCAAACAGCTCATTCAGAAATCGGTCCTTGTTGTTTTGAATGTATTCAGCAGTTGTCATTGTCTTTTATTTGATGAATTGGAAGTCTTGGTCAATCAGGATTTTTGTTTGATGAAGTACATCTTGTTTTCGGTGCCGGCCCGGAGCTTTTTCAGATTACCCCGATGGGTATAGATTACCATCACGGTCAGCAAGGCAGAAAGTCCGATGGCAGGTGGGCTGGCGTGTCCGCAAAAACCGGAAATCATCAGGGCTGTAAAGGTAATGCCTCCAGCCATCGATCCAACGGAAACGTAGTGCCAGATGATAAATAAAATGAGAAAAACACCAACACAAATCAATCCGGCAAGCCATGATATACTGAAAGCCATACCGAGAAGCGTTGCCACACCTTTTCCCCCTTTGAATCCTGCAAAAACCGGATATACATGGCCAAGAACGGCAATCAGCCCCAAAACCAGTTTGAAGAAAAGAAGGTCGTTTTCCTGAATAAAACCTTGATCAAAAAGAAGTCCGGCCAGTGAAGTGGATGCCCATCCTTTGAATACGTCAAACAGCAGGACAAATGTGCCGGCAGGTTTCCCCAGAACACGAAATGTATTCGTGGCACCCGCATTGCCGGATCCCTGTGTCCGTACATCCACCCCAAAAAAGAGTTTGCCGGTCCAGACCGCAGTGGGAATACTTCCCAGTAAATAGCTTAGCAGAAATGCAGTAAAGATCCAGATCATTCAGGAATGAGGCCGTTAAACAGGGAGGCAACATTATAGAAAAAAGACGAGGGTGGAAAGAAAAATCAACCGTTCCAACGGAGGTGTCTGCGAGATTTCCAAACCATGATTCCGTAACTGGCTTCGCTATTCATGATCAACTCCTTCCTGAAAATTGCGATTTCCGATTTCGTTTTTCAAATTGCGGCTGCATTTCAATCTGGAAATCAGATAACACCTTGTTTTTTATCCCATGAATATTCGACTATCTTTCATCTTAACCTTCTGTTTCATTGCTCTTTATTGCTCACAAGTTTTTGCGCAGGAAGATGTAATGTATCTAAAAAATGATACCAAGAAGATCGGTAAGATCACTGAAATCAATAAAGATAAAGTAGTGTTCCTTCCTACTCCGGATGCCAAACCTGAAAAAGTCGCGAAAGCGGATCTGATTTTGGTTCTTTTCGAGAATGGAGCATGGCTCACATTCCCAACGGAATATAAAGGTATAGAAGGACCATCCGATTCCCGTCATGCAGAAGACTGGCTCCTGACAAAAGACCAGGGCATTGTTTCCTGTGTCATTCAAAATGCAGAAGGAAATCCGGTTTTGGTTTCGGCGATGAGCGATTCTGCCCGCAAAGATTATTCAGTTCCAAAAGATGAATTGTCCGGAATCCTGTTTGCCAACGGCAACAAGCAGTTGCTGGGCACGAAACCAGCTATGATTGCCGACATCCTTAAAAAGAAAAATATGGTTGCCTCGGCAGCTTTCTTGTCTAAGTTTGAAGTGAAGCCTGTCGATACCGTCAAAAAGAAGAAAGGGTTGGGTCCGGAGTTGGATCTGGATAAGGCCAGTTACGAGCAGTTCAAGCAGAAATCATTGCAGAAAACAGACGATCTGGGCAAGTACCTGAATCTGATTGCCAATAAGTCCACAGAATCGTCGGTAGCCAGCAAAGCGGTAGAACAGGCGGTTGGTTTGTTTTTCAGTGACTCTTCTCTTGTGGAAACTACCAAGCCAAATGGCGAAAAAGATCAGCAACCAATCCGAAACTATTTAAACAAGTTGAAGCTTCTGAAATACTCGAAAGTGCTCATCGAATGGACTGATATTTCCTATGTGTCCAATCTTAGAAAAGCACCGGACGGATTTTATTACGGTGTGATTTCACTTCAACAAAAATTCTCAGGCTTTGTCGACAACAAACTGGTCTACAGTGACGTAACCCGCAAGAATGTCGAAGTTGTTCTAAAGACCTACAAAAAGGAAGTGGAAGGAGAATCGGTTGAGTTGTGGGATGTATTTCTGAATAATGTTGGAATCTCAGCCTCACGGAACTAATGAAAATGAGATTGGTCTTTTTACTGGCAGTGGTTCTCTGCTTTCAGGGGAATTCGTTTGGCCAGGTTGTTTCGGCACCGATTTCGAAACAACAGGAATCGGACTTCGCCTTTGAAGTGAAAACCATTGACGAATTCATCGAGCGGTTTAATAACGATCAGTACACACTGATTCGTCAGTACCTGGAAACGAATTTTCCAAAGAAGCCGATCAGTCGGTTTGACCTGATCCGTACACTCTTCAATTATCAGGAACCTTTGTGGGATAAAGAACTGGCCGCACAATTTGTAAAAACGGTTTGCGACACCACACAGGAGAAGTTTCTCGATTTCTATTCCGATACCTGGTATGCACAAGCCGAATGTCTGGTGAAATACAAAGGAGTTCCGAAAAAGGTGACCATCACACTTCAGGTCTTTGTTTCAGACAGGACGGGGGCCGCCAAATGGGTTGTTGTGGGTGCAAGGGCGCCGTTTCTGGATTTTTCCAAACGACTCGATTCGAAAAAGTTTCTCAATCCCATCAGTCATGCCACGGATTTCATAGGGTTGAAAAAAGCGATGGAAGACAAAATGTTTGTCCGCAATTACCTCACCGAAAAGTTTAAGGAAAGTCACCTCAATAAATACCTGGCTGCTGTATCGACTGGTGACATCGTCTTCCAGCAGATCAACAACGTCACCTATCATTTTCTATCTCTGGATAACTGGCTTTTTACAGTGAAAGAATATATCCGGCCGGGTCGTAATTCCGGATGGTTGATTCAGTCACTTTCCAAACGCACCAATGCGGAAAAAGAAGACTACAAAAAGAACATCCTGTTTTGTGATTAATTCTACAAAGTGGTTCCTGATTCTGTCCTTGTTCATCGGGTTTGGAAATAAGCCCGTATTTTGCCAGGATAAGGAATTGGATGCCCGGGACAGAGATGAAATCCGGAGTAAGGCAATCGGGCTGGTGAAGGACTTTGAGCAGTTGCTCAACGTACTGAGCACCAAGGGAACTACAGCATCTGATGTAGAAGATATTGTGAAACAGGCCACCGAAGAAGAAGGCCGGATGTTTTATGACAATGAGGTCAATATTGAAGATGATCTGTATTCGCTAAAAGCGGATTCCGGAAGTCCGAAAGATGTGAGCATTCGGAAGTATCTGAACGATTGGGATTTGTTTTATACCAAAGGATACGACGAATCGGTGAGTTTTGCGGATTTGCGTCTGAGTGATTTTGCATCCAAAGAGTACCGTTTCGTTAAGGTCTATTTCACTTCTCAGTTGAAGAACAAACACAAGGATTTTGACCAGAGCTATCCACTTCGGAAGCGGGTGGCTTTGATCAGGTTTGAAAAGAAGGGAGAAGTCTGGATTGCCTGGATTAACGGAATCAGCTTTTTTTCAGGAAAGCGACTCAATGGAGCCTCCTACACTCCGGAAACATTTGAGGAAGACTACAAGCCATTTGTAAAAGAGAAAAAAGCCCGACTCGTTTCAGCGTCCAGTTCAGAAGTAGATTCCACCTTGACAGGATCCCAGATCAATCTTCAGAAGCAAAACGATTCGTTGTACGCCGAAGCAGTTAAGGCCCAGATCCAGAAATCGGAGGAGCAGATCAAACGGGATGGCGACTATGTAAAAGCCATTGCAAAAGGAGATTCGTTACTGACGGCCAAAGCATTTCCAGCTGCATTGGAGGCATACACCGAAGCCAGAGCGTTTAAGCCATTTGAGATTTATCCACGCTCTAAAATCAATGAGCTGACCAAGCTCCTGGCCTCAGGTAGTTCCGATCCGAAAGACATTGCCGATAAACAGGTGGCGGAAGGAGACCGGCGGTTTAAGACCAGAGATTACGAAGGTGCCCGGCAGGCTTATCAGGTTGCACTCAATATTTTTCCTGAAAATCAATCGATTAAAGACAAGATTGCGCAGTCAGATAAAGTCATTCGGAACAAAGCGGAAATTCGTTCCCGTTATATGGCGAAAAACTTCAAGCTGGCCTTAAAGGAATATGCCAAGGTGATTGCCGAAGACAAAGCCAATCCGGATTATTACTTCGAGCGGGCGCAATGTTACCTTGCCATGGGCGATTCCAAACGGGCTATGACGGACCTCAATAAGGCCATTGAACTGGACGGAAATTTCCAGAATGCGTTGGCTGCCCGTTCTCAGGTATTTCAGAAAAGCGGCGATCTGACGCGAGCGATTTCGGATTATGCCACCTTGCTTTCGATCGATCCGCAAAACAACGAATACCACTTTCGTCATGGAGTTTTGCTGGCGCAGGGAAATGACCTTGATGCAGCAGTAAAGGATTTCGATTCCGCCATTCAGATAGATGCCAAAGATATACGTAGTCTTTGCGCCAAATCGGATGCTCTTCGCCGGCTGAAGAAATTGGATGATGCCATTGTATCAGCTGAAAAGGCCATTGAAGTGAATCCGAATTATTCAGGAGGGCAATTCCAAAAAGGTTTGGCTTACCTTGAAAAAGGACAGGATGATAAAGCTTCCATTGCCTTTTCAAAAGCCATTAGGACCGGCCTCAACGCTGAAGAGGAGAAAGTTCTTGAAGCTTTAAATGAAGAATTTATGCGGAAGGCAAAGGAAGCAGACGCGAAAAATGAAACGGCAGAAGCAGTTCGTCTGGTGAAAAAGGCCATCACCGTAAAGTCAAAATCAGCAGAGAGTTTCTACTTTTTGGGATTGCAGAATGAAAAACAAGGAAAACTCAGTGAAGCATTGCTTTCGTTGGATCAGTCGGTTTTTATCAAAGAGGATTTTATGCTTGCCTATCTGAAAAAAGGCCAGATTTTATTTCTTCAAAAAGATTATCAGAACTGTCTGGAGTCCTTCTATAAAGTAAAGCGACTTGATAAAAAGAATATTGATGCCTGTCTCGGATTGGGCGATGCGTTCGTCAATCTGCAGAAATACGATTCGGCTATGGTCTGGTATGGTGCCGCTTTGGAGATTAAACCCAATTTTTCCCGGGCCTTGTTGTTGAGAGGTAAGTGTCATTTTATCAAAGAAAATTACCGTCGCTCTCTCATGGATTTTGAAGATGCCATCAAGCAGGACAAGCGAAATGCGGAAGCCTATTTTTACAAAGGCAAAATCAATAAAGCCCTGAAACAATTTGAAAAATCGGTAGACGATTTCAATGAAGCTCTTGAGTTGGGTTACAGCAAGTATGAATGTGCGGTGGAAGTGGGCAATTCCTATTCCCAAATGGGGAATCACGGCAAGGCCATCCGTTTTTTTACTTCAGCCGTTAAAGAAGATCCGAACAAAGGGAAAGCCTATGAGCTTCGTGGTTTGTCTTATTTGATCGAAGAAGAGTACAAAGATGCAATGGCCGACCTCGATGAAGCCTTAAAAATTGATACATCACTTGGAAAAGCAGCCAACCGAATCGAGCTGGGTTTTCTCAAGCTTCGTTTTAACGATCTGGATGGTGCTGAAATTCATTTCAACAAGGCGCTGGATTTTGACGCTTACAACCCAAGGGCCAATTATGGATTGGCCGCCACCTTTTTTCTGCAGGG
>CAMCXM010000131.1 GCA_945883425.1 Spirosoma fluviale
GATAGTCGTGCCTGAGGCTTTGATCTACCTTCCAGCCGCTGACCCAAATGATGAACCTTCCAAGAATCCTGAAAATAAAATCCTTCATCTTATTTCACAACCAAGGCCTTCAGACTTAGATCCAGACATTTATATGAATGCGTTAGGGCACCAATTGAAATAAAATCTACCCCCGTCTCAGCAATTTGAACAATTGTTGTCTCCGTCACATTCCCACTGGCCTCAAGAGGCACCTGGCCATTAACACGCTTCACGGCGGCTTGCATTTCTTCCAAAGAATAATTGTCGAGCATTATAATGTCCGCTACGCCAACGGCAAGTACTTGCTCCACTTCATCAAGGTTCCGGGTTTCAATTTCAATTCTCAGATTGAGATTGTTCTGGTCGAGATATTTCCGGGTGGCCAGCAACGCTTTTTCGATACCTCCAGCAAAATCGATGTGGTTGTCTTTCAGCATAACCATATCATATAAAGCATAGCGGTGGTTCTGTCCACCGCCAATTGCCACTGCCCATTTCTCAATAATACGGCTGTTGGGACTGGTTTTACGGGTATCGAGTACCGTGGCTTTTGTGTGGGCAATCATCTTTTGGAGAGAATGTGTTCGGGTTGCCACACCGCTCATACGCTGCATGCAATTGAGCACCAATCTTTCGCCGGACAGAATCGACCTTGCTTTCCCGCTCACTTCAAATGCCACATCTCCGGTTTTTATGGCCGCACCATCCTGAAGAAATGCAGTGAAGCGGAGTGTTGGGTCCAGCTGTTTAAAAATAATCTCAGCCAGTTGCATGCCGGCCAAAATTCCATCAGACTTAACTTTCAGAATGGCAGAACTTGTACAGGCTTCATCCACTGAAGCCAGAGAACTGTAATCTCCGGGCCCGATGTCTTCGGCAAAAGCTTCGGAAATGAAATGGTGCAGGCGGTCAGATGAAAGGTAAGGCAGAGAAAAACCGGACATTTTTGTGTAGAAACAGGTAAAACTAAAAACTGAGAGACAAAAGTGACCAAACCAAAAGAGCTAACAAAAAAAGAATTTTCCGAAGCAAACTTCTGGCAATCAACCATGTGATGCAGAAAGAGAATAACTGGGACGGAAAATACGGAATAACACAAGACCTTTCTGCACACATGTAAGGCATGCAAGGCTTCGGAAGCGAAAACTCAGTCGGGATCCCCCACCTTTGTCGCAGCCGATATGGAGTATCCACATCGGACTACTCACAACTACTGCCAGACATTTTATGCCGAATAAGCACTTCCAAATCCATTGGTTTGACAAGGATATTAAGAAAATTCTGGATCGATACGAACTCCACGAAGATCCTGCCAAACAAAGCCTCGACCGGACAGCAAGCCTCGCTCAAGCTGCCTTTAAAACAACCGCCGCTTTTGTTATTCTGGCTGATTTCCAAAGCTATCGACTCAAATCCAATCAGTTGCTCAACCATGAGGTGATTGAAAAACTGTTTGACCTGGCACACTTATTAAAGGAGGTAGAACCCTCACTTTGGAACTGTTTCTCGAACGAACCATTTTTCACCGATTCTGAATTATGGGCACCCATCCGTGAATACCAGTTTTTTTGTTGTCAGGCCATTACCAACGAGGATGGAGTTGCACTGGGATGGCTTTGCCTGTTTGACAAACAACACCGACTTCAGGATGATCAAACCAGTTCTACACTGAAGACCATGGCCGACATGTTAATGGATGATCTGGAACTGAAGTTGCAGATAAAAAAATCGAACCGGATTCAGAATGAAATCATTCACCTGGCAGCCCATGATCTCAAAAATCCACTCAGTGGTATTCTGGGCATAACAGACCATATCAAAAAACAGATGCACGATTCCGATCAGCTGGACGAAATATGTGATCTGATTAAAGATTCATCGAAACGGATGCTTCACATTCTGGATGATATCCTAAAAAGTGGTTTTCTGGAGAATGGAAAAATTCAACTTCGGGTGAGTCCAGGCAGGTTTGCCGAAGTCCTTGAACAGGTACTGACTGCAAACAAAGCAGCCGCCGCAAAAAAGAACCAGCATTTTGATGTAGAGATTTCCCAGGAACCCGTCGCATTAATGGACAAACACCGGATGACGGAATTGCTCGACAACCTCGTGAACAATGCCGTGAAATACGCACCCCGGAATACAGACATCCGGATCCGGATTTGGGAGGACGATGGTGAAGTGTTTTTCACAATCTACAACCAGGGTGTGGGATTGAGTGAAGACGACAAAATGAAAATCTTCCATAAATTCAGTCGTCTTTCTGCCAAACCAACGGGAGGAGAATCTTCAACGGGACTGGGCTTGTCGATTGTTAAAATGCTGACGGAAATGCATGGAGGAAAAATCAATGCCGACAGCGAAGGCATTGATAAAGGCGTCCAGTTTACGCTGACAATACCTGCAATACGGATGGTGGCCTGATTTTCAGAATTCGAGCCGCAACGCACGCCCTAAAAGCCGTGCCTGAAGAGAGTAACCGTCGGGCGTGAAATGCACAAGATCTTTCGTGGCGAGTCCTTTCGACCGCCACGCAAGTATGGCTCCCTTACCTCCCATTGATTTCTGCTGGTTCCAGAAAACGAAATCCAGCATTTCAGCTATTTCTGAAAAAACGGCATTCACTTTTGCCGTTTTCGGATTTACTATCCGTTTCCGCATACAGTGATCAGGTGGACCAACCAGCAGAATGGCCGCTTCCGGAATAGAGGCTTTTATCTTTGTCAGTAATTCCTGCAAAGCCTGACGGGTGGTTTCCGGATTAAAATTACCTGAAAATGCGTCATTGGTTCCCAAAGCGATAATGATTAGGGCTGGATTGATAACCCTTAGATGCCGCTGAAAATCCGGATTCTGAAGATAATGATCCAAGCGGGCACCATTTGTTCCTGAGATTCCAAGTGACACTCCTTCGTTTGCAGGCTTTCGAACAATGCCTTGAAGCACAAATTCTGCTTCCGAAAATCGTTTTTTCAGGATGAATTCAATTTCATTGGACATTCCCGATAGAAATGCGGAATACCCTGCCAGCTTCGGATTGTAGAGCATCTCAGTTTTGGTTCCGGTACTGTCCTTCATCCAGACCTGAAACTGCCCGGCCGATTTTTCCGGGCTCAACAGGATAAACCCGTCTCCCTTTTGAAAATTGCCTCGGCTGTTCTTCCAGGAAAAAGAAGTGGAATCCTGATTGAAGTGTGCCGTCCAGCCTGCCAGCCCCCACTCACATTCGTTTTCTTCTTTTGTAAACCTGCAGCCATGCCAGTCTCTTCCTGGTCCGAACACCATATCGCTGCGATGGCTGGTTCTGGCTAATGGATATGGGAAAACAAAACTTCGTCCGGCAGATGGAATCTGAAGGCTATCAATGAGATAACGGGAAAACGCGATGCCGAAATCTTCGCATTGATTATGGCTGTCGCCCAGAATAAGTACACTTGTATTACCGGCTTTCTTTCCTTTTTTGAGGTCATTCCACCGATTTAGTAATTGACGAAATTCGGGAGAATCAGCATTTTCAAGCCGTGACAACACAGGTTGAAATCGGGATCCTGTTGACTTTCTTTTCTTTTTTTGCTTCCTTTTACCGGCTTCAACTGAATCTACAGCAAGCAGAAAACCCAGAAAAAACAAAATAATGAGCCGCAGGGACTGCAATACTGAAAGAAAAGCCTTTGCCTTGTGCGCCATAAAATTTTCGCAATTTCAAAACTTTCGTACAATACCGGAGTTAATTGGTTCAATTTTCACCACAAAAGAATCAGGCTTTTTTCAAACAGCCTTCTTACTTTTGCAAACTTCTCCCGGTAAAGCACATCCAATTTATGACGATCCAACCCGGCAAGCACCTTGCAGGAATTATGTATCCTTCTGACCTCAAAAAAGTGGAAGAAGCTGATTTGCACCTGGTTTGCCAGGACCTAAGACAGTACATTGTGGATACCGTTTCGGTGTTTGGCGGTCACTTTGGTGCCAGTCTGGGTGTTGTTGAACTCACTGTGGCTCTTCATTATGTGCTTGATACACCCAATGATCAACTGATCTGGGATGTAGGCCATCAGGCATACGGTCACAAGATACTGACAGGTCGCCGGGATAATTTTCACACCAACCGGATTTACAAAGGTTTATCAGGCTTCCCGAAACGGAAGGAAAGTGAATATGATTCCTTTGGTGTTGGTCATTCCAGTACATCTATTTCAGCAGGTCTCGGAATGGCGGTTGCCTCCAGACTCAATAATGAACCAGACAAACAGGTCGTAGCCGTAATTGGAGACGGGGCATTAACAGGCGGAATGGCATTCGAAGCCATGAACCACGCCGGAGATTCAGGCGCCAACATGATTATTGTGCTCAACGATAATTGCATGAGCATCGATCCAAATGTAGGGGCATTGAAAGATTACCTTACCGATATTACCACCAGCCAGACATATAACAAACTGAAGGATGAAGTCTGGAATGTACTGGGCAAATTCTCCAAGTTCGGAGTGAATGCGCAGGAGATTGTTTCTAAAATTGAAGGCGGCCTGAAAGCTTCCCTTTTAAAGCATTCCAATCTTTTCGAATCCCTGAATCTTCGGTATTTTGGTCCGGTCGATGGTCATGATGTTCATCATCTGGTAAAAATCCTTAAGGATCTAAAAAATATTCCGGGTCCAAAAATTCTTCACTGCGTTACGACCAAAGGCAAAGGATACGCACTGGCCGAAAAAGACCAGACCTTATGGCACGCTCCTGGAAAATTCGACAAGATCACCGGGGAGATTCACAAAAAAATCTATGATAAGCCCCAGCCACCAAAATACCAGGATGTCTTTGGACATACGTTGCTAGAACTGGCCGAATTAAATCCGGATATTGTGGGTGTAACACCTGCCATGCCTTCTGGTTCCAGTATGAATATTATGATGAAAGCCATGCCACACCGTGCATTTGATGTGGGTATCGCTGAGCAACATGCTGTTACATTTTCAGCAGGAATGGCCACCCAAGGAAAGACGGTTTTCTGTAATATTTATTCATCCTTCATGCAACGAGGATACGATCAGGTTGTACATGATGTCTGCCTTCAGAATCTTCCGGTTGTGTTTTGTCTGGATCGTGCCGGATTTGCCGGCGCAGACGGACCCACTCACCACGGAGCCTACGATCTGGCCTATATGCGTTGCATTCCCAACATGGTTATTTCTGCACCCATGAATGAGGAAGAACTTCGTAACCTGATGTTCACAGCTCAGAAAACCAATCAAGGACCGTTTACCATCCGGTATCCACGGGGAGAAGGTGTGATGCCGGATTGGAGACACAAGTTTCAGGAGATTGAAATCGGGAAAGGACGTAAACTCAAAGATGGAAAAGATATGGCCATCGTGTCGATCGGGCACATTGGCAATCTGGCACTAAAAGCAGCACAGAATCTGGAAAATGAAGGGCTATCGGTTGCATTCTATGATGCCCGTTTTGTAAAACCTTTGGATGCTGAAATGTTTCATGAAATATTCAGCCGGTTTGATAAAGTCATTACCGTAGAAGATGGATGCCTCATGGGAGGTTTTGGATCAGCTGTTCTGGAATTTGCTGCAGACAATGAATACAATGCCAGAATCAAACGATTAGGAATACCGGATCAGGTGATCGAACACGGAGAGCAACTGGAGTTGTTTAAAGAATGTGGCTTTGATACGGAAGGTATCATGCAGGCTGCAATGGAATTGGCGGAACCAGTAAAGGTCGGATAAGAAGCCCACTTTCGTTTCAGTCAATCAATCGGTTAAATCAACCGGAAATCTTCTTTCAATTCATTTCGGGAAATCCACGTAAAAATCACGAGGCCTATGGCGGCTTCGATGGCAGCCAATGCAATTATGAGAACGATATCAGTTTGCAGGTCTGTTCTTTGAGGCTGAATAACCAGGAAACCTGCCAGATTTAGATTTGCCGCATTCAGGCAGATTTCAATGCCGAACAAAAAGCCCAGAAATTTTCTCGATGTCAGGCACTGGACCAGCCCTGTGAAAAAGAGAAACAATCCAGCAGCGAGCAACACAATTCCTGTTTCCATTATTCTGATTTTTGAACGTAAAATTTACTCATATCAATTGTTCGGTCTCAGCTTCAATAACCAATGATAAAATTCTGAAATCCAAGGGGCATTCGGATGACCTGAATGGCGGATTGATACGAATTCAAATTACCACCTTGACGAAACCGACCTTTTTCTCCAATTATTTTTATGGTTGATCTGTGAACTGTCTGCCTGAACGGGTGAAACTGAATTCTTATCAAGGAATTTGAGAACAGACGAAGCCAGTGCGATGGTCTCCTTTTCAGTCAGGGAAGTTTCCAGCATAGAAGGCTCATATTTGCGGGCAATGAAGTGGGTATCGAACCAACCGTCCCTGAAATCCGGATGCTGCATTACCCATTTGCAGAAGCCCAGAGTATTGGCCACTCCACGAATATCAAACTTATTAATCGCTGAAATCATCCGATCCATGGCAGTTTTCCTGTCTTCGGCAAAAACAATGAGCTTGGCCATCAAGGGATCATAAAAAATTGGAATTTCATCGCCCTGTTTATAGCCGCTGTCAAGCCGTATGCCCGGACCTTGTGGACCTTCAAAGTGAGTCAGCGTTCCAACATCAGGCAAAAACTGATTGGTTGGGTCTTCCGCACAAATACGAATTTCGATGGCATGTCCACGCATCACAACATTGGATACGTGGCTTCCCAGTACCTCACCCTGTGCTATTTTGATTTGCTCTTTCACCAGATCCAAACCAGTGATCAATTCTGTCACAGGATGTTCCACCTGCAGGCGGGTATTCATTTCCAGAAAATAATATCGGAGATCTTCATCGAGAATAAACTCCACAGTTCCTGTACTGTAGTAGCCGCAGGTTTTTGCCAGATTAACGGCATCACGCCCCATCGCCTCTCTCACTTCCTGTGTAAGAATCGCTGAAGGAGCTTCTTCCACAACCTTCTGATGCCTTCTTTGGATGGAGCAATCACGTTCAAACAGATGGTACACGTTGCCATGCTGATCTCCGATTACCTGGATTTCAATGTGCTTTGGATTCTGCACATACCGTTCAATAAAAACGGTGGAATCCCCGAAAGCAGAACCCGCTTCGTTCATGGCCTGCATCATTTCATTTTCCAGATCTTCTTCGCGGTTCACTACACGCATTCCTTTTCCACCACCGCCGGCAGATGCTTTTATTAAAAGTGGAAATCCCGTTTCCTTGCTCACTTCGATGGCTTCTGCCACAGTAGTTATGGCCGATTTTGAACCGGGCACCAAAGGAACCTGACTTTTCCGGGCCGTCTCTTTCGCCCTCAGTTTATCCCCCATTGCCATGATGGATTCAGGAGAAGGACCGACAAATATCAAACCTGCATCCCGAACCGCTTTTGAAAAGCCGGCATTTTCAGAGAGAAATCCATAACCTGGATGAATGGCATCAGCTCCGGCTTTGATGGCAGTTGCAATGATCACATCTCCCCGAAGATATGACTCAGAAGAGGGAGGATTTCCTATTTCCCATGCCTCATCAGCAAGGAGAACATGCTGAGAATTTCGATCAGCGGTGCTGTAAACAGCGACGGTCCGGATTCCCATTTCAGAGGCAGACCTCATAATTCGCACCGCAATTTCTCCCCGGTTTGCGACTAGTAGCTTGTTAATTTTCAATATTTTAAAGGAAAACTTATTGGCAGAATTCAGTTAAATGCTAAGTAAAATCTAAAGCTTTCAACATCTGATTTTACCTTTCGCAAAGAAGGCAAAAATCATTGTAAATCCTGATTTTCTTACCATTTGAATGCCATGATTAATCCCCTATTTTTGCAGGGATTTTTTTATCCAATAGTAAACAAAGGAAGCAATAGTGGATCTTTTCGAAAAACTGCTCCAGGACAGAGGCCCTCTTGGAAAACACTCAAAAATGGCCCATGGATATTTAACCTTTCCAAAACTGGAAGGTGAAATTGGTCCATACATGACGTTCAAAGGCAAAACAGTGCTGAACTGGAGCCTGAATAATTATCTTGGGTTAGCCAATCATCCGGAAGTCCGCAAAGTAGATGCTGATGCCTCTGCTCAATACGGACTTGGTTACCCGATGGGAGCCCGAATGATGTCGGGGAATTCTGATTACCATGAGCAACTGGAATCAGAACTGTCTGAATTTATGGGAAAAGAATCCACATACCTGCTCAATTTTGGATACCAGGGAATTATGTCAGCCATTGACTCGCTGGTTGATCGCCATGATGTTGTCGTATACGATGCCGAATCACATGCTTGTATTCTGGATGGTCTCAGGATGCACATCGGGAAACGATTTGTGTATGCACACAACGACATGGAAAGTCTGGATAAGCAGCTTCAAAGAGCCACCAAACTGACTGCAGAAACTGGAGGAGCCATCCTCGTTATCACGGAAGGCGTCTTCGGAATGTCGGGCAACCAAGGAAAACTGAAGGAAATTGTGGCGCTCAAATCGAAATTTCAGTTTCGACTACTGGTAGACGATGCTCATGGCTTTGGAACAATGGGAAAAACAGGTGCCGGAACCGGAGAAGAACAAGATTGTCAGGACGGAATCGATATTTACTTTTCAACGTTTGCCAAGAGCATGGCAAGTATCGGGGCCTTCATTTCGAGTGACGAACAGGTCATCGATTATTTGCGGTATAATATGCGGTCACAGATTTTCGCGAAATCTTTGCCAATGCCGTTGGTGATTGGTGCATTGAAGCGACTTGAATTGCTCCGGACAAGACCCGAACTGAAAGACAGACTCTGGGATATTTGCCGGAAACTTCAGTCTTCTCTTCGTGAAAAAGGATTTAACATTGGCACAACTGCGTCGCCTGTAACTCCGGTTATTCTTAAATGCGACGAGAACCAGGTAGCGAAGCTTGCCATCGATCTGAGAGAAAACTATAGTCTATTCTGCTCGCCGGTTTGCTATCCTGTTATACCCAAAGGGCTGATTATCCTTCGATTGATTCCGACAGCACTTCATACCGAAGACGACATAAACAAGACTGTAAAAGCCTTGGAAGAAATTTATATTAAGCTGAAAAACAATGAATACATCTCGTCAGAGTACGCAGTGGCCTAAAAATTTCAATTATTTTTTGGAAAGCTTAGAAAATTATGAAAAGCTTGCAGAAAATAAATGTTCCACCAACAAACCTTTGGTCTACCCAAAACGTAAAAGCTCATGAACAGATTTGACGAATTGAAAAATCTTGTAATGTCTCTTGAAGGCGACTTCGACAAGTTTTACAACAAGCAAAATCAGGCAGCCGGCACTCGTGTACGGAAGGGCATGCAGGATCTGAAAGTTTTAGCCCAGGACATCCGTTCCCAGGTTCAAAATCAGAAAAACGAAGGTAAGTAATTTACTTTCGCGTCCTGAAACACCAAGCGGCCCCAAAAGGGCCGCTTTTTTTATAGATTTCAATTCAATAAAAACACATCTGACATCCAGCTCAATTTATTAAGTGAGTAGTCTTGAATGAAGATGGAAGTGCTCTCTAAACTAAATTACAATTACCTGTTCAGCAGTAAACTTATTAGCACCACAAGAAAATCATAGACAAAAAAAGGCCATCCGTTACCGGATGGCCTTTTTTCAATAAATGAAATAAGATTAATTCTCAGACTTCACATTGATTGTAACACTGCCAGAGGTTCCATCCACAATGCTAGCTACGTGAATGAGGCCCATTTTACCTGCTTTATTTTTGAAGGCATAAACCCCATCAACTTCCAAAGTAACCTTTTGAGATGAAGTGTTTGAAAGTGCAACACCTGTAAAGTTGCCTGCCCAAGAAGCCGTTTCGCTTAAGAAAGCAGAAGGTGCAAGACTGGTTTTTACAAAATATGATTCTTCGGCACCGGCAGGAACGCCTGTAAGACCTTCAGCTGTTCTTTGTTTGTAAGAAAGAATTGTTGGCAGGGCAACTGTAGATCCCAAAGCTGCATACGTAATGTCAACA
>CAMCXM010000132.1 GCA_945883425.1 Spirosoma fluviale
AATCATTCTTTATCAATAATTTAAAATTTGTCATATAGAAGAATTTGATCATGCCTAAATATGGTTGATAGTCTAAAGAAGCGATTTCATGTTGCTGGCTCAAAATAGTTGATATGGTGGTGCCTTTTGATAAGACAGATATACGGAAGGAAAACAATCTGTCCTCCACGGGGCATTGGTACAAACCATATTGATCTTGACTGGATGATCGTCCACTTTTTTACCTACCCGATATGGCTTTTAAAAAGTGCCGTATGCAAACGGAATGAGTGTCAGAGAATCATTTATACTTAAAACAGGAATCGCAATCTGCCTTCTTAAAAACTCAACTTTCTGATGGGATCATGAGACTTGATCTTTGATAACCCGGAAGCAAAACCCCGGTATTCATCTCCATACAAATACCCATCACTCCATAGGCCTATGATTTTATGAGATAGTTTATAGTAATGTTTCGATCATTTTTGCAATGTTATGAAATTCATTCGTCGAGAGCTAAAATCATAAATTCACTAATTATCAGAGTATTAGTAAATTTTAAAATTCAATTAGTCTGTTTTTTTCAACCACTAATCAATGTGACTTTTATATTTGAATCATAAATTTACAAACAAGTGTTTAACATCCGCCTAAACACAGGTGGAACTCCCCAGGGGAATTCCAACCTGAAGGGTGCGAGCTCAATCTTTCTTGCTGCTGCACTCATTTTACAATTCTTTACAGCAAATGCATTTGCCAGTTTTCCACCGGCGGCGCTTACTGTAAGCATTACCGGACAAAATTCGTTTTGTCCCGGTTCCACGTCTAGTCTGGTTGCCAACGTTTCCGGATGCAACAATTCCGCATCATACGTTTGGCGCAGAAATGGCGTCTTCATGCCAGGAGCTTCTACCGGAACAATTTCGGTGTCAAATCCAGGTATTTACACAGTTACTGTTAACTGTGGATCAAGCAATGCAACGTCTTCAGAATTCAATCTGAAGTCACTCACGTTAAGAACGAACGTGCAAAACGCATGTCCGGGAAGTGTTGGAAACGTAAACCTGATTGTTACGAATGGAAAAGCTCCATACACATACAGTTGGAATACAGGCGCAACAACAGAAGATCTGGTTGGTTTGGCGAGTGGAAATTATTCTGTTTCGGTAAAAGACGGTAACGGATGTATTGCCACGACCATTGCAACTGTGAACAACACACCAGTGAACATTTCAGCTGGATCAGCCAAAGAAATTTGCGCTGGTAGTTCTGCTTCTTTGCAAGCAAGCGGTGCTGATTTGTACTTCTGGTCTCCTTCGACAGGCTTGAGCAGTACGGTAGAAAGCAATACTGTTGCTTCTCCGACCTCGACTACAACGTACACTGTTACAGGATATATCGCGAGTGGTGAACTTGTAACGAATGGAACGTTTAATCAGGGAAATGCAGGATTTAGTTCGACATACGCTTTCGTTGCCGGATTGGCCAGTGGTAGTTATTCAACCGGAACCGGACTTTATCCGGAAGGCAAATACACGATTGTAAGCAATCGTACCGACTCCAGTGTGGCGAAATACCATCCGGCATTCGTTGGATCAGGCCACAACAAAGGAAACGCAGAAGGCCGAAATGATGATCGTTACATGGCCATCAACGGATCCACCACATTGGATCAGGTAGTTTGGCAGCAATCAGTAGAAGTAGTCCCTGGAAACAAATACAGTTTCTCTTGCTGGATTACATCTCTTTTAACTGGCAATCCATCAAAACTTCGCTTCCTGATCAATGGAGTTGAAGTTGGTCCACGGATTGAAGCTCCTAGCACATTGTTTACCTGGAAGCAGTTTTTTGCAGAATGGAATTCTGGTTCAGCCACTACAGCTGACATCGCGATTATCAATGATAATGTTGTTGCTGGCGGAAACGATTTTGGTCTGGATGATATTTCATTCTCTACTACGTGTACCAATACATCAACTGTTCTTGTAACAGTGGTTCCCGCTCTTTCAGGAAATTCAATTAACTGTCCTGAAACCAATACATTCTGCTTATCAGGAAATTCAGGAATTATTACCGGAAATACGCCAAACGGAGGCAACGGAAATTATGCATACCAGTGGCAGGTAAGTATCGACAATACCAACTGGTCTGACATTGAAGGAGCAACTTCTTCATCGTATGATCCAGGAACTGTTTTTACAACTACCCGCTTCCGCAGAATCGTAAAGAGCTCTTCCTGCTCGATTGAAAGCAATGTGTGTACCATCACCATTACAGCCGGAAATACCATTTCCAACAATTCCATTACCGCTCCCGGAACATCAACCTTCTGTAATTCAGGTGACCCATCTTCCATTTCAGGCTCCAATCCATTCGGAGGTGGTTCCGGTACGTTCGTGTATACCTGGCTTTCCAGTACCGACGGAAACGAATTCAACGAGATTGCTGGTGCAAAATCTGCTTCTTACAATCCAGGTATGCTGACAGAAACTACCTATTTCAGAAGAGTTGTTACCAAAGGAAACTGTAACTCAAATGCATCCAATGTAATCGTGATCACCGTGAATAAAACTCCGGTTGTAAGTTTGGTTTCTTCCGCCAGCATTTGTGGATCAGGTAGAGGAAGTCTGGAAGTAAGTTCAACAGGTGCAACTTTCAAATGGTTCGAAACGTCAACTTCAACTACAGTTCTTGGAACGGGTGCTGTTTACACAACTCCTGCCTTGACTGGTTCAGCTACGTATTATGCACAGGCGACTTTGAACAATTGTTCTTCTGATCGCTTTGCAGTAACTGCTACTGTAAAAACTCTTCCAACTGTTGTTTCAACTACTGGAGGAAGTACCTGCGGAATCGAAAATGTAACTGTATCTGCGGTTCCATCTGCCGGAACGATTGTCTGGTATTCAGCTTTGACTGAAGGTTCGATTTTAGGAACTGAAAATAGTTTACAATTGACTCAGGTTACCTTCAACTCATCCGTTTATGCTGAAGCTCAGAATGATGGTTGTGTTTCCGCTGAGCGTTCAGTTGCGGAAGTGACATTCAAGACTCCAACCTCTTCTGAAACAACGCTTTCTGCTTGTGTATCTCAGGATTGGAACGGAACAACCTACACGACTTCCGGTGACTACGAGAAAGTATTCGTGAACGCTGCTGGTTGCGATTCAACGGCTATTCTACACTTGACAATTAAGAATGCGACCTCTTCTGAAACAACGCTTTCAGCTTGTGTATCTCAGGATTGGAACGGCGAAACCTATACTGCTTCTGGTGACTATGAAAAACACTTCACCAACGCTGCTGGTTGCGATTCAACGGCGACTCTTCACCTGACCATTAAGAATGCGACTTCTTCTGAAACTACGCTTTCAGCTTGTGGTTCTCAGTCTTGGAACGGAGAAACCTACACAGCTTCTGGTGACTATGTTAAAAACTTCACCAATGCTGCTGGTTGCGATTCAACGGCGACTCTTCACCTGACAATTAACAAAGCGTCTGAGTATTCATTTTCTGCCTCCATCAACAGCGGAGCCAGTTATTCTTTCTTCGGTCAATCTTTGACAACCGCTGGTGAATTCACCAAAACCATCCCGAACAATGCAGGTTGCGATTCAGTGATCACATTGACTCTTTCTGTGATTCCGGTACAAGGTTGTAACAGCATCTACGCTGAAGAAGTAGTGAGTTTCCGTCAGGGAAAAACCAACAACGGCGCTGTGATCACCGCTGCCAGAAGCAATCCTGCTCTAGCTTTGGGTGCTCCTCAAGACAACCAGACAATCAACTTTGTGAGTCTTGGATTTGGTGGAGAGATCACACTGAAGTTCTGCAAAGCCATTAAGAATGGTCCTGGAGCTGACGTGAAAGTAGTCGAAACTACCTGGGGTGGAACATATACCTGCGATAAAAATCCGGAGAAAATCCGTGCCTTTGGTTCTCAGGATGGATGCCGCTTTGTGTACATCGGAGAAGGATGTCAGGATGCTGAATTTGAATTGGGTTCACTACCTTGGATCCAGTACATCCGTTTGGTTGACGTGAGCCCATTGACTGGCAGCACATTTGCCGGACAAGTAATTGGCGATGCATTTGATGTAGACGGACTGGTTGCATTAAATGGTTTTGAAGCGAATCCGGTTGCCAACCAATTCAAGGCGGGTGCCAATCAGGTTGTTTCATACGAGCCAGGCAAATGCAAGAACGGAAGCAACATCCCAACTGAAAGATCAGTTCCAAATAATGCACTTGGTCTTCCACAAAAAACCGATCGAGTTAACTTCGTAGCACTTGGATTTGGAGGAAAAATCACTCTGAAATTTGACTACCTTGTATTCAACAATCCATCTGCAACCGATCTTCAGGTAGTGGAAACCAGCTATGGCAACCCAACCTGCAACGCATATCCGGAAAAAGCAACGTTTGAAGCTTCTTTGGATGGCATCACCTGGACCAATCTTGGCCAACTATGTCAGGACGGAACCCTTGAACTGGGAACTCTTCCATACATTCATATGCTGAGAATCACAGATGTATCTGACAAAACCAAGTTTTCAGCAGCTGGCGATGGATATGATGTTGACGGTGTTTTAGCCATCAATCAGCCTTGCGATAACATCAGCAGAATGTCTGTTTCCGATCTTATTCAGGATGATAATGACACTCCAGATGATGGAGTAACCGGAACCATCTTCCCGAATCCTGCAAAAGAAAAAACAACGTTACAGTTGAACGGAAGTCAGGAAAATGAATCATGGAACGTTCGCATCATCGATATGACTGGTAAAGTTGTGTTTGAATCAAACTTCACATCGGAAGCTGGTTCTACAGAATATCCAATCGATGTAACAAACCTTCCAAAAGGAATCTTCCAGGTAATCGCCACCAATGGCAATACCAACCTGGCCCTGAAACTGAATCATTAATATTGAGATTCAGATCATATCAAAAGGCTGCCCCGAAACGGGCGGCCTTTTTTGTTTTTGGATTGGAAACCTATTCAGATGGCTTTTAAAGCCATGATTAACCACTTGAAAAACTTAGAATGAAAATCATTCAGGTAGATCTCCATCAAAATATTCCTATGCCTTAGGTTGACAATTTGAATCCATGCTAAAGCTGGCTGAAAATCCGGCATGCAGGATTTTCAGGATGTGAGGATGAACATGATGAATGCAAGAACCGCTTTTGGTAGTAAAATCCCGTAAATCTTAAAATCTTGTAAATCCTGCTTGCCAAGCTTTAGCATGGATTCTGACAAAAAACAGGATATCTGCCTGTGGTCGTCTGAATCAGAATTTTCAGGATGATAGGATTCACAGGATGAATGCAAGAACCGCTTTTGGTATTAAAATCCCGTAAATCTTAAAATCTTATAAATCCTGCTTGCCAAGCTTTAGCATGGATTCTGACAAAGAATCGGGTGATTGCCTGTGGTCGTCTGAATCAGAATTTTCAGGATGATAGGATTCACAGGATTAGAACAGGAATGGAATCGTCAAATCCTGATTTATACTATCAATCTATTTGCAGCCATTAAATCTTCTATCTAAAAAAGTTTTACCAGATAATACGACTTTCGTATAATTGGAAGCTATGATTGATAATTTTGAGGAACTGACCTATAAAATCAATGGTTGTGCAATGAAGGTTCATAACAAATTGGGCAATGGATTTCAGGAAGTGATATATCAGAGATGCCTGGCGATTGAATTCAAACATGCTGGAATTTCATTCGAAAGGGAGAAAGAACACACCATCTTTTATGATGGATTTGAAGTTGGATCCCGACGGGCTGACTTTGTTGTTGAAGGCAAAATAGTGGTTGAACTAAAAGCCTTATTGAACTTGGAAGATGTTCATTTAGCACAAGCGAAGAATTATGTTGCGGCGTATGATTTTCCAATTGGACTTCTGATCAATTTTGGATCAACCAGCCTCCAAGTCCGAAAGATTTTTAACAAGAAATATCAGAATTGAAATACATTCAGATATCGAATCACCTGGAAATCCAAGGTTTGCATTTGGTCAACTGGAACAGTATTTCCAGGATTATTGAAAGGCTATTTTCTAGAATTAAAATCCTGAAAATCTTGAAATCTTGAAAATCCTGCTTGCCAAGCTTTAGCATGGATTCTGACAAAGAATCGGGTGATTGCCTGTGGTCGTCCGAATCAAGATTTGCAGGATGTGAGGATGTACAAGATGAATGCAGAAATCACTTTCGGATACTAAAATCCCGTAAATCTTAAAAACTTGTAAATCCTGCTTGCCAAGCTTTAGCATGGATTCTGACAAAAAATCGGATGACTGCCTGTGGTCGTCTGAATCAGGATTTTCAGGATGTGAGGATGAACATGATGAATGCAGAAATGCTTTGGGCGTGAATTATAAAAATCCTGGTTCTTCGGACTTCCTATCGAATCCAAATCATCTTTTGAAAATCTACTACCCACACTTTTTTTATTTTTTTCAAAAGTGTGAGTATAGATGACCGAGGAAACCCAAAGCGGTTAAGATGAAAGCAACCGGGATAACCAAGCAGGAAGTTTCCAATCCCTCCCTACTCCAACACCCAGATCCGTAAATCCTTAGCCGGAACCGAGACATCCTGTACAACTCCGCCTTTAAGGCTGGTCCCCCGAACGCCCTGAAGATCGGCTGCCTGGCTCGTGGCCACCAGCTTCCATTTTCCTTTTGGTACCGATACCGCCGGGAACACATCGCCTTTCTCGCCCACATTCAACAGAACCAGAATTTTTCCATCAACCAGATAACCCAACAACGCTTCGTTTGCCGGCTCGATAAACTGATAGTATCCTTTCGGCAGCGCATTTTCCTGACGGAACACCTTGCCCAGTGGGCTGTTGCGCAGCGCCATCATTCCTTTCCAGAAAGCCAGCATGGAGGCATAATCAGCCGTACTGCCTTTGTCGGATTTGGTTTTGCCCACATTGTCCCACACAAACTGGTTGGCAAAGCGAAGATTGTACGTGTCGCGTTTTCCGTGGTAATGCAGATCGCCGGACAGAGCCGTTTTCTTCACCACTTCTTCCAAAGGCGACAATCCCTTGGATCGCATAAATTCGGTTCCACCGTGCAGAACAACCGGTCCGGCACAGGTGAACAAAAGAGTTGCGGCCAGTTTAAAGGCTTTTTCGTCTACTCCCTGGCGTCCGTCCCAGCCCTTTTCCGCAAACTGATCGGCCAGTGCCCAATTGTCGTGGATGTCCAGATACTTGATACCCGACAACGGTCCTTTTTCATCTGGAAACGTCGCACTGAGTCCCCGCTTGGCGTTTTCACGTTCGGCAAAATTCCCTCCGGCATAACCACGATCGGTCTTTTTGTTGTTTGGATTCGAAACCGGCCCTTTGAATGCATTCCGGGCATCGTCATTGAAATAACAGATCGGGGCATCGGCTTTGTACCAGTCCCAGTCCGGATTGGCCTCGTAATCGGGATCGTTGGACGCAATCCAGGGTTCGCCATAAATGATGATATCCGGACCCAATTCCTGACGAAGCATCTTGAGTGTCTGCTGGTCGGTTTGTCCGGCCAGATCGATCCGGAAACCATCCACGCCAAATTCTTTGATGAAATGTTTGAACTGATCAATGATCCACCGCTGCACCATCGGACGGTTTTCCGACTTGGTTTCGTTTCCATATTCCCCGATGAGGTTCAGGTTGCGGTTGCGGTAGTAATACTGCTGGTCGATGCCGGTGAAATGAAAGAGGTAATCCCGCTCCGGCATGCTGCCCATGGTGTGATTGAAAACGAAATCGACAATCACCGCAATGTTTTTGTTGTGAAAATTCTGCACCAGATCGCGGAACTGTTCGCGTTGAGCCCCATGTTCGGTCTTCCGGTCACGATAATGCGATTCGATGGTGAACACATGGCTGGTCATGTAACCCCAGTTATAATCAGTTAGATTGATGCCCTGCTCTTTCATATAGGGATCGTGTTCAAAAGCCGATTTCCATTCGGCATCCGGAAAGTGCCAGAACTCCTGCATCGGCATGAGGTGCACGGCATTGATGCCCAGATCGCAGAGGTGATCGAAACCGATTTTCTGTCCTTTGGAATTCTTAAGTCCCGGAATGGTCATCGCCGGAATGGTACCTTTCAGATTGGCCGGAACCGGTAACAGGTTGGTGAAGTCTTCAATATGAACTTCATAGGAAATGAGATCCTTCAACTTAGGTATCCCTTTTGTCAGTGGACTCGCCGGTTTGGTTTTATGCCAGACACGAGCTTTTCCATTGGACTCCGCCACGACTCTTGCATACGGATCCGAAATGTGGACCGGATGGGTTTCAAAGAAATAATTTCCAGGATCCGAATGGCCGTGCACTGTGTAATCGTACCAGGTGCCGTGCAGATCTCCGGGAAGAGTCGCTTCCCAAACAGCGTCTTTGTCTTTGTCCATTTCTTTGATCTCCATCGGAATGGTATCGTTGGCCTGGCTGTATGTGTACAAAATCACCTTCAGTGCACGGGGAGCGAAAAGTCGGAAGGTGGTGGAATTCTTCTCGGGATTCACATTGGCGCCCAGCTCTTTGTCAGAATACAGGTCCCGCATCCAGCCATCGAACGAACAGTGGGCCTTGAGATGATGGGCCGGGATTTCGAGGTAGTATACCCGGCGGATGTCGAGTTCAACAGCCGGGGTAATGAGAGTGCGGCTGCTGTCGTTCGGTAAAACCGAAGCAATGGGAATCTCGACCCCTTTGGCATCGGTGAGTTTCCAGGCCGATTTGTCGAGCGGGCGCTGAACGCCATGTCCCCCAACCCATGCCCAGATGGTTTTCGATCGTTGAATCTCCGCTTTTAAGGACGGTGCTTTTAATCCTTTCATATAAATGAGATTACCTCCTTCTGTATTGGTGGCGCCAGAGGGTGGATCGAGCCATCGGCCGTCATCAACCCGAAATTTAAAAGGGCAAGAAACCGGAATGTTCCGATAATTTGGATTGTACACCTTCAGCTTCCAGACAGAATTTTCTTTTTTCTGTAGTGTCCATTTAGGATCAGCCATGTTCTGGTCCCAGTTGCGAAAGGCTCCGGTGACTACAACCCGGGAAGGTTTGAGATTGTAGTCTTCAGCATTGAAAAGAAACGTGATGGTATCATTTTCAACAACATAACCCTGCTTAATTAGAGAATTGGTCTGGGCAAAAACGCAGGAAGCCCAACTTAAACAAAGCCATACAAAACCAACAAAACGAGAATTCAACATGAGGTAATAAAAAGAAACACAAGGATAAGAGGACGAAGTGAAAAATATTAAAATTCTTTCGTTTGACTTGTAAACCGCTCTATACTGCAAACAACTTTCTTTCCTTTGAACAATCGTTCTTTTTGGCATCGCCCCAAAAAGAACCAAAAAACGCTAGTCCATCCAAAGCTCCAACCCGCTTCCTTCCCACCCTCGCTGGATGGACAGGCCCGCCCGCAACTCGATTGAAAGGGGAATATCTATCCAAACAGAATGCTCTTAAAGATTTAAAAATCGAATATATTTAAACGAAGGTTATAAACGAATGTAGTTTTGGGAATCCGTTTTAAGCTTGATTAGCATGAGAAGAACACTTTTTCTGGTTTTGGTTATGGTGATGCCATTGATGGGTTGGCGGATGCACCCCTACTATGTGAGCATGACGGAAATTGAGTTTAACCCGAAAGAAAGGAAGCTGGAGATCTCGGTCCGGATATTTACAGATGATCTGGAAAAGGCTCTGGCCCGGAGTTGCGGTTGCAAAACGGATCTTCTTTCTCCGGAAAAAAAGGAAGCGATGAAGCCGGTTCTGGATTCTTACCTGAAAAAGAAACTGGGAATTTCCGTCAATGGAAAACCTGTTTCTTACTCCTTTCTGGGATTTGAAAAAGAAGAAGAAAGTATATGGAGTTTCCTGGAAGTGTCATTGGATAAAATACCTGATCAACTGATGGTTACCAATCAATTGCTCTATGAAATCCAGAAGCAGCAAAGCAA
>CAMCXM010000133.1 GCA_945883425.1 Spirosoma fluviale
AGTGTTCCAGGTCATCAAAATCTTTAAAACGGCCGGCTTCTTTTTTTGCCTGACGAAGGTGATTGATATGGAGGACTTTGATTTGGAGTCCATCATCTTCAAACCACTTGGCAATTTCAAAGCATTCTGAAAACTGAAGTCCTTTCACACTCAGCATAATGTCAATGGCATTGGGCCTTCTTCCAAAACGGAAAACATCCATTGATTTTTCAAACAAAAAATTCTCCCGGCTCATATCAAATACGGGCATACCAAACTGGTCAAATGCCGCTTTGATTCGGATGTAATTTTCTTCCGTCCGGTTTACCCAGATATCCATATCCCCCGTAACCCGCTGGTAACCATGGAGAATTACGGCAAATCCACCAACCAGAATATACTCTACTTCCTGCTCATTCAGGGCCTGAAGAAACTCGCGGAAATCGCTTGAGAATAAATCACCCATCCCGTTTCACAATTTCAAAATGTGTTCTGTCCATTTTAGGTGGATTGTCGGGATCAAATCCATAGGCACGGGCGGTGAGGTAATAACTGTAACGAAGTCTTTCCTGCCAGGTGGTTCCCTGCGCATCTTCCATTTGCCGGTTGGCTTCTTCCGGCGAGAGTTGCTGAAAGGCCGTCCGGTCAAAAGCAAAAGAGTCTTTGTAGGATTTCTTCATTCCGGTTCGAAAGTACAGAACACAATTCAATCTCCCATGATTTCATCATCAAAAACGGCCAACCTTATTGCATGCATTTATAATGTCAAATCCAACAATCCACAAATCGAGGCACACAGCCATTGAGGATTCAGGTTAAAGTAATCAGTATTCAGGTTCTAGTCTTAAAAAATTGATAGTAATTGACCAGTATTTGAAAGCAGTCCAAAATCAGATTAAAAAGTCCAAAGTGGAAGAAGAACAAGGTTGATGTTTGTGGTAAGCTAAGAACTTTTTCAGGCATTTAGATCCTGATTACTGGTTATCAAATACCTGCTTAAAGATTCCTGAATCCTGAATCCTGAATCCTGAATCCTAACTATGCTCAGCCCCCCAACCCCCGAAGGGGGAGTTTTAATGTGACATGCTCTTTCCAGCCATTATTTGTTTCCTGAATCCTGACTACTGAATCCTGTCTCCTGAATCCTAACTATGCTCAGCCCCCCGGGAGTTTTAATGTGACATGCTTTTTCCAGCCATTATTTGTTTCCTGATTACTGACTCCTAACTATGCTCAGGCCCACAAACCTCCTGATGTAAATTCGGAACAGGCTCCAAAGGGAGAGTTTAATAATGACGTGCTCTTTTGAGCCACTAAACGTTACCTGAATCCTGACTACTGAATCCTGTCTCCTGAATCCTAACTCCTGAATCCTAACTCCTGATTACTGTCTACTCTTTCAGGCTTTTCCTTATTTTTGCGGCCCCAATGCCGGAATTTTCCGGGCTTATTCATTATTATACTGACCATGAGTGCATATCCATCGCTGTCCAATCCGGATTTTTATAAAATTTCAGAAGAGATTCTTGCCTGGTGGCAGAAGGAAGAGATTTTCGAACAATCCATTTCCAGCCGGGAAGGAAAGGAAAGCTTTACGTTTTATGAAGGACCACCATCGGCCAACGGAACGCCGGGTATTCACCACGTCATGGCCCGGACCATCAAAGATATTTTCTGCCGGTACCAGACTCTGAAAGGAAAGCAGGTAAAACGCAAAGGCGGTTGGGATACCCACGGATTGCCGATCGAACTGCAGGTAGAAAAAGAGTTGGGCATCACCAAAGACGACATCGGGAAAAAGATTTCGGTCGAAGACTACAACCAGAAATGCCGGGAAGCGGTGATGAAATTCACCGATCAGTGGAACCAGCTAACGGAAATGATGGGATATTGGGTAGATCTGAATGATCCCTATATCACCTACAAAAACGACTACATCGAATCGCTGTGGTTCCTGCTCAAAAAGCTGTACGATAAAGGCTTGCTGTATAAAGGCTACACCATTCAGCCTTATTCACCAGCAGCCGGAACGGGTCTCAGTTCCCACGAACTGAACCAGCCCGGAACTTATAAAGAAGTAAAAGACACGTCCATTGTGGCTCAGTTCAAGATTAGCGATTGGGAAAAAGTGTCAAGATTGAGACAGCTGAAATTTTCTCAAAAGATTGCCTTTACAAGGAATGAAGTATCTGGTCAGCTCCTCAAAGAAGAAAGAGCCAAAGTCAAAAGACTACTTCTTGATGAGTTCAGGAAATTAGTGTTGATTAATAAATCGAATGGAATCAGAATTAGACTAGGTAATGCAGGAATAAAGGAGATAATCTCGTTTTCTGCTTCTTCCAATGAAATTCAGGTATTGAAAAATTTACCCGATCTGATAGAAAATGCCCTTTACATTGAATCCCTTCCAAGCAAAAAGGACGATGGCACTATTTTTCATTATTATTTGTGCCCAGTTACCTCAAATGATCAGGATTTCCTTTGTAAACTGGTTGTGAGACAGGTGGACAAATCCCATCTCCTATACGATCTTGACCTTAAGGCCATAAAAAAACTTTGGCTGGAAGACGTTACTCAGATAACACAATCCGATGTCGCCGACCAGCCAAAGCTTCGCAAAGATACAAGGTTCATTTCACTTCTGTCAACAAAAAATATAAAATTCTTTTCGGTCAATAAAAATTTACCGGCAGAACCCTTCATACTTGCCTGGACCACTACGCCCTGGACACTTCCTTCCAATGCGGCTCTGACCGTTGGAAAGAACATTGACTATCAACTGATCGAAACCTTCAATCCGTACACTTTCTTACCCATTTCGGTGGTGTGTGCCAAAGAAAGAGTCGGTTCGTATTTCAACGAAGCCGGAAAGGATGGCGACTTTGCCGCCTACAAACCAGGCGACAAACTGATCCCCTGGAAAGTGGTGGCCGAGTGCAAAGGTTCTCAGCTCGACGGAATCGAATACGAACAGCTGATGCCATACGTTCAGCCGGCCGTTGATTCCTCCCTCCCCCTCGGGGAGGGCCGGGGTGGGGCCGCTTTCCGTGTTATCCTCGGTGATTTTGTGACCACCGAAGACGGAACCGGAGTGGTGCACACAGCCCCGACTTTTGGTGCCGACGATTTCCGGGTTGCCCAGCAAAACGGAATTCCGGCCATCATGGTCACCGGCGAAGATGGCAAACCAATGCCGCTCGTGAACAAACAGGGTCGGTTTGTAAAAGAGGTGACCGACTATGCTCTCGAACCGGTGAAGGAACAATACCTCACAGACGAAGAAAAAGAAGCCGCCCGTCAACAGCAGGGAAGAGATAAGTATCTGTCCGTGGATGAGCGGATCGGAATCAAACTGAAAACCGAAAACCGGGCATTCAACGTTCAGAAATTCGACCACCCGTATCCACATTGCTGGAGAACCGACAAGCCGGTGTTGTACTATCCGCTCGACAGCTGGTTTATCCGGACAACGGCAGTGAAGGACAAAATGATTGCGCTCAACAAGCAGATCAACTGGAAACCGGAAAGCACCGGAACCGGTCGTTTTGGCAACTGGCTGGAAAATCTGGTCGACTGGAACCTGAGCCGCAGCCGCTATTGGGGAACGCCTTTGCCGATCTGGCGCACGGAGGACGGAACCGAAGAATTGTGCATTGGCTCCGTGGCGCAACTTTTAGATGAGATGCTTGCCGCTATTCAAAGCGGAAAACTTACCAACGAACAAATAGAAATTAATCAGGATTACATTGACCGAGCAAAACCTCACCCTAAATCCCTCTCCAAAGAAGAGGGACTTTTAGAGTCGACAAATAACAACTCTCCCCTCTCCTCTGGAGAGGGGCTGGGGGAGAGGTCCCACACCTGGTTAAACTTTGTTGGAACTACTGACCCTCATACATGGAAGAATCTTAAAATTTTTGCAAGAGAAAACAGAAAAAACCCTACTGAAGCAGAATCGGTTCTGTGGCAAGCGTTAAGAAATAATTCATTAGGATTTAAAATAAGGCGGCAACATGCTATCTCTGATTTTATTGCAGATTTTGTGTGCATTCCTGCGAGACTGGTAATAGAAGTAGATGGTGAATACCATAACCAACCTGAATTTATTAGCTACGATATCAATAGAACCGCCTTTTTAAAGGAACACGGTTTCAAAGTAATTCGATTTACAAATGACCAGGTAATCAACGACATAGAGGAAGTCAAGAAATCAATATCAGAAGAAACGCTTAAAATTATGGTTGGCAACAGCTCAACCATTCGAGAAAGCCAAGAATTTTCTTCACTCCCCTTTGAAGAAGGCCAGAGTGAAGTCGAACTGGATCTGCACCGTCCGTTTGTAGACAACATCGTGCTGGTTTCGCCTTCAGGCAAACCCATGACACGCGAAACCGACCTCATAGACGTGTGGTTCGATTCGGGTGCCATGCCGTATGCACAATGGCATTACCCGTTTGAAAATCAGGAAGTTTTCCACAAGAACTTCCCGGCCGACTTTATTTCAGAAGGGGTCGATCAGACCAGAGGCTGGTTTTTTACCCTGCATGCCATCGCCTCGATGCTGAGCGATGATGCCGACATCAACAACGCTCTTTCACCCGCTTTCTTAAACGTCGTTTCCACCGGACTCGTTCTGGATAAAGACGGCGAGAAAATGAGCAAGCGGAAAGGAAATGTGATCAATCCGTTTGAGGCCATCCGCAATTACGGTCCTGATCCGGTGCGCTGGTACATGATCACCAATTCCAATCCATGGGACAACCTTCGTTTCAACCTCGATGGCATCACCGAAGTGCGGAACAAATTCTTCGGAACGCTGGCCAACACCTATAATTTCTTCGCTTTGTATGCGAACATCGATGGCTATACGGTAGAAGAAAACAACAAAGTTGCCCATGCTGATCTCACCGAAATCGACCGCTGGGTACTTTCGAAACTCGCATCATTGGTGAAGGAAGTGGACGGCTACTACGCTGATTACGAGCCAACCAAAGCCGGACGTGCGATTCAGGATTTCGTGAGTGATCATTTGTCGAACTGGTACGTTCGTTTGGGTCGGAAACGTTTCTGGAGAGGAGAAATGACGGCCAATAAAAAAGCCGCGTATCAAACATTGCACGAATGTCTTCTGACGGTAAGCCAGCTGATGTCGCCGATTGCGCCGTTTTTTGGAGAGTGGCTGTATCGTTCGGTTACCAACCAGGGGGCATCCAATTCGGTTCACCTTACCTTGTTCCCGTCCGTTTCAGAGGCAGCCATCGATCCCAATCTGGAAGCCGCGATGGATCTGGCACAGCGCACTTCTTCGCTGGTTCACTCACTCCGCAAAAACCACAAACTGAAGGTCCGTCAGCCATTGGGACGGATGCTGGTTCCGGTGGTGTCGAAAGAATTCCGTGCCAGCATGGAAAAAGTAGAGGATTTGATCCTTTCGGAAGTCAACATCAAACAACTGGAATACATTGAAGATACGGCAGGTCTGGTGGAAAAATCAGCCAAACCAAACTTTAAGAAACTTGGTAAAACGCTGGGGCCAAAGCTGAAAGCCTTCGGCGAACTGGTGGCTGGACTGAACCAGAGTCAGATCAATGACTATGAAAAAACCGGAAGTCTGGAGGTCGAACTGGACGGAGAAAAAATGACGCTGGTGACCGAAGATCTGGAAATCCGTTCGGAAAACATCCCGGGATGGGTGGTGGCCAACGATCAGGAAATTACGGTCGCACTGGACTTATCTCTGAGTGATGACTTGAAAATGGAAGGCATCGCACGTGATGTAGTGAACCGGGTTCAGAACCAGCGGAAAGATATGGGACTGGAAGTGATGGACCGGATCCGGATCCGTTTCTCCAAAACCAGCAACGATCTGGTAACCCAGGCACTGGAAGCAAACAAAGAATACATCTGCACAGAAACACAGGCCAATTCACTGGAAATTGTGGATGGAGTATCCCTTGATCAGGTGTTGGAACTGGATGAGCTATCGGTTAACTTCGATATCTTGAAATCCTGAAAATTGCCGGTAAAAATTTAGTTTCGAATTTACACTTAGAGAATCGGTGATCATACAAATGTGGAATGTGAATTCCAATTCATTGTCGAATCTAAACCAAACCAGGAATTGGGGGTAAAGCCATTCAAAAGCAACTTTATCCCCAATCACTTAGAAGAATTGAATTATATCCATTCTGCATTGACAACATTCCAAAAGCTGATTCACCGTTTAATCCAAAACTTTTCTATCCAAAAGCGGGTTTTAAATACCGATAAGAATAACTTCTTATTCATTCAATTCTAAGCTAAATATGTCAACCACACCTGTCGTGCCCTATGCTGGTTCCTCTGACTCCAAAAAAGAGCAGGTGGCCACCATGTTCAACAACATATCCTGGCGATACGATCTTCTGAACCGCTTGTTGTCGTTTGGCATTGACATCTGGTGGAGAAAACGAGCCATTGCCCAATTGAAAGACATCCAACCCAAACTCATTCTGGATATTGCCACCGGCACGGGTGACCTCGCCATTGAAGCCCTCAGTCTGAATCCGGACAAAATCATCGGTGTGGACATAAGCGAAGGCATGCTCAGTTTTGGTCGTAAAAAGCTGAAAGAAAAAGGGCTGACCGATAAAATTGAACTTCGACTGGGCGATTCCGAAAAGCTGTTGTTCCCGGACAATCAGTTTGATGCCGCAATGGTCAGTTTTGGCGTCCGTAATTTTGAACATCTTGACAAGGGCCTTGAAGAAATCTTCCGGATTTTGAAACCGGGTGGAAAACTGGTGGTGCTGGAATTCTCTAAACCCGGAAATCCTGTCATTCGGGGACTTTACAATTTTTACAATGCGACAGCCCTGCCATTGGTAGGAAAACTGCTTTCCAAGGACTCCTCCGCCTATACCTATCTGCCTGAATCAGTTGCGGCTTTTCCGGAAGGCAACGCTTTTGTTGAATTTCTCACATCAGCCGGATTTAAAAAAACTAAGGCCTTACCTTTAACCTTTGGAATCTCCAGCATATATACAGGGACAAAATAATGTTTCTGTTTTTGCGTTTGCTCAACCCGTGAAGTTTCGTCCTTCGATAAAATCTGTTTTTTTCCTCCTGGTTGCCATATTAATGGCGGCTTCTGATATGTATTGCCAGTCGCAATCGCAATTCCGGAAAACAGACGACGATTCTAAAACCGTCAAGCGGAAGGGTCAGAACCTGGTTTCGTATGATGACAGAAGACTACATTATGGATTTTTCCTGGCTCTGAACTCATCCGGTTTCCGTGTAAATGCTTCACCATATTTTAATTCCCAACTTTCCGATATCAACCTTGATAGTTCAACCCGATTATTCGCCATAAACCCCCGGGCTTCATTGGGGTTCACAACTGGTTTTATTCTTAATATCCGGCTGTTTGACTTGCTGGATGCCAGGGTTTTACCGACAGTTTCCTTTTATCAGCGCTATGTTGATTTCCGGTATCAGAATGACTCCATTGTTACAGAACTCAAGCAATCCACCTTCAGTTTTATTGAGTTGCCTATCCTTCTCAAATACAAATCCCAAAGAAGAAATAATACCCGGATGTATATGATTGCAGGAATCAAACCTTCTGTAGAGGTCGGTTCGAAAAAGGGAGAAATTCAGGATGACAGACTACGATCTACCACCTTTGATTTTAGTGTCGAATACGGCTTTGGGTTTGACTTGTATTATCCTTTGTTTAAGTTTTCTCCGGAAGTGCGCTTTTCACACGGATTTTCGAACCTCCGGAATGTGGATCCCAATGCCTATTCCAAAAGCATTGAGAAAATGTATACACACACCGTGACCTTCTATTTCAATTTTGAATAGGAATCGTGGCATTCTGTAATCGTTCTGCCGCGTTGGTCAGCGTTTCATCCTTTTTGGCGAAACAGAAACGAAGCACCCGGTTGTCCTCTTTGTTACCATAAAAGGCAGACACCGGAATGGATGCCACGCCAGCTTCCCTTGTCAGGAACATGGCATAATCGGCCGATGACATTCTTACTTCTTCAGGAAATCTAAAGCACTGAAAATAAGAGCCATAGGACGGTATCGGCTGGAATTGACTCCCTTTCATTACGTCCAGAAACAAATCTCTTTTGGCCTGAAAAACTTCAGGAAGCTGCATATAGACTTCTTCATTCTCCAGATACTCTGCCATGGCTGCCTGAACCGCCGACTGCACGGAAAACACATTGAACTGATGGTGATTACGAAACTCTTTCATCAGGTATTCCGGGGCCACCACATAGCCCACTTTCCATCCTGTACAATGAAATACTTTGCCAAGAGAAAACGCGACATAGGATCTCTCAAACAAATCAGGATACTGAAGAATACTCAGGTGCTGTTTCTTATCGAAAATCAGGTGCTCATAGACTTCATCGCTTAGGATCATGATTTCGGTACCCGCAACAATTGATCTCAGCGATTCGATGTCTGATTCTGAGAGAATGGTTCCAGTTGGGTTATGTGGACTGTTGATGAGAATCATTCTTGTCCGGCTTGTAATCCGGGATTTTACTTTGTCCCAGGGAATGGAATAGTCCGGAAAATTGAGTGGAATGGTAACCGGAACAGCACCTAAAATCCGGATGTTGGGAATGTAACTATCGAAACAAGGTTCAAACACAATCACTTCATCTCCTTCCCGTAAAATTCCCGTCAAAGCGTTTGAGATGGCATAGGTTCCACCTGGTGTAATGGTGATTTCCGTTTCCGCTTGAATCGGATTGCCATAAATCTTTTCAATTTTCTGACTGAGAATTTGCCGGAGTGCGGGATTGCCGAATGTGTGTGCATATTGATTGTTTCCCGACCGCATGGCTTTCAGGACAAGGTCCTGAAGGTGGTTGTCCATGTCAAAATCGGGGAAACCCTGTCCAAGATTGATGGCCCCATGCTGGTTGGCCAACTGGGTCATGGTGGTAAAAATGGTGGTTGGCAGGGCAGGTAACTTACTTTTTATATGAACGGCTGGCATAATGTTCTTCGGTGATCTGGCACAATCAGGAGCCATTACCGCAAATGAATTGGTAATCCCAGATATAAAAAAGTATTTTTGCGGCCATTTTGAATAATAGTTCCTGATTTTCAGGAACTGAAATAAATACTATGGATAGAAATCAGGCCACCGGCCTCGTCCTTATTTTTGGGATATTATTTGTCTATTTTACTTTTTTCGCTCCGAAACCGGAGAATCTGCCACAGGCAATAAAAGGAAAGGACAGCGTAAAAGTTCAGGCTCCGGCCAAAGTAACCGACAGCCAGCTGGCACTGCAAAATCTGCAGGCTTCCGGCATCGCAGATTCATCTGTTACAATTGACACCGTCCCGGTGTGGATTGAAAATGATGATCTGAAAATCAAAATCAGTCCGGTTGGGGCTCGTATTTCGGAAGTAACACTGAAAAAATTCAAAACCTGGGATGCCAAACCATTGCAACTCATTTCAGAAGGACGGTCTGAACAGAAAATCCAGATTCCGGTTGGCGGAAAATCGGTGAACGTGAGTCTTCTTCCATTCAAAGCAGGAAAAGAAAACGTACGGGTAACCAAAGATTCAATTGAAGTTTTGTTCACCTATGCATTGCCAGGATCGGGTTCCATTTCGCAGAGGTACTGTCTGTTAACCAAGGGTTACCAGTTGAAATACAATCTTTCCACATCTGGCATCCAGTTTCCTGGCAATTCGCTGGCTGAATGCTATTTCAATCTGAATGCCAACCAACTTGAAAAAGACATAGCTCAAAACCGAACCACGACCAACATTAACTTTTATTCAGCAGCAGATGGCTTTTCTAGTCTTTCCGAAACATCGTTAACAGAAGAAAAGAAAGAGACTCCTTCAACTGACTGGATTTCATTCAAACAGAAATTCTTTAATGTTGGAT
>CAMCXM010000134.1 GCA_945883425.1 Spirosoma fluviale
GGTTGCTTTGTGATTTACGGACTGGGCTCCTATAAAACGCACACCAAGCTTTGTTTGATCGTGCGGAAAGAAGAAGACAAAGTGACCCGCTTCGTTCACCTGGCCAGTGGTAATTACAACGAAGAGACCTCCAAAATTTACACCGACATCGGGCTTTTGTCATCAAAAGAGGTGTATGCCAACGATGTATCGGAGTTTTTCAATGTAATCACCGGCCACAGCAAGCCCGACCACTACGAGTACCTGATTACGTCCCCACGGGATATGCGAAACCAGTTGATCGCCATGATCCGACAAGAAGCAGAGAACGCACAAAAAGGCTTACCATCGGGCATTGTTCTCAAAATCAATTCACTGGAAGACCAGAGCAGCATCGAAGAACTGTACAAAGCCAGCCAGGCAGGGGTGCCAATCAAACTGATCGTGCGGGGCATCTGTTGTTTGCGTCCGGGACGAAAAGGTTTGAGTGAAAACATTACCGTGAAATCGATTGTCGGAGATTTTCTCGAACATACACGACTGTATTATTTCAACAACGCCGGTTCGCCGAAAGTGTACGGAGGAAGTGCCGATATGATGAATCGTTCCTTTGATCGGCGCCTCGAATCTCTCTTCCTATTGATCGATGAAAATCTGATGCGGCAGGTGATCACCATTCTGCACTACAATCTGGCCGATAATGTGAACAGCTACGACATGACGGAAGATGGATCTTATGTGAAATACCAGATTCATGAAGGCGAAGAAGAAACCAACATTCACCGGTTGTTTTATCAGTTCACCGAAGACGAGCTCATCCGGGGCTGTCTTTTTTAAGGACGGAACTCAACCAATCCTGAATGGGACGTCCAACCAAAACGATTTTCTATTTTTACACACGCCAGGCTACTTTCATTGACAAGGACCTAGCCATGCTGCGTGAAAAGTTCCGGGTCATAACCTGCCCATTTCCGGATCCTGAAAAATGGAAGACGCCTCTCCTGTTTCTGAAACAAATTGTTTTTCTGATTCGAAATATCGGATCATGGAATCAGGCTGCAGCCATGTGTCAGTTTGCCGGATACCACAGTGCGATTCCGTCCTTCTGGGCCTGGATTACGGGTAGACCGTCTGTGATTGTGGTGGGTGGCACCGACTGTGTTTCGTTTCCTTCTCTGAAATACGGCCATTTCCAGAATCCCTTACTGGCCTTTTTTACGCGTTTGTCGTACCGCCTTGTAAAAACGGTGTCGGCAGTCCACTCATCGTTGTTTCTGAGGGATAATCTGTATGCCGGTGAAGTTGAAAGGAAGCAGGGAATTCTTCATTTTATGCCGGAGGTAAATTTTGTAAAGAATGAAATCCCGAATGGGTTTGATACCCAATGGTTTTGTCCGGATGTGCCCTTTGAGCGAAGACCGCCGTTGAGTTTCATCAGCATTTCGGTTTCGCTCGACGATTCTATACGAGTCAGACTCAAGGGAATCGATACCGTCCTGGAACTGGCGAAGCGGATGCCGGATGCCCGTTTCACCCTGATTGGAACAAGGCCTGAACCACACATTACGGTACCATCGAATGTCGAACTCGTTCCCTATGTAGCGAATGCCCGATTGAAAGAGTATTACAACCGTAACCGGTATTATCTGCAGCTTTCATTGTCGGAAGGATTCCCAAATGCCTTGTGTGAGGCCATGGCTTGTGGGTGCATTCCGATTGTGTCGGCAGTAGCCAGTATGCCTGAAATTGTAGGTGATTGGGGCACGGTCCTTCCGGAGCGCAACCCGGAATTACTGGAAGAAATCCTGAGGAACCGTCTGCAAAAAAGCGATTCGGAAGAAGCGGCTATATCAGCCCTTGTCTCAGAATCGATTGCCCGGAGATATTCCTGGGAAAGAAGAAAACTTGGGTTGTGGGAGTTGTTCGACAATCAAACCTGATTTCGCAAGGCATCCAGCTCCAACACATATACCTGCACCACTTCATCGTCCCTCTCTTTGGGTCCATCCAGACGAAAACCCAGACGTTCCAGCAATCGAATTGACCGGAAATTTTCTTCAAGGGTAATCGCCATAAGACAATCAAATTCAAATTTTTCCAGCATCTGGGTTAAAACCATTTTCGAAGCCCGGAATGCAATATCTCTCCCTGCAAATTCAGGTAACAAGGCAAAGCCCAGATCCGGATGAGGAAGATTTTCCCTCTGTAACAATGTGATGATACCCATTGGTGTACCGTCCGTTTGATCGGTGATCACCTGATATCCATAATCCGGATTGCGCATAATCCGGCGGATGTATTGCAGGGCATCGTCGTCTGAATGAACATTCCGGTCACCGATAAACCGAATCCAGTCGGGTGTGTTCACCAGATTTCGGATAAAGCCGGCATCGGTTTCTGCGAGGAGGCGCAATTGAAGGTTTGGTTGATTCATCTTTTTCTGTCAGGTTGGTGAAAAGCGTTCGCTATTTCAGGATTTTTTCTGTGATGTTGCAACCGGAGTTTCTCAATTTTGGGCCCACCAACAAACCGACCTGACTAACCACAAACCATTCTCGAATGACAACAACGGATACCCACAACCAGCGAATTGCCAAATTGACCTTTGCTTCGGTGTATCCACACTATGTGGCGAAAGTAGAAAAAAGGGGGCGCACCAAAGCCGAACTGCATGAAGTGATTTCCTGGCTCACCGGTTTTGATGAATCACAACTAAATCTTCTCATCAACGAAAAAGCCACGTTCGGGACGTTCTTTCAACAAGCCACCCTGCATCAAAATGCAAGCCTTATCACCGGCCTGATTTGCGGCTACCGTGTGGAAGAAATTGAGAACCCACTGACGCAAAAAGTCCGCTACCTCGATAAACCCAAATTCCGCAATAGAAAAAGCTTTTAGTTCATAAATGATTGATTTTCACCTTAGGTCCTCTACCTTGGAGAGGATTTAGGTGAGGTTATAAAACATAGAAAATCAATCATTTACATCCTATTGCATAATCTGGGATAAACTGGTAGACGAACTGGCCAAAGGAAAAAAAATGGAATCCATTTTACGGCAGCCGAAATCCTGATTCAAACCAGGTCAGGATTCCGGAAAGAAACGTTACCGGTGCAGCACCAGTAATGGGCGCCGGAACTCAGACATCAGTTCCAGTGTTTTGCTGCTCAGAAATATTTTATCGTACCAGTCACGTTTTTCAGGAAACATCACCAGCCAATCGGGTGAGGTTTTCCGCATATAGATCACCAGTTGATCCACAAGACGGTTTTCCGGTGGTGTATCAATCACATCCAGTTTTGTCTGAACGTCTTTGTCCTCCTGCAAAACATGTTTCGCTTGCGCAATATATTGGTTGTCAAAATGTGGGTACCGCATATGAACCACCGAAACCGTCACTGCCAGACCGCTAGTGAATGCCTTTACCAGATGGAATTCCTTCTGAAAATGATGCAGGGATGAGGCATATGAAACATGCTCAACGTCTTTAAACCGGAATCCTTCCGGAATAGCGAGAACAGGAACCGAGGAAACTTCAATCACACCCGCCGTAACAGATCCCAGAACCAGGCGACTGAGACCGGTTTTTCCGTGAGTTCCCATCACAATAAGGTCGGCATTTGCTTTGTGGGCATGCTCGGCAATGGCGGTAATGGCGCCGGTTTCGGTGGTCACAATTACTTCGGTCACCAGGCCTGGATTCATAGCTGGGATGGTCTCAAGAATTCGGGAAATTTCCTTTTCCAGATTGACTTTCAGATCGGAATTGAGACTGTTGAGGTCATCCATATAGAGGACCGGAATATCACCCGTGTAAATCTGGGGATTGTGGTGAAACAACACAAGTTTCTCAGCATCTGCCTGTTTCGCAAGATGCAAGGCGTAGCGGAGAGCATTGGTGGAATTGGCCGAGAGATCTGTTGGAACAAAAATGGATTTCATAATTGAATGTTGAAGGTTGATAGGCAAAATTCAATGATTTCAGATTCAGAAACATGATATAAATCAGGCGGATTGCTAATTTACATCCATTCTCCGACTACATTTGAAAGCTTAACCAAACAGTGAATTGTTTACATGAAAGTCCGGAATGGTTATCTAATTTTGGGCTGGATTCAACGATCTTCAGCATTGTTCAATTTTGAAAGGCATGCCAACTGACGATTCTGTTAATCATTATTTCATATGAATTACGAGGTTTTTGATGAATAGAATCTTCCAGACGACACCCACTTTTTATCAATATTTAGATGACTTCGGGAACATTCGAGACATTTCCATTTTCCCTACACGAGATATCTCTTCCGGCCGAAAAGCTGGAGGACAAAGAGTTCCGTCATTTTTTCATGGATGCCATGGCCGGTAAAATCGCGGCATACAAGGAAATGTATGGAAACACGGTAATGGCATTTGATCGATCGGATCTGTTTTCCCGACACTTTCTGGTTTGCCGGAATACGGAATCAGGTCCAGTTCCTGTTTCGGGTTTCCAGGTATTTGAATCGGAAACCACCGATTCGCACGGTGCTATTCTTCCTGCCTTGTCCACCAGCCGATTTTCCAACGCCGTTTCGCATGAGCAATACATCGAATCTCAGTTAGAGAAAGCGAAAAATGAAGGAATGTCCATTCACTGGTATGGCGGATTTTTCAAAGTTCCGGGATCACTCAGCAGGGAAGAACTTATCCTTAACCGGTCATTAAACAGTTCGATGATTATTGGTCATCTCAAACAGTCCCGGGCAATTTCTTTTTCCTATGTGTCAATGAAAGCCAACATTTACCGGTACTACAACAGCCTGGGATTTGACTTTTGCACGTTTCTGCCTCCGGAGCCTGTTTCGCATCCCAACTATTCTTCCGATCTAAAGCTGATCCGGTTCCATGGTTACAAAGACGAAACCGTTCAGGAATTCGAAACATTCCGGAATTTCTGGGATCAACGAAAGTTCTGGTAAACAGAAACGAGCAATCCTTTTTCGAAAGGAAAATTCCATCATGGTTTTTTCTCATAAACGAAATCAACCTGTATCGGTTTGAGATTGCATGTATATTTGGACTTTGCACACAACGCTGATGAGAACTGCCATGGTAATCCCCCAATTAAGGACGGTATCGTTCTGCCTTTACCTTTTTTTATGTCTGACGCTTTCCAAAACTATGGTTGCCCAGTCAGAATCCAGCCTCATGCAGCTGGCTGAAAAAGAAGCCATTCTGAACAGCAACCGCCTGGCGCCGGCTCAAATAATGGCAGCGGCAAACGGGACCAACATTGATGTCATTCATTATGGTTGCCACTGGCTGGTGAATCCTCAAAACGATTCCATCCGTGGAAAAGTAGCGATTGTATTCACCCCTAAATCATCGGCAGTGAACAGTTTTACACTCGATATGGCCAGTAATCTGGTGGTGGAATCCGCAGTTTTCAGGGGCGCAACCGTCACCACTTCTACCAGTGCCAATGCCACGCTCAATGTCAATCTGGGGGCTCAAACATTGCAGCCTGGCCAAACCGATAGTCTGGTAATCCGGTACAGAGGACGACCCATTTCTTCAGTATTCGGTTCGTATTCCCGGGTTCTGCACAATGGTGTTCCGGTAATTTATACGCTTTCTGAACCCTATGGCGCCAAAGACTGGTGGCCTTGCAAACAGGCTTTGAGCGACAAGGCTGATTCCATTGACATCACCATTTACACACCTTCGCCCAATGTGGGTGTTTCGAATGGACTTCTGATAAAACAGACCGAGTCGAATGGAATCCGGACCTATCACTGGAAACACAAATACCCGATCACCACGTATCTCATTGCCATTGCTGTCACAAACTATTCCTATTTCCAGTTGAAAGCCACCTTGTCTTCAGGTGACACACTGCCCATCGACCACTACTGCTATCCCGAAAATCTGGCCAATTGGCAAGCGGGCATGCCTGCCATTACCGGTATCATGCAGGACTACGACACGTTGTTTTCCCCCTACCCTTTCGCCAAAGAAAAATATGGCCATTGCGAATTTTCATTCGGTGGCGGGATGGAACACCAGACCATTTCATTTATGCAAAATACCGATGTCGGATTACAGGCACATGAGCTGGCACACCACTGGTTTGGAAACATGATCACCTGCAACAGCTGGGAAGACATTTGGCTTAACGAAGGATTTGCCACCTATCTGGGGGCGATGGAGTATGTAAAAGCCGGTTTATCGAACTGGCCAAGAGAAGGTCAGCAATGGATTAACCTCATCACCTCTGAACCAGGTGGGTCCGTCTTCTGCACCGACACCACCGATCTGTACCGGATTTTCAGTGGACGGCTTTCATATGGAAAAGGGGCCATGCTCCTCCGGATGCTTCGCTGGAAACTGGGCGACGAGGTATTCTGGAATGGAATCCGGAGCTACATCCAAAATCCCGTTTACGCGTATGGATTTGTCCGCACTCCTGATTTCATCGCTAAAATGGAACAGGCATCGGGCCAGAGTCTTACCGAATTTTTCAGTGACTGGTATAAAGGACAGGGATATCCAAACTATCAGATCAATGCCACATTGCTTTCCAATCAGGTGAATCTGAAGGTATTCCAAACCAGTTCTCATCCTTCAGTCTCATTTTTTGAAATGCCGGTACCGATCCGTATTTATGGAGGTGGGCAAGACACTCTTGTGATACTGAATCACCAGCTTTCGGGAGAAGAATTCAATTTCACAGTTCCCTTTAGTCCAGACAGCATCCGGTTTGATCCGGACCGGGAAATTCTGGCAAAGTCCATTGTAACCTATACGGCTACGTCGGCAAAACCACTTATTTCCCTTTCCACCATTTCCATTCAACCCAATCCGATATCGGACCACATGGTGATTAGTGGATTTCAGAAAAAAGGACGGTTTACCATTATGGATGCCATGGGCCGTGATATTCGAACCTATGACAATGATTTGTCTTCCGTATCCGTGTCATTTCAGAATCTGCCTTCCGGACTGTATCTGGTGCGGACAGAAAATGAGGACGGACAGAAAACACTTCGGATTCTACATGAATAATCCTATCGAAACATTGGGATAATCTAATCGTTTCAGACCAAATCTATCCATGTAAGAAATGATGTGAGGGTTGTCCGTTCTCAGTAAATACAGTCCTTACATTTACAACACGCCATAGCCTTGTGCCATAGCGATGTCCAATTAACACGCACTTTTTATTTCTGCCTATGAAAAAGCATACCCTCCTTGCTATGGGTTTACTCTTTCTCTCGCAGTGGGTTCAGGCACAGGATGCTGATTCTACATTGAGAAATCTTGCCAGCCAAAAGATGGCAGTCTTTACCGGCCTGTTGCGTCAGATGGCAGCTACCGGTCTGGATATTTCCACCAAAAATAAGATTGAAAGAACTTTTGAATCAGACTTTCTGGCGGACGGAGAAGTGTATCTCTACAACGATCTCAACAACCAGTTTGGTGTAAATCCGAAACAGGCGGCGATCCCTTATTTTGCGCAACTGAAAGCTATGTATCCCAATGGGGCACATCTCAAAAGTTCAGACTTTGAAATCAGCGACATCTTTTACAACGAAGCCCGGGACATGTTCTACATGATTTTCCGGACCCAGCGTTCATTTTCGGGCCTAAACGCTCTGGCCAAAAAGGAAGTGAACATTAACAAGGTTATCGATTACCAGTTTATCCTCACGGAGAAAGGACAACTGGTAATGGACATTGCCGGTGGATGGGAAGCAGAAGGTCCGGTGAATACACCTCTTGGACTGGACCGATCTTTAGCCGAATTTCCTGGAAAAAAGGTAAAATATTCAGGCAGTATTGTTCCGGAGGAATTCAAAATTGAAGAAGCCAAAAAACTTTTGACAGAAGCCACCCGGCTGGTAAACCGGTATGAAGAACTGGAAGAAGTGAAAGCAGACCGGGACGAAACACCTGGCGAACGCAAACAGCGGAAGGCAAAGAACAAAGAAGAAAAAGCACGGCTTCAGAAGGAACTGAAAAAAGCAGAGGCAGAACGCAAATCCCTCATCACCAATCGCCTCAACATCCGACTCGGTTTCGGATATCATGTGTGCGACAGTGCGGTAAATCATATGCCGGGCCGGATCGGAAATTACCGGTTCACCAACTGGAATGTGAAGGCCGATCTCCAATACAAATTCACCGGAGTGAATCGGCTTCCAGATGGGAAATGGCAAAAAGCACACACCGTGGGGCTGTTTATGAACTACGGAAAGCAGACAGGAGCCAACATCAATCACATGACGCGGGTCGAAAAAGACCAGCCTTCTCTCGATACTACCAAACCATCCAGAGGTTTTTTTGAGGCTGAAATGGGCATTATGCTTCGGGAAGAATTCCGTCTCAGTGGTGGAATGGGCTTTATGAATTACCACCTATTGCAGGACGGAGTCCAAAGTAAGGGATCCAAATCCTACTACTCTTTCACCGCTGGTTTGTCACCCCGCCTGTTCTCCTTTCTGGAGATGGATTTCAATGTAACCGGCCTGCTAATCGACGGTGTCCTGAAACCAAGGGCTAATGTAAATATGGTATTGCTTTTCAAGGCCCGGAAAAAGTAAAAGCGATACCGTCCTTGTATTTTATTTGCCCGAATGGAATCTGTTCGGGTTTTTTGTGCCCGCTCCATTCATCCATTTCCAAACATGAGACATCTGGTCAAGCTAATTTCCGGCCTCTTTTTCGTATTGATTTCCTTATCCGCCAACAGTCAGTCGGCTCTTTTGTATGAAATTTCGGGTCCTGGCATGAAGAAGCCTTCTTATTTATTTGGTACCATCCACCTGATTTGTCCGGATGATTTCTTTCTGAGCGACAGTGTCCTGAACCGTTTGAATCGTTCTCAGAAGCTCGTGCTGGAGCTGGATTTTGATGCCCCCGATTTGATGAACAACATGCGGGAGCAAATCATGTTTCCGGAAGGAAAGCATTTGAGTCAGTTTTTATCTAAGGGTAAAGCCGACACGCTGGATAACTGGTTAAAAAGTAATTTCATGGTGGGCTTGGCAGAACTGGGAAAGATGAAACCTTTAGGACTCATGAGCATGATGTACATGAAGCTGCTCAATTGTATGCCGGAATCCTACGAAGCCAAACTGACGGCACTGGCCGCAGCACAGAAAAAAGAAGTGCTGGGCCTTGAAACTGTGGCCGAACAAACCTCCTTTTTTGACGCCATCCCGGAAGAAGAGCAGGCATCCATGCTGGCAGAACTCGTTCAGAAATCGGATGCCGGAGAAAATGAATTTAAAGCAATGGTGGAGCTCTATAAAAAACAAGACAGTGAAGGACTTCTTGAAATGACCCGAAACAGTGAATTTGAAATGGAAGGCTCCGAAAAAAATCTTCTGGAAAACCGGAATGTGAAATGGGTTCCCGTCATAAAGA
>CAMCXM010000135.1 GCA_945883425.1 Spirosoma fluviale
CCTGAGTACTGACTCCTGAGTACTGACTCCTGAGTACTGACTCCTGAGTACTGACTCCTGAGTACTGACTCCTGAGTACTGACTCCTGAGTACTGACTCCTGAGTACTGACTCCTGAGTACTGATTACCCGCTACTGCTTACCTCATTCCGCCCTCAAAAACATTTCATTGAGCTGCGCCCGCAAATTTCACACTCTCGTGTTCATTTGTCCGAAAGGGAAATTTATAGGTGTGAATCCGACGATTCACATCCTAATGCGGAATCTGAGACACACCCATTTTATGCAATAGATGTGGAACTTCTTGATTTCCACCTCTATCGTTTCTCCTCCGGAGAAACTACGGAAGAGGTTGCAAGAAAAAGAAAATCAAAAAGTTAGCATCCGTTGTAAATTTCCAGTGCATAATCTGAGATAAAAATTTCACCGCCGTAATGCCAGAATATTGCTTGTTCAGAAACAGCCCAAGCAGGGCTATTTCAGACTTGAGAGATTGAGGAACTAAATCGGCAGATCATCAGAATCGGGAAGCAATCCGTGCTTGGATGGATTTGAGAAACCGCAGTTCGTTCAGACCAAGAAGAAATGCCGCTAAAACGGAAAGCAGCATAAACACCGCAACCGAAAATCCGAAGGCAACAAAGGCATTCTGGAAAATGCCTAAGTGCAGGGTTGTCCATTCCAGCATGGCGCCAAAACCACTCAGCAAAAGGAAATACACCACATTCCGACCCGTCTTTTCTCCAAGATTAATGGCCACATCAATGCCGGAAGTGAGTTTCACAAGAAGGATGGGCACGATCGCCAGAACAATGGTATTCAACAATAAAACCGCCAGAACGAGTTCCAGTGAAATGATGTTTTTGAGAAACAGAAGCGCCACAAACGACAAAATCTGTACGGCAATGAAGCCCAGATACATTTCCTTCACCTTGCCCAGCGTCATACTGATTTTTCGGAAGATGATGGCCAGTGCATTGAAAAACAGACAAATGGAAATGATGGTGAGTGTTTTATAAACCTCCGTAATGGCACCTCCGGTAAATTTTTCTCCTTCCCACAAAATCCGGAGAAGCGGATGCCCGGCAGCCATCAATCCTCCAAACGCAAAGGCACTGATCACAAAACTGAGACTGGCGGTTTCTTCCACCAACGCTTTCAAACGATTGGAGCCCACATGAAATGCTGATGAAAACTGCGAAAAGAAAATGGTGGACACCGGCCGGATAAGAAGTCCCTGAATTTTGGAAAAGATGAGCATCGCATACCGGTAAACGGCATAGGTTCCTTTCGGAAGACTGGTGATGAGGCTATTGAGATAAAAAAGATACACCTGCGTCACCAAAACATAGATAAAGGTAAACCCCATCTTTTTCAGAACGGAGGTCACTTCAAAACCAGGATGTTTCAAAATGAAATGATACCGGAATTTGGTTTTTGACAGGACATATATTCCATAGCCCAGGGCAATCAGTTCGCCTACCCAAAGTCCTGCCACCACCGAATACACTTCAAACTGTGCCGCCAGCAGGACGATGAAAACCATGGACGTAACCTGGTTAAGGATGTTCACCCATTCGATTTTCCCAAACCGCTTTTCGGCGTTCACCATCGAACTGATCTGCGATTTCATGATCTCCACAAACAGAAGGGGAGAAATGATCCGGAAGATTTTCACTCCCTGTTCGAGTCGCTCGGCATCAAACCCGGATGCCGACCAGTAAAACAACCAGGGCGCACCCAGAAAGGAGCCCAGCGAAAACACAATGGCCAGAATCCCAAGCCAGTTCACAACCACTGACATGACGCGATTGGCCGAATCCTGACTTTCGTTGCTTTGGTACTGGTGGTAAATAGGTAAGGCAATTTCTGCCAGCAATCCGCTCTGCGTGAGCGAATTGATCATAAACAAAAGCGTGGTGGAAGCGAAATAGACTTCAATGCTGGTCCCAACCCCGAAGTACCTGGCAAGAACAACCGAGTAGAGAAGACCTAAAACGGTAGACAGGGCATTGATCACGCCCACTGCACCAATGCTCTTGGTGTTAAGCATGCAACTGGTTGTTCATTATCCAGTCGATAAACTCCCGGACGGCTCCTTCCCCACCTGCTTTCTCCAGAATTTTGATGCCGGGAATCGCCTTGATTTTGGGCAACGCATTGGCCGGACAAGCGGCAATTCCCACACAGGAAAGCAGCTCAAGGCAATTCACATCATCACCAATGTAGGCTACTTCTTCCAGGCTCACTCCTTCCTTTTCGCAGATTTCTTTTGCCGCATTTACCTTGGGATAAACACCCTGATACAGATAATCGACCTTCAGCTTAGCTGCACGACGCTCGACTATTTTTGTGTTTTCTGTGGTAATGATGCCTGTTTTCACACCCGCCTGCTGGATGAGTTTCATTCCCATTCCATCGTGTGTATTGAATTTTTTGAGCTCGTCACCCGATTCGGTGTAGTACATACCGGCGTCGGTGAGAACTCCGTCGACGTCGGTCAGGAATATTTTGATTTTTGCCATAGGATGAAAGTTGAATTACCAGGCTGTCCAGCCACCGTCTACCACGAGAACCGATCCCGTCATATAGCTCGATGCTTCCGATGCCAGAAATGTAAAAGGTCCGTTCAGTTCTTCCCGCTCACACATGCGGCCAAGTGGCGACATTTTAGAGAAGTTAACCAGGAATTTCTCGTCGTGGTCATTGTAAATTCCATGCGGAACGATGGCGTTGCAACGGATGTTGTCTTTTGAATAAAACGTCGCGATGTACCGGGTAAAGTTTGGAATGAACGACTTGGTGGCGATGTAATCAATCGGTTTGAAGTTCTTGGTTCCCTCACCAAAATCGTACAGACTCTGGTTGGGTGCCACCAGTGAATAAGTCGACGCCACATTGATGATGTTTCCGGAACCCTGCAGCAGCATCTGGCGGCAAACATGTTGCGTCATCAGGACGGTGCCTGTAAGGTTCACTTCCACCGATTTCCGGAGAAGGTCGATGGGATAATTTTCAAACCGGCTCTGGTTTACCTGACCGCTGTTTTCTTTATCGAACTTCGCATCGATGGCGGCGTTGTTGATCAGCACATCGATTCTTCCGAAGGCTTCTACAGTCGCTCTCAGGCAAGTGGCAATACTGTCGTCATTCGTAATATCGAGTGAATGAAGAAGAAAGGTACCCTCCGGAAATTCCTGTCTGAGTTCGGCTTCCAGACTTTGCATACGGGCCTCATTGAGATCGGCCAGTACAACTTTGGCTCCCTGTCCAATGAAACCTCTGGATATTTCTTTCCCGATCAGACCGAAGGCGCCGGTTACCAGGATTACTTTTTCGTGAATGTCAAAAAAATTCATGTCAGTGAGGATTTGAAATCAGGTAGGATCGCAGAGCTGAGTTACTCTGGCAGCATCCTGGATATTCTGAATGGATTGCTCAATAGAAAACGATTCCATGTTCCGGAAGAAACCGAGGGTCTGTCGCAAAAAGAGATCGTTCCGTTCGAAATTCTCCATGGTGATGGTCTCCACGTTTCCTTTCGTTTTTATTTCAATCTGATGCTGGAAAAAATCAAAACAGACAGAAGCTTCGGTAAACTCGAACCGGTATTCTCTTCTTGGCACCTTCTGGAAAAAGTTGAGGTGAACATGACCTGTCACACCATTTTCAAATCCCAAGAGAAAATCGGCGGCACTGTCCACATTCACTTCCAGTCCGGAAGAAAAGTTCTGAATCAGGTGGTGCGAAACCAATGGCGACTCTATCATCCACAAAACCAGATCCAGATCGTGGCTCAATGTGAGGGCTGCGCCTCCTCCGAGTTCTTTCCGGGCAGCATACGATTCGCGGTAGTCTTCCCAGGGATGCCAGTCAGGCAGGTGTTCTCCCCAATGCGTAGAGAAGAAAACCAGCTTGCCCCAGGTTTGATCATGGATCCATTTCTTAATCGTTTCCGCATGTGGGTGATAGCGCATCATGTAACCCACCTGAACATACACACCAGTTTTGCGGCAGACGGCGATCAGTTCGTCAATTCCTTCCCCGTTGTGTGAAAGTGGTTTTTCGGCCAAAATGGAAATGCCATTTTCGGCACACATGATGGCCTGCGAAATATGAAGTGAGGTTGGCGTGCAGATAAATGCCGCTTTCGGTTTTAAGGCCAGTGCCGATTCCCAGTCGGTGACAATGGTAACTTTTGATGCATCCACTGTCCTGAATGGAAGCATCCTCGAACGCAAAACTACGATGTTGTTGTATCCAAGTGTGAGCAGGTTTCCAATGTGTCGCTCCCCAATGGAACCGCCGCCAATCACCAGAACGGGATCCTGTTTCGTCATAACTTAGGTCGAATACAGTCCAGATTTTTCATGACCAATTCTGCTTTCCGGAACGAATCCAGGTCATCGATGTCGATGGCATGTACATTTTCAACCCGGATCGGCAGAATCGTTTTTCCTGTCATCGAATTGCGTTTCATGATCACATCCCGCCGGATGAGATCGTAGGTTCCGGTCTGCCAGAAGGTTGGAGGCAGTTTCTGACGGGGCATGTTGAAAGGCTCATCGATTCCGTCCACCGAAAGAAGCGGCCGGAGTGGCTGGTCTTCTCCGTCCATAAACCACATTTTGTAGGGCGTGATGGGAGAAGGAGTAACCGTCCGCACAGACTCGGCATCCGGATGATCATACAGCAACTGAATACAGGATTCTATTTCATGCACAAATCTCAGAGGCGAGGTCGGACGGAGCTGAAGAATCAGATCCGGCACATATTCTTCGTTTTCTTCCAGCCATTGAAGCGCATGTTGAAACGTCTCCAGATCGGTGGTGTAATCTCCCGCGAGTTCGGCAGGACGAATAAATGGAACATCGGCTCCATACTGTTTCGAAATCGAGGCAATGTCCTGTGAATCGGTCGTTACCACCACCCGATCGATCAGTGGAGTGCTTCGTCCTGCGGCAATGCTGTAGGCAATGAGCGGATGTCCATCCAATGGGAGGATGTTCTTATTCGGAAGCCCTTTCGATCCGCCTCTTGCCGGAATGAGAGCCAGCGTTTTTAAGGATGGCAAACTCAAACCTTCTGGTTTTTAAGTTTTTTACGTTGTACCATTTCGATTTCCAGAATCTCCGTTCCTTTTGGCTGAAGGGCCTCAAACGTGTGTTCCAGATCGCGAACCAGTTTCTGCATGCCGGGAACTTCCAGTGAAGCAGCATGGTCGGTACCTTTCCAGGTACGGTCTTTTGTAAAATGGCGCTCAATCCAGCGGGCACCCAATGTATAGGCAGCCACATCCATGGCAATTCCCAGATGGTGACCAGAAAATCCGATTTCTTTCACCCGGGTTCCGAATGATTTGTACAAACGATTGATTTCCAGAAGACAGATGTCTTTGAATGGAACCGGATATCCGGAAGTACAGGAGTAAATCACGAGTCGGGATTTCGCCGCACCGGTTTCTTCAAAAAACTTCACCACTTCTTCCTCTTCGGCCTGGGTGGTCATTCCAAAACTGATGTGCACTTCTCCCTGATAGGTATCGCGAAGCACTTTCAGCATCGGATAATTGTTGTTGCAGGCAGAAGGAACTTTGATAAATCCAGGATTGAGTGCAATGATTTCATTGGCGGAAGTCACATCCCAGACAGATGTACAATATTCAACACCAATGCTTTCGCAATAATCTTTCAGTTCCTGATGCTGAGCGGCTGAAAACTCGAGGTATTCCCGGTGAGCCCCATATGTATCGCCATACGAATTCCATGGATTCGGATGAGGTGCACTGTATTGCTCTTCGGTGAGAAGTTCACGGTTGTTTCGCTTTTGAAATTTTGCCACCTGACAATGGCATTCTTTTGCCAGACGAATGAGGTCTTTGGCAATTTCCATGTCGCCCATGTGGTTGCATCCAATTTCAGCAATCACTTTCGGGGCCTGGTATGAAAAATCGAACATGTTTTAGAGGTTAAAATAAAGTTCCGTTTCTATTTAGTAAGGCAATCCAACGAAGTCAAGCACAGGCTTGCCTTCTGGAAAAATACGTTTTTTAAAGACTTTGTGACCAACCAGCAGAACGAGAATATCCGCTGAAGCAATGGCATCATCAATGGAGGTGAGCGTAAAATGCGGATGAGATTCCACATTCGGCTCCACAATGAGGCAATCTATTTTCTCAGCCAGAAGCTGCTCCACCACTTCGACTGCTGGCGATTCACGAAGATCATCAATATCCGGCTTGAAGGCAAGTCCAAGACAAGCCACTTTCGGTTTTTTCTTTTGATCAATCCGGAACCGAAGGCAGGTATTGATGATTTTCTCCACCACCCATTTGGTTTTAAAGTTGTTCACCTCCCTGGCCTGACGAATAATCTTGGCCTTATCCGGACTTTGCGCCACAATAAACCAGGGATCCACCGCAATGCAGTGCCCGCCAACTCCCGTTCCCGGACGAAGAATGTTGACCCGGGGATGCTTGTTCGCCAGATTGATCAGTTCCCAGACATTGATGCCAAGATCATCACAGATCATCGACAATTCATTGGCAAATGCAATGCTCACATCCCGACTGGCATTTTCCGTGAGTTTACACATTTCAGCCGTGCGGGCATTTGTTTCAAGGACGGCACCTTTCACAAAGGTCCGGTAAAAAGCGGCTACCTTCTCTGTGCTGGCGGTATCGAGGCCACCCACAATCCGGTCGTTTTCAATCAGTTCTTTCATCACATGTCCAGGCAGAACCCGCTCCGGACAATAGGCAAAAAACAATTGTGAGGTATCCACACCAGCCTTTTCAATCTCCGTTTTTACTTTCTCTGTCGTTCCTACCGGAGAGGTCGATTCGAGAATCACCAGATTTCCAGGTTTTAGAAATGGGGCAATGGATCGGCTTGCAGACAACACGTAGGTGATGTCGGGACTCAGATCTGCGTGAAACGGAGTTGGCACCGCAATGATGAAAACATTCGCTTCAGCCGGACCAAGCGCCGCTTTCAGGTGGCCCGAGTTTACCGCTGCATGTACAAATGCATCCAGATCGGGCTCCACAATATGAATTTCACCCCGGTTGATGGTATCCACGACCGAAGGCACTACATCTACACCATGGACAGAATAGCCGCAATTGGCAAGCAATGCAGCGGTTGGCAATCCTATATAGCCGAGTCCGGAGATGCAGATTCTTTCTTTCACACTCATTCGTATTATGCGATTGATTGACTGATATTTAGTTGAAAATGTTTTATTAAGAATTCAGAAATCCGGTCCGCCGCTTTTCCATCGCCATACGGATTATGCAGATGGCTCATTTGCTCATACCGGCTTTTGTTGCGGAGCAAATCCAGGGTTTCCGAAACAATTTTGTCTTTGTCCGTGCCCACGAGAATAACAGTTCCTGCTTCCACCGCTTCGGGTCTTTCAGTTTTGTCTCTCATCACCAGAACCGGCTTTCCTAAGGACGGAGCTTCTTCCTGCACACCACCGGAATCGGTAATCACCAGATAAGAGGCATCCATAAGCCAGACAAAGGATTCATAATCCAGAGGTTCAATGAGATGAATGTTGTGTTGATTACCCAACAGCTCATGAACGGGACCTTTAATATTGGGATTCAGATGCACCGGGTACACGATTTCCACATCGGCAGAGCGACTGATTTCGAGCAGGGCTTCACAAATATTGAGAACACCCTGGCCGAAGTTCTCTCTTCGGTGACCAGTCACGAGAATGACGGGCTTACTGAAATCCAGCTTTTCCCGGATCTCACGACACCGTCCGGGTGTTTGTTTCCTGACCTTTTCAACCGAAAAAAGGAGAGCATCAATCACTGTATTTCCGGTCACCACAATTGAATCTTCCGGCACGTTTTCCTGAAGTAGATTGGTGCGTGAACCTTGGGTGGGTGCAAAATGAAAATCGGTCAACCGGCCGGTGATGGCACGGTTCATTTCTTCCGGAAACGGCGCCCATTTGTCGAAGGTCCGGAGTCCGGCTTCCACATGACCAACTGCAATACCGGCATAGTATGCAGACAAAGCAGCCATTGTAGAAGTGGTCGTATCGCCGTGAACCAGAACAAGATCGGGCTTTGACTGGTCCAGCACATCTTTCATTCCCAGCAGAATATTGGCGGAAAGTTCCGTCAATGTCTGGTTGGTTTTCATCACCTTCAGATCATAATGGGCTTCGATTTCGAAAAACTGCATCACCTGATCCAGCATTTCTTTGTGCTGCCCTGTGATACAGACTTCCACCTGAAAACTGTCGGGATGCTGGAGAAGCGACAAGTAAACCGGTGCCATTTTGATGGCTTCCGGCCGGGTGCCAAATACAAGTAAAATCTTTTTCAATCTGTTGGTTTATTTCTTAAAAAACCGTCCCGGGATGGCTTTGATCAGCTTTTTCCAGATCGTCGTGCCTTCATCTTCGAAATATCCGTAATGATGATATCCATAGCCTCCGTAACGATATCCGTAGCCATATCCATACCCAACTGTATCTCCTGCAATGTCATTGATGATCAGGCAGATGTTGTGAATTCTCTTTTCTTCAAACATCTCGTTGATCTTCCTGAGGAACAGCTTTCGTGTATAGTTATGCCGAACGATGTAACAGGTGACATCGCAGTATTTCAACATAAGAAGACTATCTGCTACCAGTCCTAGAGGTGGGGTATCAATGATGATGCAATCGAAGGTTTTCTTGAGTTCTTCCATTACCTCATCCATTTTACGGTCACCCAAAAGTTCTGCCGGATTGGGAGGTGTTGGTCCGGAAGTGAGAACGTACAGGTTTTTCACAGATGATTCCTGAATCACGTCGGCCAGCACACTTTTGCCAATCAAAACGTTGCTTAGTCCGAAATCGGTATTTACCTCAAGCTCTTTGTCAATCCGTGGTCTCCGCAAATCCGCAAACAGAACCAACGTACGTTTTCCCGACATGGCATACACAGAAGCCAGATTAACGGAACAAAAGGTCTTTCCTTCTCCCGGTACGGAGGATGTCACACAGAGTACCTGAATGTCCTTTCGGGTCTGAAGATAAGGTAAGTTCAGTTTTATGGACCGGAAGTCCTCGGTCACAGCACCTCTCGGATTGTTGTGGGTGACAAGATTTCCAAAATTTTCACTGTTCCCAACCATACCCACAATCGGAATGTTGGATTCGTTTTCCAGATCTTCTTTACTCAGGATTTTATCGTTCATCCAGATTCTTGCCAGAGTAACGGTGAGTGGTGCCATCAGACCAAGAAAAAGAGCAATGGCAAACACAATGACCTTTTTAGGTGCCACCAGACTGGCCGAGCGGACAGAAGCTTCTTCTACCACCTGACAATCCGGAATATTGGCCGCTCTGGAAAT
>CAMCXM010000136.1 GCA_945883425.1 Spirosoma fluviale
ATTTTTGCTTTCACCGGAGAGTTTCCGGATCCTACGTTTTGTACAAGGCCCTGCACTTGTTTCCAGTTGATACCATCTCCCGAAACCTCAACGATTGCGGAATCTGAAGTGGTTGCACTGTAATCTCTGTAGTGCTGATCAAATTCAAGGAGCAAAAGATTGGCTGAAGCCGTGTTCATAACGGGTGATGTCAGTGTTACATTGGTAACCGAACCAGACCCACCGGCATCAGCATTTGAAAATACATAATTAGTGCCCAACATCGTCAGGACATTTCCATTGTACGTAAATGGCGCCTGAACAGTCCATGCCGAAGACTCAACCCCATCGTTTACGGCAGTCCATCCTGCTGGAAAGTTGGCACCTGAACTATTGTTGAAGTTTTCGAAAAAATAGTCCTGAGCTTTCGCCCGCTGACCAGCTACTAATAAACAAAGGAAAACACTTACATATTTAAATAGTTGTAAGTGTCTGGAGTAATTTTTCATACCAAATAATGGAGCAGAATAGGAGTAAAACGATTGCAATCTTCTTTGGAGATTTTCCAAAATTGACTGCATAGATATAAAATTCCGTGTAAGATATTTTGCTTTTCAAAAAAAAACCTGTGTTCAACAGGGTGTCCCCCGGTTCGGATCAGGCGGCATTAATCTGTATCAGATTGCAAATCAAAGGATAAATTCATGACGTAGAGTCATTTTTACCCAACTCAAATAGAGCTGACATCGGTCAAATGTCTTTCCTTGTTACATCATTTTGCCTGAAAGAATTTGGAATCACTCATTGGTCCAAACCCGGATGAATTCCGCAAACCGGAGGCAATACTCAAAAAAAATCCCGGCAGCTTCATGTCCTGAGGCTGCCGGGATCTGTTGGATTTGAAAGGAACGAATCGTCCGGAAAACGAACGAGAATTGCCCTTGCTCTATTACCGGATCTGAATCTTCCGGACGATGATCGAATTATTCATTTTGATGCGGGCTGCATAAATTCCAGACGGCATATCACGCAGCTGAACTGAAAACAACCGGCCATCGTTCGAGGATGTTTCACCTTCCCAGACTTTACCATCCATCCCAACAAACGCTACCTCAATACTGGTTTCGCTGCCTGGAATTTGAATGAAAACCTGCTCCGATGCTGGATTTGGAAATACCTGAACATTCTGAAGCGCCAAAGGCTGAACACCGGAAATCACGTCTACTTTCACATCATCCAGATGGAGATCGTAATCGTTGATGTTATCTACGGTTCCTTCTGTTCCATAAAAGGCCACCCGACAACTTTGTCCGGCAAAAGCAGAAAGATCAACATTGTATGCGGTTAATGTGTTCGGGATTGCTGAAGCGGCTGTAAATGCACGAACACGGGTCCAGCTTTGTCCACAATCGGTTGACAGCATCACATTCAGTGAATCATCGGAACCCATGGCATCGCCAATGGTCAGATTTCGTTCGGTCAAAGCGAGACGGAAGGAAACATTTGAGTTGGCCACGGCCAGAAACACCGGACTCATGATCCATTCCCGTTTTGTATTGGTCGAATAGGCTAATCGTGCAGTGGTACTTCCCAGAGTGGTGGCCTGTGTTGGTGTACAATTGTACCACAATGACGTCTGGCCTGTCGGTGTGGCTCCGGCTTTTTCACTCCATCCGGCAAAAAGATCGCTGATGTTCTGTCCATCGAATCCGGAGAATGTTAAAACCGGAAGGCTGAGTGATGGAGTGATGACCTGGCCGCTAATGGTGTCATTGGATGTGGCTACATCCTGAGCAAGACTTGTCCATGACTTGATGGCAAAATTTCCACCTGCTGATAAATCAATGGCTGCAGTAAATGTGTACTCTCCTGTCTGACCTGGTAGTATGGCGGCGGTGAATGTTTCGATCACACCTGGGAGCCCGTTCACTTTATACCCCACCGGAAAACCGGTTTGTGTTTCAGAACCATAGTTGGTCACCGATATTTTTAAGTTAAACGAGGTTGGCGAACTGCAGGATGTATTGGGCGTGGTAAGTGCAGAAACTCCAAGGTCTTTTGCCTGCGGAATTACCACCTGAACATCATCCACATGGAAGTCGTAATCAAAGAGATTGTCCAAAGCACCATCGGAAGCAAAAAAGGCAATTCTCACCGGTTCGCCAGGAAGAGAATTGAGAGGAACTGTGTAGCCTACCAATGAATTGCTTAATCTGTTTTCTCTTGAAAATGATTTCAGACGCTTCCAGGTTTGGCCACAATTGTTGGTGATCATCACATGGACGGAATCATCAGATCCCATTGAATCGGCGGTTGCGGTTCCGGTATTTGTGACGGCTACTTTAAACTTCAGCACCATACCTGGCTCAGGATTAAATGCAGGACTAACCAGCCATTCTCTTTGGAAGTTGCCGAAAAGATTCACTCTGGCAGAGACGCTGCCCAGACCTGTTGTCTGAGAAAATGAGCTGTTGGTCCAGGCAGAAAACGTCCCGGTCGGTGAGTTGCCAACCTGCTCTTTCCATCCTGGAAAAACGGTGGTTAGATTAGACCCGGTAAATCCGGTGAAGGTATTGATGGCAAACTGAGCTGCTCCGCGGGTAAAGGAAACCTTTGTAGTGGAATCATTCGGGATGTTGAGATCACCTGAAAGGCTGGTCCACGCTGAAATGAGGTTGTTGCTTCCAACCGCAATGGAAACCGGATTTGTGAACGTTACAACTTCATAACCTCCGGGAGCAAGGTTCACAGTAAATGTCTGCGAAACCGGCGCCTGTCCGTTTAATGAATACGAAACCGGAACGGAAGTCTGAGTGAGATTACCATTGTTGTAGATCTGTACTTTCACCGGCATACTTGCCGGCGCACCGCATTCGTCGGTTGGAACTTCAATGCCTGTAACGCCGACATCGTTGGGTGACGGAATCAGAACCTCAACATTGTCGATGTGGACGTCATAATCGTTGTTATCATCCACAGAACCTTCCGTGGCATAAAAACCAATCAGGATATTCTGACCCACATAGGAGTTCAACTGAATCACATGGCTGCGGAACGTATTGGTTGCCTGGTTGGCCTTTGTAATGGTCAGAGCATTGGTCCATGACTGGCCACAATTGGTACTGATTTTCACAATCAGGGAATCATCAGAACCCATCGAATCGATGGCAGGTGAGTTCCAGTTTGTAAGAGCCGTTTTAAAACGAAGTACAAAATCGTTGGCCACACTGATAACTGGGGTGAGAATCCAATCTCTCTTACCGGTTGAGTAGAGGTTGATTTTCGCTGTATTGCTTCCAAGTGGTATTAACTGAGTAGCATCGTTGGTCGTCCATGCCGAAAAACCGGGCGTTTCCCCCAGCAGGCCTGTTGCCTCACTCCATCCCGGAGACAAGGTAGTCAGATTGTTTCCATCATAACCCGTGAACGTCTGAGCAGCAAACGAATTGGGAGATCGGGTCAGTGGCTGACTTTTGATCGTATCATTTGTGGTATTCACATCTCCGGAAAGAGTTGTCCAGGCTGTAATCTGATAGGTTCCGGGATTAGGGAATGTCAATGGTGTTGAAAACGTATAGGTTGCAGTAGCACCCGGATCCAGTGGGGTTCCGGTAAAGGTTTCGGAAACAGCTGGCTGACCATTGATGGAATAGGAAACCGGAATGCTGCTCTGAGCGACCGTTCCATTGTTAAAAACATTCACTTTCATCACCAGTGTTGTACCAAGTCCGCAATTGGCGGAAGGAAAACCAAAGCCTGTGAGAGCAAGGTCTGTAGGTGAAGGAACCAGCACCTCAATTTTATCCAGAAGAATGTTGTAATCGTTTGAGTTGTTCACAGAACCGGCAGTGGCATAAAACCCAAGACGGATGTTCTGACCCGCGAAGTCATTCAACGACACAACAAAGGTTGTGAACTGGTTACTCAAATCGTCATCCTTGGTAAAGGCTTTCACCGTTGTCCAGGTCTGTCCGCAATTCGTGGTGATTTTCACCACCAGTGAATCGTCGCTACCCAGGGAATCGGGCGCCAGGCTGTTATGGTTGGTCACAGCCATTTTAAAACGGACGGCAGTACCGGATTGAATATTCAAAGCGGGCCCAAGAATCCATTCTTTGCGGCTGTTTCCGAAAATGTTGACGCGGATCGGATTAAAACCAGCCACAGTCTGAGCAGCTGCAGGTCCATTCCAGTTGGATATGTTTCCGGTTGGTGCAAGTCCACTGGCTTCTGACCAGCCCGGAGCCACCGTTGGTAGGTTGTTTCCGGCAATTCCGACAAACGTGACAGGGGCCATGATGGACGGATTTTTTACCAAAAGAACATTACGGAGGGTATCATTTGTTGGGAATTGATCCGATGCAAGCTGCGTCCAGGATGAAAACACATAATTTCCTGGATTACCCGACGTGAACGGTGTGTTGAATGTGTAAAGAACGGAATCGCCAGGGGCCAGATTGCCGGAAAACGTTTCGGTCACGGCCGGTAGGTTGTTCACTTTATATGAAACCGGAATGCTGGTCTGTGCAGCTGATCCATAATTGCGGATCATACTTTTTACAATAAAAGGCGAGGTAAGGCCACATATGTTTTGCGGCTTTGCGATGGATGAAACACCGGCATCATTGGCCGGCGGCGTAAACACTTCAACATTATCGATGGCCCAGTAATATGCCCAGTCACCTACATAGCGGAACCGAAATTTCAAATCGGCATTGAGATATGCACTGATGTTGATCGTTGCTTTCACCGGAGCATTTCCTGCACCTTCTGTCAAGGCAAACCGTTTTGCACTCACCCAGTTTGTACCATTGAAAACTTCCACTACACCGGTATCTGCCCGGAATGCTGTGCCGGACGTACGGATAAAGTGATCGAATCGTAAAAAAACCTGAGTGGCCGCATTCGTCTGAATAACCGGACTGGTAATGATTTCATTGGCGATGGTTCCATTTCCGGCACTGTCGCTGTCGACATACAAGAAGTTGCTTCCCAGCATACTGATATCAACAAAACCAGTATTTGTGAACGGCTTATGAACCATCCAACGGCAGGCTCCGACTCCCTGATCTGTGACCGTCCAGGACGATGGCGGGGTATTGCCATTGAAATTTTCAGAAAATAAAAGCTGCGCCCAGGATTGGTGCAGAGTAAAAATTGCAAAAACCGTGAAGAGCTTTTTCAGGGTAGATATTTGCGTACGCATAGGATGTAGATAATGAATTAGTTCCGGCTAACCGGGGTGCATAGTTACCAAATTTTCAAAATAACTAAAAAGCCTACCGAAGATCTATTCGGGCTTTCCAGTTCTGGTACAGATCTCCGTACCACTGCGACCGCTTTTGGTCGGGTGTGACACTGTATTGGGAACTGAGATTGGATAACCAATCTGCCATGTTTATTTTTTCCTGACCAATCGCACCACCGATGGCCGCACCCAGACTTCCATTGGTTTGAACCAGTTGCAGTTCAGCCCCGGTGACATCAGCAAACACCTGTCGGAAAATCGGGCTTAGAAACAGATTGGACTCAGCAGCCCGCACGCTTCGGGGAGCCATGCCCATTTCACCCATAATTTCCATCCCATAATTCATAGCAAACACGATGCCTTCCAGTGTTGCACGCACCATGTGAGCAGGGGTATGAATATTGAAATTGAGTCCCGAAAAGCTGCCACCCGGATTCTGATTCAGGAGCAAACGCTCCGCTCCATTTCCAAATGGGTAGGCTTTGAGATGATCGGATCCCGGGTGGATGGTGGCGGCCATATCATTGAGAACGGCATAGTCAGGAACCACGCCGCCACCCGAAGCCAGCAGTTTGCGTACCCAGCTGTAAAAAATACCGGTTCCGTTGAGGCAGGCCAGCACACCGATTCTTGTTTGGTCGGCACTGTGGTTGATGTGGGCAAAACTGTTTACCCGGCTGAGTGGATCGTAGGTCAATTTATCATTGATCCCGTAAATCACACCCGATGTTCCGGCATCGGCTCCCACCTGACCGGGGTCCATTACGCCCAAAGCAAATGCGTTATTGGGCTGATCTCCTGCCCGGTAACCCAAATTTACTCCGGTCGGGAGACCCAGTTCGGTCGCAACAGTATCAAGGACAGAACCCTGATGTCCAAACGATTCCACAGCCTTTGGAAAGAGATCTTCATTGAAATCGAAATAGGTAAATAAACTGTTTGCCGGCCTGTTGTTGATAAAATCCCAAAGGATTCCTTCTGACAAACCAGAAATGGTGGTGTGCACTTCTCCTGTGAGGCGGGCCGCTATGTAATCGCCGGGCAGAAGGGCGTAGTGTGCCTGAAAATAAAGAGACGGCTCATTTTCCTGAACCCACCGCAGTTTGGAAGCGGTAAAATTTCCGGGAGAATTGAGAAAGTGACTGAGGCAGTTTTCATTTCCCAGTTCGTGAAAGGCTTTTTCTCCGATGGAAACGGCCCGGCTGTCGCACCAGATGATGGCAGGACGGAGAGGCATCAGTTTCGCATCGGTGAGCACCAGACCATGCATCTGGTATGAAATCCCAACGGTACCGACTCTGGCGTATTCGGCCGGAAACTGGGTTTTCAGTGACTGGCAGGCAATCACCATATTTTTCCACCATGTTTCCGGATCCTGTTCGGCCCAGCCAGCCCGGTGAGCAATTATGTCCATCTCCAGTTCGGGCGATTTGGCATAGCCAATGGGTTGCAATGTGTCGCCGTTAACGAGAGCGGCCTTGATGGAGGAAGAGCCAATGTCGATACCCAGAAAATTCATATTTGTTGATTGGTTGAGTGAAAGGAAAATGTAAAAAAGGAAAAAAGGTGCCACACCAGCAACAATGAAAATCAGCCAGAAAACCGGAAAGAATCAGGGAATGATGAATTAGGAATTAGGAATTAGGAATTTAGAATTAGGCGGCTGTTAATGCCTGAATTAAGTTGAACTCCCGGCTACGGATTCCATGCATGAACATCCTGGCTACTGATTACTGGCTACTGATTCCTTTTTACTGATTACTGGCTACTATTTCCCCTTACGCCATCGCAATCGATGCAATGCTCAGCTCGGCCACCGGCTCCCGAATCAATAATCGGGCACAGGCCTCGATGGTTGAACCCGTCGTAATCACATCATCCACCAGCAAAACCCGTTTATTGAAAAGTGCCTGCTTGTGTTCCGGATGAATCACAAACACTTCGCTCACATTGAGAATTCGTTCCAGCTTTCGTTTTCTTGTCTGGGTTTCAGTGGCAGTTTGCTTCACCAGAATCTGGTCCGATACATCGCAGGCCATTCCCTGTGCCAGTCCTTTGGCAAATTCCATCGCCTGGTTGTATCCGCGTTTCTTCTGCTTTCGCGGGTGCATCGGAACGGGTATCACCAGATCAAAAACAGCACTCTGACCCAGACTCTGCAACTCAGCTGCCAGCAAACGGCCCAGTACCTCGCCCACTTCCGGACGGCGTCCGTATTTCAACGCATGCAGCAACCGCTGCGTACTGCCTCCTTTCACAAACTGAAGCCAGGAAACGGCATAACGCAACGGAACCAGCCCTTCAAACTTTTTCGCCAGCGGCTCATGATTGGAAAAGGGCCGTGTGAGCAAGGACGGAAGCTCTGAACGACAGGAAATGCACACGCTTTGTTCGGTTTTGATAACCGGGCCCGAACAGACCACGCATGCCTCCGGAAAAACCAGAGACATGAAATCAGTCAGCATGTTCATATCAGGAGATTTCTTTTTCGCGTTCAAACGGAAACGACCGGTCGAAATACAGGCGGTAGGTGGCGTGTCGCTTCACCAAATCCGCACCCAGGCTGTCGAGCAGGTGGATCATTTTTGGATTGAAATCGCCGATCCAGTTCATTTCCAGTTCCAGATAACCCGCCTTCACCACATCGGCTTTGCAGGCCACCACCATGGCTCCTTCCAGACCTTTTCCCTGAAAATCGGGCACCACACCAAACACGACGCCGAACATTTTCGCCGATCGTTGCACATAGCGGTACCACGCAAATTTCAGTTTTCCGATCAGGTCCAGTTTGCCATTTACATGCTTGAATACCTGATTCAATTCGGGGAGCATGAGGAAAAAACAAATGGGCCGGCCGCCGTAAAAACCAAACCACAACAGACGCTTGTCCATCACCGGTTTCAGCTTTTTGAAAAGGGCCCGCACATGGGCTTCCTGCATGGTGGCCACGCCGCTGTGTTTCGACCAGGCCTGGTTGTAGATATCGGCAAACGCCTTGATGAAAAAATCTGCTCGCTTCGGATCCCAGTATTCGAACGTGTACTGCGGGTCTTGTTTCACCCGGTTGTACTTATCCATAATTTTCTCCGGCAAAGGCTTGTGTACTGTCCGGTGATAGGTGTGCTGATAGTAAAAAACCTGAAACCCGTAATTCTGAAACAGGGTGTTGTAATACGGATGCGTGTAGGGCATTCCATAGTTTGGTGGCCGGTCGTGGCCGTCGACAAGGACGCCCCAGTGTTTGTCGCGATCTCCGAAATTGATGGATCCGTCCATTCCTTCGACTCCTTTTGAAACCAGCCATTCTTCGCAGGTTTTGAAAAGAAGATCGGCGGCTTCCTGGTTGTCGATGCATTCGAAAAAACCCATTCCACCCACTTTGGGCTTTCCGGCTTTGAATAAACGCTTGTCGTAAAAGGCAGCGACCCGGCCGACGACTTCGCCTTTGTCGTTTTCCAGAATCCAGCGTTCGCACTCGCCGGAGCGGAACATTTTGTTGGTTTCGGGGTGAAAAACGTCTTCGATGTCGGTGTCCAGTGGACGGATCCAGTTGGAAACGCCTTTGTACAGCCGCACCGGCAGTTCAATAAATTCCTTAATGTTTCGGGCATCTGTCCCGACAGGTTTGATCCACATAGTCTGTTTATATTTAGTGGGCCAAATATAGAGGACAGACGAAATTTAAAAAATTCAGAAAGCCATGCATACGTTCGTCGGCTTAACACAAGTGCGAAACCGCAGAGAACACAGCAGAATGCAAAGAGGCTAACCCCAAAAAGCCACCCCAACCAATAACCCATCACCACTAACCCATCACTCTTTCGCTCACTTGTGCGGAGAGTTCCGAAGTGCTCTACGCACTTAGTGTAGAAAGTAGGGACTCTGTCCCGGTAGCCATATAACTGGCCAAATCTCAATTCGACTTCTACCAAATAATAGCTGAATTTTTTTGTCAAACTCCTGAAAGTTTGGGCATCATATTTCACTACCAGCGCAGCCAGCCCAATTTTGTCAGAATCAGGATTCCCGGGATTTTAAGATTAACCCAGATTATGCAATAGGATTTAAATGATTGATTTTCTATGCTTTAGAACCTCACCTAAATCCTCCCGAAGCCAGTTCGGG
>CAMCXM010000137.1 GCA_945883425.1 Spirosoma fluviale
TTCAGTATAAGCCTGAGGAAAAACGAAGATATTCTATGGGGTAAGATTTGCTTGGCTGGCAAGTAGTAATCAGGAGACAGTACTCAGGATTCAGGTTTTGGTAGAAAACAGTTGGAAGTCAGTTGCCTGTGGTAAGCTATAAAATTCCCCCTTTGGAGGCAAGTGTCATTAGAAGCTGGCAAGTAGTAATCAGGAGACAGTACTCAGGATTCAGGTTTTGGTAGAAAACAGTTGGAGCTGGCTGACTCAAAACCTTGAAGGTTATCCCGCATTCCTCTCAAGTACGCATTCAGGAAAAGCCGTAATTAGGAGACCGAATTCAAACCTTCAAGGTTGTCCCCAAAGATCGTTCAACCAGTCAACTATTCTCAGCCATTGAAAACCAACCACTCTTAACTTTTCACTATTAACCCTTAACTCCTTAGTCACCTCTCAGCCTCTGTCTCTCTTCCGTGTTTCCGATTTTGCGGCGGATTTGCTTTATGTCGGCCGATCCGAAGTTCCAGGAGAAACCCGCCTTGATCTGACGGGAATCACTGCCTCCTTCCACTTTTATATCAATACCACCGAAGTTACTCCGCCCAAGCCAGCGTTGCGACAAAAACAAATCGGTTACACTCAGTGAAATCGTGGCTTTGTCCTTCAGGATTTTTTTGGTGATGCCCGATTCCACAAACCAGAAGGCACGGTTTCGAAAGGTTCCACCCCACACACTGGGTGAGCTATATGATCCGGACACCTGCAAGGCAAACTTCTTCGGCAGCGAAATGGAATGCTGCATGTAAATGCTGTAATAGTCTACCACCAGACGCAGGTTTTTTCCCGGACCGAGATCCGATTGAAACACCTGGTGATTGAAAGTAAAAGTAAAAAACCCATTCCACCATTTGCGGATCGGCAGGGGACTGCTCAGGCTGACCGTCATCATCTGGACATCAGCCAGATTTTTCCGGGTGAGGGAGGAACTTTTACCCGATGAATCGATCACACGAGCAAAGTAATTGGAGGTAAAACTGTACCCGACTGAGGTATTTACCATCGACATTAAGGTATGGTTCACCTGAATGTTATGCGTAAACTGAGGCTTGAGGAACGGGTTGCCTTGTTCGTAGCTCAGCTCGTCGATTTTATATTGAAATGGATTGAGAAAGCGATACACCGGACGGTCCACACGGCGGCTGTAACTGAGGGTGAACGCATTCATTTTGTTCATCGTAAACGAGATTCCGGCCGAAGGAAAGAGGTTTCCATAATTCCTCTTAACAATACTGTCGGCTCTAAGCGTTTCGTATTTGAGATGGCCTTTCGATACCGTCTGTTCGTAACGCAGCCCGCTTTGAAAACTCCATTTATCCGAGAATTTATGACGGAACGAGGCATATCCGGCGAGCACATTCTCTTCGTAGGTGAAGGTACTGCTTTGGTCCAGGTCCTTTTCGTTCTGTCCATTAGAACGATCGAACAAGCTGAACTGGTTGTCCGTCACTACATGCGACACTTTGTACCCAAAGGCCAGAATGGACTTTTTCAGTTTTTGTTCGTAATCTGTTTTCAACGTGGCAATGGCAATATTGACAGGCGTATTCAAGCCAAAAGATTTGTCTTCCACAGATGTATCCGGCGAGAAGTTCCTGTAAAAATTAGGTTGGTTGGTCCGGTTTTTCAGATTGTACCAGCCGTAATTGGCATCGGTTGTAATTTCTCTTCCACTGGTGTCTTTGTAGTTATGGTTCAGATTGATATTGCCGGTGTTGTTGTTTTTGATACCGTTGTTTTGTGCTTCCAGAATACTATATGGCTGTGAGGAACCGATTCGGGAAAGGCGGTTGGCCGATTTTGCATTGGAAAAATTTTCGGAAAAGTTCCCGTCCGCTACTACCGACAACACATGGCGCTTATTAATGGACCAATCGGCTCCCAACTTTGCCGTATGCCCTTGTCGGGTTTCAAAAAAGTCGGTTATCTGGTCAAATGTGAGTTCCGATTGCTTCCGGTATCCATCCATAAAACTCCAGCCTTTACTCTTATCAAATGTGTAGGATCCAAAGAAGTTCACCTTTTTGGTTCCGTAGTTCAGACTGAGGGAATGGTTTTGTTTGAAGTAATTGTGTTCAGTAAAAAACCCGTTGGATACGCCCGAAGTCACGCTTCCGTTCATTCCCAGTTTCTGGTTCTTTTTCAGGCGAATGTTGATAATCCCGGCATTTCCGGCGGCATCGTATTTGGCAGAAGGCTGGGTGATGAGTTCAATGCTTTCGATCTGGGCCGACGGTATCGTTCGAAGCCAGTTGGCCAAATCTTTGTCGGCAAGTGGCGAAGGGCGACCATCGATGTAAATCACCAGTCCGCTTTTGCCCATCATAAATATCTGATCATCCTGATTCACCATTACGCCCGGCGATTTCCGCAACACCTCGAGTGCATTGCTGTTCACCATAAGTGGATTGTTATCTACCCGCACCACCATTTTATCCGGCTCCAACGTAACAAATGGTTTGGTGGCCACCACATTCACTTCTTTCAGATTGACATCGGTGGGCGCCATCATGAAACTGCCGGCTTCAAGGTCTTCGCCTGCTTTCACGTCCAGATCCGGACTCCTGAAACGGCGGAATCCCACCAAGCTTCCTTCCAGAAAGTAGCGTCCGGCTTCGATTCCGGGAAACTCGAACCGTCCGTCTTCTTTGGTGACCGCCAGCTTCACAACGGAACTGTCGGCCAGTTTTTTGATCACCAGATTGACAAAGGCAACCGGCTTTTTATCTGTATCGGTGAGCCGTCCGGATACACGACTGCGGGATTGAGAAAAGACAATGGAGGTTGAAAAAAGGACGAACAGAAAAAATCCGGAGAGGAAACGTAACGGCATGCGTGTGAATAAAGTCGGCAAAGATTGAAAAAGCAACCTTCATCAGCCCAATTGTTTTCCGTGAATGCAGAAATGAGGGATGTGAACAGTAGCAGACCGGATTTCGTTTGTACCGGTGTTTTCAAAAACAATGCGGGACGTTATTTGTTTAACCCTCTTTTCTCTTTTCCCACCACATCAGCAGGCGGGCCAGTTCGGATTTCCCTTTGAATTTCAGAACACGAACCGGATTTCGGAAAAGGTCCTTTTGGTTGCGGCTCCAGGCCACTTCGTTGTTTACCCTTGTCAATGCCCGGGCATAAAATTTCTTCGAATAATTGCGTTTGAATTCGATCTGCCGGTCCGTGGAACTTTCCCAGGGAAGGTCGTTGAGAAAATCGCCCTCTACTTCTTCATAGAGTTCGGTGCCTTTAATCGGATACGCCAGCGTGATGGTGTATAAATCGGGTGCCGATACTTTAAGGTGATGAATGGTCTCTTCAATGTCCTCCACCGTTTCACCCGGATAGCCCAGCATGATAAAGGTACCCGACTGAATTCCGTATTGTTTGGCCAGAATAATCATATCCCGCACCTGCGTTACTTTCACCCGGCGGTCCATGGCGTCAATGATTCGCTGCGAACCTGATTCCGCACCAATCCATACACGGTAACAGCCGGCTTTTTTAAGGAGCTGGATTACCTCTTCGTTCATCCGGTCAGCCCTTGTGATGCATTCGAAAGGAATGCGGATATTTTCCGCTTCGACCAACTCTGCAAATTCCTTCAGCCATTTGTGGCTTACGGTGAACACATCGTCCACAAACCAAAGCGTATCCGGATTGTATTGGTCGCGGATCCATTTCATTTCTTCCACCACTTTGGCAGGAGAACGACGACGGTAACTCAATCCATACACCGCCCTTGAACACCATTTGCAGGTATAAGGACAACCCCTCATCGTGCTGATGCTGGCGGCATTGCTGCCATGACGGTTCTTCCAGGCATCCAGATAAAGAGTGAGGTCGATGGCCTTGCGGTCGGGCATGGGCAGCAAATCGATGTCCTTGAGTTTTTCCCGCTCCGCTGTGGTAACCACATTTCCGGTACCGTCCGCAAAGGCGATGCCCGGAATCAACGATAATGCATCGTAATTAAAATTGCCTGCTTCCAGACAACGGGCCAGATCGAGCATGGTCTCCTCCCCTTCTCCGATGGCAATCACATCGGCACCTGCCTTGAGAAAGTTGGATTTGCTGTGCGTCACTTCGGGACCACCGAGGACAATGATTACATCTTCCAATTCCGGCCGGGACCGCACAAACCGAATGGTTTCCAACACATTGAGCTTCGTCATCAGATTGGTGTACAGAGCCAGAAGTCTGGGTTTCTGATCGAGCAGGTACTGACGGAATGCTTCTTTGGACGAAAAGGTAGTATCGTAGACAGTGCAGGAAATCCCATGTTGCTTGAGCCAGGCCGATATATAGAGAATACCCAAAGGCGGGTAAGGCTTCATGATTTGCTGTTCTTTCAGATCGTCTTCGAGGAAATAACCGTGGCTGAGAATGACTTTCATCTTTTGGATTTTGTAAACTGAAAGAAAAAATGATCGCTGGCAAATGCAACATGCGAAAATCCGGAGAAGCACTTCTCGAGCCTCTCAAGACGGTCCAGAATCCCAGGGTGCTTCGAGAAAAAAACCCTGAGATTTGACGGTGGCAGAAAGAACCCCACAGGAGACAAAAAACCTGGTTCAAATAATCCGGAAGCCAGCGATTTTATCCGCTCCGGATTGTAGTAAAAAACATCGTATGGGATCGAATCATTCACAGCCGGTGACCGGCCAATGATCCGCCGGAAAACCATTCGAGGTTCTTTTATTGCATAATAAAGAGACTCCATCCAGCAAAAATCCGGCATCACGACTACGACCAGACTCCCACCTGGTTTGAGAACATTGGCCGCTTGTTCCAAAAACTTCCGGAATCCAGTTGGCGAAACACAGTTGAGTCCCCCAAAATTAGAGTACACCAGATCTACGGAACCAGCATCAACCAAGCCATCCAGATTTTGGAGATCCGCCTGACGAAACGAGAGGCCCGGTATCTTATTTTTTGAAGATGCCACTTCCACCATTCCACTTGAAATATCGGTGGCCAACACTGAATGTCCCATTTTTGCTAACCAAAGTGCATCTTCGCCCGTCCCACAATTCACCTCCAAAATATTCATAGGCTCAGGTGTGAGCGCTACTTTTTGCAAACAACTCCAAACAATATCCCTTTGCTTTCTCCCAATGGGAGTATGGGTAAACTCTTCATCATAAAGTGGTGAAACCTGATCGAAGACAGTCTGCATCACAACGGTTTAAACGACATGAGTTTACGCTTTTTCAGAATTGCCATGGGCAGGTGAAAGGCGACCAAAATAGCAGAACGCATGGATGCATACGTAATTCCGCCCGGCTTCCGCATCCCCTTTCGAATGGCCAGAATGCCTTTTTGCAGACGATATCGGGTGTGCATATATCGCTGCAATTCCTTGTAAAATCCTTCTGCAAACGTATTCTGAAACATCATCGCCAGTTCATCCGAATCTTTCCAGTTGCTTTTTTCACTGAGTTGTGACTTCACATTTTCATAGAGCTTTGTTCCTGGTAAAGGATAGGTCACCGATATCCCGATTTCATCCGGCATTGTTTCAAGCACCATCTGAATCGTCGATTGAATGTCCTCCATGTTTTCACCCGGATACCCGAATTGCAGAAAGAAAGCCGTTTTGATCCCGGATTGTTTCAACAGGCGACGGGAATCGTAAATCTGCGGAAGGGTGATGCCCTTTTCCATGGCATCGAGTATCTTCTGAGAACCCGATTCCGCTCCAAGCCAGACGGTATCGCACCCGGCTTCGGCCAGCGCTTTCACAGAAGATTCGACCACCATCAGATCGGCTCTTGACTGAATTTTGAACCGGAATTGAAGTCCGGCTTCGGTTACCAACCGGGCAAACTCAATGAGCCAGCCCGGCTTCAATCCGAAAATATCGTCGCAGAACCAGATGTGGTCCACGTTTTTTTCTTTGATCAGAAACTTCAATTCTTCCACCACATGGCCTGGCGTACGGGCATTGTAACGATTTCCAAAAATAGGTTTGGCGCACCAGTTGCATTTGTATGTACAGCCCCGGGTGGTGACCATATTGATTGAAAAGTAACCCGCTTTCGAAATCCAGAGGTTTCGGTAGGCTTCAAAATCCACCATTTCCCAGGCAGGCAAAGGAAGCGTGTCAAGGTCCCGCATCACAGGTCTTTTTCCTGCATTGATGTTTTGCTTGTTTTTGCGCCAGGCAATTCCCTGAATCGTTTCCGGATCGGTACCATCCTGAAGCACACGCAGCAGATCGGTTAAGGTTCGTTCCCCTTCTCCGAGAATGACAAAATCGGCGCCCTGGTCGAGGTACTTTTCAAAATGATCAGTACTGTCAGAACTGGAAATGATCACCGGAATACCCTTGGCCTTCGCCATGTGAATCATTTCAAACGCAGCCTCCCGCATATTGGTGAGGCACATTTTGGTGAGGTAGTTAAAGCCGTCGTCGTACACCACCAGAAAATCGGGCTGCGTTTCCTTAAGACGGGGCAATAATTCGTTTGGACTTTTTGCCAGCATCGAATCAAACAGGCTGACTTCATACCCCATTTCTTTCAGACAGGAAGCCGCATAAAGTGTCCCGATTGGTGGATAGGCATTACCGGCTTCTTCCTGTTTCGGATCGAGATAAAGAAAATAGGAATGAGTGAGTAAAACAGATGGCATCAGCGGATTTCGGAAAGATCGATGTTGTGTTCTCTCTCAAATTCAGCCACCCGCTTTTCGTACTGGTCCAGAATACGGGACCTGTGGCCGGTGTTGTGCATTTTGTACACATTCTTCTGGAAACGAACATCTTTGGGTGTCAGATTCCAGGATTCAAGATTCCGGAACTTCCTGCCATAATGCCAGCGGTACAGTGCAAAAAAGATATCGTCGATGAAGTTGATGTATTTGCTGTACCAAAGTCTTCGCAGAATGTGTTTGCGTTCCTTTACATACCAGGCTCCTTTTTTATACGGATTCGGAACGTATTCTTTTATCCATTCATTCTTTTCGAGAAACTCCCAATACAAGGCATAATTGTACATCGGCATCAGGCTCCGGATTTCCACGGCTGTGTACATGTTTTTATCCTTCACTTCCAGGTCGGAGTCCACCATGATGTAGTTGGGACAGAAATACTTTTTGATATTGAAGATGCGCAGAGAAAAAATCAGAAAAGAGAAAATTGCCCTGACCATCCACAATCGATTTTTCTGAACAATGATGAAAAAATCGATGTCGGAATCTTCTTCCATTACCCCTTTGGACAAAGAACCCGACACGCACACACAACGAATGAAAGGAATCAATTTCAGCAGCCATGTTACCCGAACCGCCATGGGATAAATGTACCAGGCTTCGGTCTCGGCTTTCATTCGCTTGCGGACTTTCGGACGAAGAGGCTCGAAACCGTAAAAAACATCGTCATGCCCAATGAGTCCAGCCTCCAGAAGATTGGGCAATTCTTTGTCGGCATGTTCAAATGGGGCATTCATGTAGATTTCCAGTTCCTTCTTATTGAGAGGAAACTCGAAAACATCAAAGTACAGCAAAGCCTTCAGAATCGCTTTGGCGAGAACCGTTAATGGTTTTTTCTGAGTATCGGTATTGGTCTGCAAGTGAAACGACTGGCTTTAATGAATGCAAAAAAGGGATTAGAATTTTAATCTTGGAATTTGTTTTTTGAATAGACTGACAAGTTGAATCAGAACCTGGAATGAAATCCAAACCAGCTACTAATATGAATCTGGGTTTCCTGTAAATGAAAATTATTTTTCTATATGAAAATTGCATTTCAGGAAGCCTAATTTGCAAACAGATCCAATCGCCCTGGATTTCACTATTTCAATTCTGAATACCCCATGAAAACCGTCTTCTTCAATTTCTTTTCTTATGAAAAGGCTCCGGTTCTGGCTGCCAATTCACAACAATTTGAACTTCATTTTCTGGAATCCCGGCTTTCCATTGAAACCGCTGCTCTGGCAAAAGGATTTGATGCAGTCTGTTTGTTTGTATCGGATGATGCCTCGGCTTCAGTGCTGGAAGTTTTACATGAGGTGGGAGTCCGCTTCATCGCTATGCGGTGCGCCGGTTACAACAATGTGGATCTGGCAAAAGCAAAAGAACTGGGCATCAAAGTGGCCCGGGTTGCAGCCTATTCACCTTATGCGGTTGCAGAACATGCCGTAGCGATGATGATGGCACTGAACCGCCACCTGATCCGGGCACACAACCGTGTGATGGAACAAAATTTCTCTCTTAACGGACTCACGGGTTTCGATATGCATGGAAAAACGGTGGGCATCATTGGAACTGGTAAAATTGGTGGAGTGGTGGCCCGCATCATGAATGGATTCGGTTGCCGGTTGCTGGGATTTGATCCGTTTGAAAATGCAGAACTGACACAGAAATACGATCTCACCTATACTTCCCTTGAAGAGCTTTGCGAGCAATCGGACATCATTTCTCTTCACCTACCTCTTACCCCCGAATCGCATCATCTCATCAGCAAAAATCTGATTCAAAAGATGAAGGACGGAATGATGCTTATCAATACCAGTCGTGGTGGATTGGTGGATACAAAGGCAGTGGTTCAAGGATTGAAGACCGGCAAAATCGGCTACTTCGGTATGGATGTGTACGAAGAAGAAGCCGGTTTATTTTTTGAGGATCATTCCAACGACATCCTTCAGGACGATACCGTCGCAAGACTCATGACGTTCCAGAATGTACTGATCACCAGTCACCAGGGATTTCTGACCGACACAGCGCTGCACAACATCGCTCAAACAACGATTGAAAATCTGCGCTGCTTTTCAGAAGGACGGGTTTCCGAAAACGAAATCGGGTAAGTCTGTTCCTGAAATTCCGGATTGTCCTTTTATGTAAGCTGGTTTTACTTCTGACAATCCTGGTTTTCGATTGTCGGCCAATTCGTGCAGATTGCCACCTGAATGCAAACCGGAAATCACGATACTCTAAGCAGACAACCTTCGCTTTTTATTCCGTTTCCGGAATCCGGTTCACGTGATGATTGTCCGAAAACATTTCAGGATCCCTTTTCGACAACTCCTCACCCACTTTGTCTGGAAGCCGCCTCTTTATTAAAAATCCATCTTCTGGAACAGAAGGAATGGGTGCATAATTTTGGGTTGGAGGAAGGTCAAAACGGTACCGTCATTGGAAAAATGTTCGGAGTCCTGGTCGTACAGAATGAGGACGGAATTGTAGGATT
>CAMCXM010000138.1 GCA_945883425.1 Spirosoma fluviale
GCAGATGGGGAGGTGAGCCATTTTATTATTCAGTACCAGGACATCACTGACCGTATGGCAGTGGAGAATGCAATCCTTCAAAGTGAGGCTAAGTACAGGAATTTGTTCGACAACATCGAACTTGGTCTCATGGAGGTCGATATCGATGAGAAAATCGTCAAGGCATATCCCAAATTCTGCGAGATGGTTGGCTATTCAGAATCTGAACTTCTTGGAAAAAAGGCAACCGAAATTCTGATGCCCAAATTCGAAAACCGGATGAAGGATCGCATTGAAGCAAGAAAAAAAGGGGAGACCGACAATTATGAGTTTTCAATCCAGCGGAAAGACGGCCAGATTCTGGATGTGATTATCGTTGGAACACCGATTTTTAATCTCAATGGTCAGGTAACAGGGTCCATGGGCCTTCATTACGACATCACTGCCCGGAAGAAAGCCGAACGTGATCTGATCAAGCAGAAAGAACAAGCAGAAACCATTCTTTCGAACATTCCCATTATGATCGGTTTTTATGACAAAGACGGGAATTATGAATATGTAAACTCGTTCTGGAAGAAAGAACTCGGTTGGACACTGGAAGAAATGGCGAATACCCAAGACTTTCTAAATGAGTTGTATCCAGATCCGGAACAAAGACAAAAAGTAATTGATTTCATCCATTCAGGAAATACTTCATGGATGGATTCCGATACCATTTCAAGGTCAAAGGGACTGATCAATACGTCGTGGATGAATGTGCCGATTTCAGACGGGAGGAAAATAGCGATTGGTCAGAACATTACCGAGCGAAAAAGAGCGGAAGACGAGGTGCGAATCAGCAATGAGCGTTTTAACTACGTCACCCAGGCTACATTTGATGCCATCTGGGATTCCGATTTGTTGCAGAATACAACGTACTGGGGAGAAGGATTCTTCACATTATTCGGATATCCGCCGGAGGCCATACAGGATTCCGGTCTCACCTTTATCGACTACCTGCATCCGGAGGATAAGAATCGGGTGCATCTGTCGTTTAAGGATGCAATCGCTGGAGCTGAATTAAACTGGATTGAAGAATATCAGTTCAAGAAAGCTAGTGGTGAATATGCTTTTGTTCAGGACAAAGCCATCATCATCCGGAATGACAAGGGAGTAGCCATTCGGGTGATTGGCGCCATGCATGATATTACAAATCAAAAGATAGAGGAACAGCGACTCAAGCTGCTCGAGTCGGTGATCACCAATTCTTCCGACAGCATTCTAATTGCGGAAATCAAAAAAGAAGACCCATTGCACCCGGGTGTTGTGTATGTGAACCAGACTTTTGAACAAATGTCGGGATATTCCATCCACGAAATCAGAGGAAAAACTGCAATACTCTTTAAGGGAGAGAAGAGTGATGAAATTGATTTTGCCCTTTTGAACGAAGCGTTCCGGACGTATATGCCGGTTGAATTTGAGGCTCTTAATTACCGGAAAGGAGGTGAAGAATATTGGGTTTACACCAATATGATCCCGGTAGTCAACCAAAAAGGAGAGTATTCCCATTGGATTTCGATTCAACGGGATACCACCAGAAATAAGAAACGCGAAATTGAACGTGATCAACTGGTGAAAGACCTGACCAGAACCAATCAGGAACTCAAGCAGTTTTCGTTTATAACATCGCATAATATGAGGGCACCTCTAACCAACCTGATGGCTATACTGGAGCTTCTTGATGTGTCGAAAATTGAAGATCCTATGACATTGAAGCTGTTGGATGGTTTCCGTATTTCAACTGATCATCTCAATACCACGCTCAACGATTTGGTCGAGATATTAATAATTAAGGAAAAGGATAGTGTTGATCAGGTTTGGGTTTCGTTTGAAGAAACCTGCCGTAATGTTCAGGAGTCCATAAAAAGCCAGATCGTGGATTCAGGTGCTATGATTCATACAAATTTTGCGGTTGCAAGTGGCACCAGATTTAACCCTGCATACATGGAGAGTGTTTTTCTCAACCTCATTACCAACTCGATTAAGTTCTCAAAAAAAGACAGCAAGCCCATTATCTTCATCTACTCTGTTGAATTAGAAAACTTTACCCAGTTGATTTTTGAAGACAATGGACTTGGATTTAATATGGCAAAGGTTCAGAATAAGATTTTTGGACTCTATCAGAAATTTCACAACCATCCTGACAGCAAGGGAATCGGATTGTATTTGGTGCATTCCCAGATTACTTCTTTAGGAGGGTTCATAGAAGTTGAAAGCGAAGAAAATGAAGGAACTAAATTTATAATCAGTTTCCCCCACTCAAAATGATTTCAAACGTATTATGTATAGATGACGATCGTGTATCTACATTAGTGATGCAATTATCTCTTGAAAAAAGTGCCTTTTGTTCCGAAATAAATATCTTCAACGATGGTGAAATGGCGCTTGAATTTTTTAAGAATCAAAGTCGTCTTCCAATCACTCAGAGAAATATTCCGGAATTGATTTTTCTGGATCTGAATATGCCCGGACTCGATGGTTTTGATTTTCTGGAGTACTATGCATCCATGTTTTTTCCTGCATTTCCCGATACCAAAATCATCATTCTCACTTCATCGCCGGATCCCGAAGATCAATATAAGACCCGGATTTATCCGTTTGTACTTGAATATATATCAAAGCCAATCCGTGTGGCCTTTCTGGAGGAACTCAAATCAAATGCCGAGCTTTCCCATTTTTTTTCCGGGAAATAAACGCCGAATTCCAACGACATATAAACCACCAGCCTTAATTGGTCTTCACGTTCTGGATTTACAAATAAAGTATTCCCTGTGGGTTGAAGGCTGTCATCGAATGGAAATCACGCATCGACCGGTTGCGTTTTGCTTTCAGATGCTGACTCAGGTTTATCCCTAACTCAAAAGACTTTTTGCTTTCTCGATCATCCCTGAAATCCCACTCACATCGCTGCCGCCAGCAGTAGCAAAAAATGGCTGGCCACCGCCACCACCTTTGATTTCTTTGGCCAGTTCACGAGCAATGTTGCTGGCGTTTAGTCCTTTGGCGGAAAGCAAATCATCGCCGATCATTACGGCCAATTGTGGTTTTCCATCCACAGAAGCCGCCAGAACCATGAACAAATCGGCATACTGCTCCTTCAGTTCGAAGGCGAGTTGTTTAAGGGTGTCGGCAGATCCGACCTTCACTTCTGAAATGACTTGTGTGGCGCCGTTTTGTTGAATGGCTTTCGATATCAGTTCCAGCTTTACTTGTTGTTTCCGCTCCAGTTCAGCTTCTTCCACTTTTTTAGAGAGGGCATCTTTCTCTGCCAGCAATGCCTGAATGGCTTTGGTGAGGTCTTTCGGGTTGTTGAGAATCTCAGAAATCTGATCCACTGTATCCAGTTTTTGCTCTACAAATTTCTGAGCACCATCACCGGTCAGGGCTTCAATCCGGCGAACACCAGCCGCAACCGAACTCTCCGAAACCAGCTTGAACCAGCCAATTTCACCCGTCCGTTTTACGTGGGTTCCGCCACATAATTCCATGCTGTAGGCCGGGTCGAAAATAATCACCCGAACAAACTCACCGTACTTGTCACCAAACAAAGCCGTGGCGCCCATTTTGGTGGCTTCGGCAATCGGTACATTCCGAAGTTCCTGAAGGGCAATGTCTTCACGAATCTTCTCATTCACCCGGATTTCAATCGCTTTCAGTTCTTCGTCGGTTACTTTGGAGAAATGCGAAAAGTCGAAACGCAGCTGATTGGGTGCCACCAGCGAGCCTTTTTGCGCTATATGGTTTCCAAGCGTTTCCCTTAAAGCCGAATGCAAAAGGTGGGTGGCCGAGTGGTTCGCTGCCGTCTGGTGACGTAGCAAAACATTCACCTGAGCCAGAGCATTGTCAGCCGATTTCAGGAATTTTTCCGCATCTGCACTGTACTTGCACAGCTGGATGATGAGGTCGTTTTCTTTTTTGGTGTCCAGTACCTCAAGTGTAAAAAGGACGGTACCGTTTTCATCGCGAAGTGCGATCCGGCCTTTGTCGCCCATTTGTCCGCCACTTTCACCATAAAATGGCGTGTGTTCCAGCACTACCTGCAACACAGTGTCCTTTCCGGAAATCTGCTTGCGGTATTTTAGAACCGATGTTTCGGATTCCAGCACATCGTAACCCACAAAGTGTGCATCTGCATGTTCTTCCAATATGTGCCAGTCCGAAGTTTCCACTTCGCTGGCTTTGCGGGAACGCTCTTTCTGCGCCTGCATTTCTTTCTCAAAACCCGATTCGTCCAGCATAAAACCCGACTCCCTGGCAATGAGGGCTGTCAGGTCAAGCGGAAAACCAAATGTATCGTACAGTTCAAATGCCTGACTTCCCGAAAGGACGGCCTCGTTCCTGTTTTTTGCCTGCGCCATCAGCTGGGCAATCCGGCGTTCACCGTTTTCCAGCGTGCGAAGAAAAGAGGCTTCTTCTTCTTCAATAACCCTTGCCACAAAACCTTTCTGTGCATCCAGTTCCGGAAATACATCACGAAACTGATGGGCCAGATTCTCCACAAACCGGTGAATGAACGGCTGCTTCTGATCAAGGTAACGGAAATAATAGCGGATGGCCCGTCGCAAAATCCGGCGGATCACATAACCCGCTTTCACATTGCTCGGAAGTTGCCCGTCTGAAATGGCAAAACTAATGGCCCGGATGTGGTCGGCCAGAACCCGTAAAGCCACATCGACTTGCTCATCGTCTCCGTATCTTTTACCGCTGGCAGAAGCCATAGCCGAAATCATCGGCATGAAAACGTCGGTATCGTAGTTGCTTTGTTTTCCCTGAATTACCCGCACCAGTCGCTCAAAACCCATTCCGGTATCCACATGGGTGGCAGGAAGTTGTTCGAGAGAACCGTCTGCTTTCCGGTTGTATTGAATGAATACGTTGTTCCAGATTTCAATTACCTGCGGGTGGTCTTTGTTCACCAGTTCACGGCCGGGTGTGTTGGCACGCTCCGAATCCGACCGGCAGTCAACGTGGATTTCGGTGCACGGCCCACAAGGACCCGTATCGCCCATTTCCCAGAAATTGTCCTTTTTATTGCCGTACACAATGCGGTCATCCGCCACCATCTTTTTCCATTCGGCCAAAGCAATAGAGGATGGGGGAATTCCTTCTTTTGAATCACCTTCAAAAACGGTTACATAGAGGCGGTCTTTTTCAATTTTGTACACCTCTGTCAGCAGTTCCCAGCTCCAGGCGATGGCTTCCTTTTTAAAGTAGTCGCCAAAAGACCAGTTGCCCAGCATTTCGAACATGGTGTGGTGGTAGGTATCGTGACCAACCTCTTCCAGATCGTTGTGTTTTCCGCTCACCCTGAGACATTTCTGTGTGTCGGCAATCCGCTTTGAAGGTGGAGTCCGGTTTCCCAGAAAATAATCTTTAAACTGATTCATGCCCGCGTTGGTAAACATCAGAGTCGGGTCATTCTTCACCACCAGCGGCGCTGAAGGCACAATCAGGTGTTCTTTGGATTTGAAAAAATCGAGATAGGTCTGGCGGATTTCAGCGGCGGTCATGCTCATTTTGAAGGTAAACGGGCCGCAAAGGTAGGGAAAACTTCAATCGGGTCGATTCAGGATATAAGCATTTCCGTTGAATCTGTTTCTTCGTTGTTGCAATAAATCATAACCACAGAATGCCACATTAGATTTTGGTAGGGAATTGCCATTCACTGATTTTTCGGAATTATCTCAAGATCTGATCTGAATCAGAAACGTCTATATTTGCATCATGGGAGATGCTCTGGAAAAATACGATCAATCCTACACCATTTCCGATTGGGAAAAATGGAATGATCCATGGGAACTCATCCATGGTTTTCCATATGCGATGAGTCCTGCTCCCACCTACCGGCACCAGGACCTGAACACCCGGATTCTGATTGCACTTTCAAAAGAGCTGGGTACAAGCAAAAAGTGTCGTGCCATTATGCCCATTGATTGGGTAATTGATGATGAAACGGTTGTGGAACCTGATATTCTTATTTTGTGCAAACCTGTGGAAGGCAATCGGTTGACGTTTCCTCCTTCCGCTATTTTTGAAATACTATCTCCTTCGACAAAGCGAAAAGACAAAGGTGTAAAATTCGGGTTGTACCAGGAGCAGAAAGTGCCATACTATGTTCTTGTCGATCCGGATGACAACACATTCGTTGCCTGGTCACTCGACAGCTCCGGTCTGTATCAAATAATGGAGAGTGCCGGCAACCTTGAATTTACAGTATCCGATTGCAAAATATCCATCGACCTCGCTGGCATCCTTTCTGAGTAAAAGTTCAAAAGAAACAATCCATATCAAGAATCAGAATTCTTTAAACTTTGAACTTCAAACCTTGAACTTTAAACTTCAACCTCCCGTTCCTGAATCCAGAAGTTGTTAAATCCTTCGCCGATCACAATTTCAATCTGCTGCAACTGGATCATTTCCAGGATCGCCAGAAAATTAAACACCACTGCAATGCGCTGCGGCATTTCTTCCACCAGTTCCACAAACGAAAGTCGTTTCTTCGAAAGCAGTCGTTCTCTGATCAGTTCCGTCTGGCCTTCAATCGAGTACGGGTATTGCACCACCACGTGTTTGGGTTGCTGACTCGCCAGTTCAAAGCGCTTCAGCACTTTGTTGAACACCTTCATCAACTTGTAGAGGTCCAGCGATTCCAGTTCCGATTCCTCCTCCCGATCGCTGATAAAGTGCTTCAGTTCCCGCTCGATGTTGCCCCTTTCGAACCGGGCCAGGCGTTGTTCTTCACTTTCCGCCAGGGTTTTACTGGCTTCCTTGAAACGTTTGTATTCCAGAAGGTGCTGAATCAGTTCCTCCCTTGGGTCAATTTCTTCGCCCTTATCATTTATTTCCGCACGTGGAAGCAGCATGCGGGCCTTAATCCGGATCAGGTTGGCGGCCACCACAATAAATTCGCTGGCCACATCCATGTTCATTTCCTCCAGCCGTTTCAGGTATTCCTGAAAATCATCCGTGATTTTGGCGATCGGAATGTCGTAAATATCCAGCTCATCCCGTTCGATAAAGAACAGCAGCAGGTCAAACGGCCCGTCAAACAACGGAAGGTGAATTTCAAACGACATCGGCGGCCCAAATATGCGGGCATTTTTCCGGAAAGCCAGAATCGTGGACTTCCTTTAAAGAATCGATACCGTCCTTTTTAAAGTTGTCCGGATTTTCAGGGCGGCATTTCCTGCTCTCTGGTTGTAGTCCTCAAGGGCTTCGTTCCTCGCCCTTTCCGGGCTACCCCTCCGATCAGGGCCGCTTGACGTAGTTGAAAGTTTAATGTTCAAAGTTTAAAGGGATTCTCGTTCCGGCGGAAATGATCACAAAAATCCTGGCCCTATCTCTTCGGGTTTGTTCTTGAAACTGATTTCTGTATTCCTTATTTGGCGCTATTGGCGCCACTGTAAGCATCATTCATAATTCCTCACTCATCATTCATCATTCATCACTCATCATTCATCACTCATCACTCATCACTCATCATTAATCACTGATCATTCATCACTCATCACTCATCACTCATCATTCATCACTCATCACTCATCATTCATCACTCATCACTTATCACTCATCATTCATCACTTATCACTCATCACTCATCACTCATCATTCATCACTCATCATTCATCACTCATCATTCATCACTTATCACTCAATCCTCATAATTCCTAATTCTCAATTCCTAATTCCTAATTCTCCTTTGCACGGTCGGGCCGGAAGTCTACCTTTGCATCCGCAATTTTATGATAGACAAACTCGAAGGAATTAAAGACCGTTTTCGGGAAGTGGGCGAATTGCTCTCCCAGCCCGATGCCATGGCCGACATGAAACGGTTCTCCCAACTCTCCAAAGAATACAAAGATTTGGAGAAGATCATGCTGGTGTACGCCGATTATACGCAGGTACTGGCCGATATCACCGGAGCCAAAGAAATTCTGAACACGGAAAAAGACGAAGATTTCCGGGACATGGCCAAAGCCGAACTCAACGCCCTGGAACCCAGACAAGAGCAACTGGAAGCCACCCTTCGCGATATGCTCATCCCGAAAGATCCGATGGACAGCAAAAACGTCATCCTCGAGATCCGTGGTGGAACCGGTGGTGATGAAGCCGCCATTTTTGCCGGCGATCTTTTCCGGATGTACCAGCGATACGCCGAAACCATGGGCTGGAAATTCGAAGTCCTCGATTTCACCGAAGGAACCTCCGGTGGTTATAAAGACATTTCGGCCGCCGTTCAGGGCGACGATGTCTATGGCAAAATGAAATTTGAATCGGGCGTTCACCGTGTGCAGCGTGTGCCGGCAACGGAAACGCAAGGACGGGTCCACACATCTGCCGCCACCATAGCGGTGCTTCCCGAAGCCGAAGAAGTGGATGTGGAAATCAACCCAGCGGATATCGAACTGCAGACATCCCGTTCCGGAGGTGCAGGTGGGCAAAACGTAAACAAAGTAGAAACCAAAGTACAGCTTACCCACAAACCAACCGGTATTGTGGTGGTCTGTCAGGTAGAACGCTCCCAGCTTGGAAACAGAGAGCGTGCCATGAACATGCTGAGAGCCAAGTTGTACGACCTCGAGTGGGAAAAGAAAAACGCGGAAGTAACCCAGGCCCGCCGAAGCATGGTGGCCACTGGCGACCGCTCTGAAAAAATCCGGACTTACAACTATCCGCAGGGTCGTGTGACCGATCACCGGATCGGGCTTACAGTCTACAATCTTCCGACCGTTATGGACGGCGACATCGGTGAATTCATCGCCCAGTTGCGCATCGCCGAAAATGCAGAACGACTCACCGAAGGATCCGAAGCCTGATTTTGAATCCGACAAACCAATTAATAATCACTGAAAACAAGCGTTAGGTTAGGCTCGAATCAATATGATGCATCAAATCCGCACTTACCTCACACTTGTTTTCCTTTCTCTGGGTACACTCTTTTATTCTTGTTCTACAGAGAAAGAAACCCTCGATACGGCCCCTTCTAAAGGACTCATCTTTTCAGCCGATACCTTCTTTTTTGACACGGTTTTCACCGACCTTAAAACCGTTACTCTCCGGATGCGGGTGACAAATCCCAACGACAAAGCCGTTAACATCAAATCGGCTTACGTCAATGG
>CAMCXM010000139.1 GCA_945883425.1 Spirosoma fluviale
GAACCGGCAGAATTATTCTGGGCGCCGAGTAATTTTGCAGACCAGGTATTTACAATCTTTCCTGTAAATGTTGCTGTAGTGCTTCCGCCAGAAGTTGCTGCTACGACTGTAATTGTCCACGCTGTTCCTGTCTTAGCATCAGCTGGAAGGGCAACTTTCACAACCTTGGCACCTTCATAGGATGTTTCGATATCCGAATTTTTTGTATAATCAATTTCTTTGTTTGAGTTGTTGGCATCTTTCACAGTTGATGTCTTTACAGAACCACTGTTATCTGTGTAACTCAATGTTGCTTTTAATGACTTGTAGTCATCGTTTGAATTTAAATCCATTGAAAATGATGCCGTTTCATTAGAATTGAAAGATGCAGAAGCCGCACCTCCGGAAGTGAAGGTCAGCGTCGGTGCAGGTACATTTTCATTATCTTCTCCACAGGATGTGAAACCGATCATTCCAGCAATGAATAAATAAGCCAGATTTTTGAATTGGAATTTCATAGTTACTTGATTTTCTTGTAGTTAAAAAATTTTACAAAATTAGGCTGCAAATATACGTCGCTATTGACCGAACCTTGCAAACCTTTTTCGCTACTTTTCATAGATTTGCATCGAGGTTAAGAACTATTGGAATTCATTAACAAAGTGTTAAACCATAATTCATTGAGACTGAAACCATTGATTATTTGCTTGCTGTTTTGCCTGGCAACTCTGAGCTGCAGAAGCACAGGAATCCACAAAGGCCGTAAAATTCCAAAAAACGGACCGATTCCCTGTCCTATCAAAGATTGCTAAGACCCAATTGAGAATGAAAATATCAATGAAATACACGTTCATCTTGTTGTTACTGGCATTTTTTGCGTCAAATTCATTTGCACAGAAGAAATCAACAAAACCAAAAGTAAAGGTTCAGCAGCAGAAGAGTAATGAAAAGCCCGTAGAGGAAAAGTCTGGCAACTTTCGTATCATCGAATCTCAGGAAGCTCGTTACAATGGCACAGAAGAAGAAATGGTTCTTTTTTTCATGCAGAACATTTACTACGACTCTCTGGCTGTAAGAGCAAATGCCGAAGGGCAAGCCACTATAAGCTTCACCGTTAATCCCGACAGCACCATCAGCAACCCCACCATTATCCAGAAATTCGGTTACAATGTGGACGAACAACTAATCCCGATTGTATCCAGATTGAAGTTCATCCCGGCCCAGATGAATGGGGTTGTAATCCGGTCGAATCACATCATTTCCATACCTCTCAGGGCCTATTTTCACTGAACCAAAACGTTAATCCATTAACAGACAGCTCAAATATTTGGTTTGGTATTCAAAAATCAAACCTCTTTCTTTGCACTCCTTTTTTCGAGAACAGACAATAAAATGGCGATAATTACCAAAATCAGAGAACGAGCAGGTTTAGCAGCCGGAATCGTGGCTCTGTCTTTAGGACTTTTTGTGGTTGGCAGTGATCTGCTGACCTCCAATTCAAGCTTATTCAGCAACAAACAGATTGTTGGTGAAATCGATGGCGACAAAATTACTCTGGAGGAATACCAGAAGGAAATTGGCCAGTTGGAATATGATTACGCCGTACAACAAGGCAAAAACCCCGGAGAACAAGAGATGCAGGGCATCCGGGAGCAAGCCTGGAATCAACTGATTTTCAAAAAAGTCTTTTTAGCAGAATCCGAAAACGTTGGCGTTGAGATTTCAGATGACGAGAAAATTGATATGGTGCAGGGAAAAAATATTCACCAGGCCATTAAATCGACTTTCGTTGACCAAACAACGAAAGAGTTCAATAAATCATTGGTTGAAAACTTCCTGAAAAACATCGACCAGGCACAACCTCAGCAAAAAGCGGCCTGGTATAATTTTGAAGCAAAGCTTCCGGAAGACAGGATCCGTACCAAGTATGAAGCATTGCTGACCAAAACAAATTATGTAACGACAGCAGAAGCAAAACGTGAATACGAAAGCCAGTCTGCCAAAGGAGATTTTGAATATGTGTATGTGCCTTTCTCCTCAATTGTAGATTCTACTGTTAAGGTATCTGATGATGAACTGAAAGATTATCTGAAGGGGCACCAGTACAAATACAAATCTCAGGATACTCGTTCACTGGAATACGTTCAGTTTATGATACAACCGAGCAAAGCCGATTCTGCTTTTTTCCAAAACGAACTTTCTGAACTGAAAGCTGAATTTGAAAAACCAGAAAACGACACTGCATTCGCCAAGGCAAGGACTGACGGGAAAGATTCATATAAATCTATGAATGTGAGTGAAATGCCAAAAGAACTGACCTCAGATTTGGATGCCATTCAGAAAGGAGGTGTTTATGGTCCATACCTTTCAGGAGCTACGTACACTCTCTACAAACTGATTGACAAAATCAACGAAGGTGATTCATACGCAAAAGCGTCTCACATCCTTTTCAAACCAAACAGTCCGGATGACACTGCGAAAGCAGGAGCTAAAAAACGTGCTCAGGCCGTTCTGGCGAGAATTAAAAAAGGAGAATCCTTTGAAGAAATGGCCAGAATTTACGGAACAGATGGTACCGCATCACAAGGTGGCGATCTAGGCTGGTTTGGCGAAAACAAAATGGTGAAACCTTTTCAGGATGCTGTTTTCAACTTTCCTTCAAAAGGTCTTCTTTCAGATGTTGTGGAAACAGATTTCGGATACCACATCATCAAAGTAACAGAACCAAAAACGAATCTGAAATATAAAGTCGCCAACATTGCCCGGAACATTTCTGCCGGAGATTCCACCAAAGATGTGATTTACCGTCAGGCCAACGAATTCAAAAGTAAAGCCAATACCCAGGCTGAATTTGATACTGCTGTGAAGAGAAACAATAAACTGATGAAAATGACGGCACAGTCACTTCAGAAAAATTCTACATATGTTAACGACATTCCGGAAGCAAGAAACCTTGTTATCTGGGCTTTCTCTGATGAGGAAAAAATAGGTGCCATCAAATTGTATGAATTCAATGATCGCTATGTAGTAGCCTTGAAAACTAAAGAAACAAATGAAGGCGAAGCAAAACTGGAAGATGTAAAAGACATGGTGAAAACAGAAGTGATCAAGCAGAAAAAAGCTGCCCAGATTATCGCGAAGCTAAAAGGTAAAACAGTGCAGGAAATGGCAACAGCTTATGGCCAGGGCGCTGTAAGTAACGTAGCACCAGGCATCTCATTATCCGCAAGCAACATTGGTGATTTCGGATACGACCCGTTAACGGTTGGAGCGGCAATGGGATTAAAACCAAATGTTACCTCAAAACCACTAACCGGAGAAAACGGAGTCGGTGTCATCAAAATGACAAACTTCACCCCGGCACCGGAAACAAAAGATTTCTCTTCGTACAAATCGCAGATCGAACAAAAATATCAAAGCCGAGGACAATACTACATCACAGAAGCTTTGAAAGAAATTGTGAAGGTCAAAGACAACCGCGTCAAGTTTATGTAATCATCAAAAAAAAGGCCTCCGAAAAGAGGCCTTTTTTTGATCTCTTTCTTTATACCCAATCTGTAGGGTTCTGAAAATACGCCTGACTGACAAATTCCGGACTTCCTTCCATGGGTGAGTAATTGCTTTCCCAACATGCAACGGGGGGAAGGCTCATTAGGATAGATTCAGTCCGTCCGTTTGTTTCAAGTCCAAATTTTGTACCTGCATCATAAACCAGATTAAACTCTGCATATCTGGAACGCCTGTGCAGTTGCCAGAATTTCTGCTCTTCTGTAAATGGTGTATTTTTTCGCTTCGCTATCAACGACGTATACACCGGAGCAAAAGCAGAGCCGACTTTTTTTGTGAATTCCCAAAGTCGGGTAAAGTTCTCCAAATCTTTTGCTGCCAGGCGGTCGTAAAAGATACCACCAATTCCTCTTGTTTCATTTCGATGCGGAATCCTGAAATAGGAATCTGCCTGGGACTTGTACTTGGCATACCAAAGTGGATCAAACTGATCACATACCTCCTTTAATGCCGCATGGAAGAAAACGCCATCTTCATGAAATACGTAGGAAGGTGTTAAGTCAATCCCACCTCCAAACCAGGAGTTGCCATCCGATAACTCAAAATAGCGCACATTCATGTGAATAATCGGAACAAAAGGGTTCTGAGGGTGAATCACAATTGAAACACCGGTGGCAAAAAACTCAGATGCATCCGACTGAAAACTCTTCCTTATCGGATCCGGTGTTTCTCCATATACTGCAGAGAAATTCACTCCACCCTTTTCAATAACTGCCCCACCTTTCAAAAGCCTGGTTATGCCTCCTCCCCCACCTGGTCTGTCCCATTCGTCTATTCCAAAAACACCTGTGCCATCTTCCTGTTCAAGAGCCTGAATTATAGATGCCTGCAGTCCTGTAAACCACGACTTTATTTCGATTTTCCTTTCCATATAGATTCGTCTGCAAATTGGGTAAAAGTTTTTTTCCTGATTTTATTAAATTTTTTCATCCTGAATGAAACCTGAATGATTCGTAACCGTTTGGGCTGAACTTGCCCTAAAAAGTATTTAAAGTAGGTTTGGCATTGAAAAATGGGCTTTCTTTGCCGCAAGCAATCCACTGCCTGAAACGGCCAGTCTGAATGTCGAACGAATTAATATTTTTTACTTCCTTTCTGTTTTTCGTTGCCCTGATGATCTTTTTAGATCTGGGTGTATTCAGTAAAAACAATCACGTCGTTCGGTTCAAAGAAGCGGCAACCTGGTCAGCCGTGTGGATATTATGCGCCGCCGCCTTTTATATTATTATAGATTTAAAAGGCGAGCTCATACACGGAATCGATTCCTACCAGAAACTTGAAATCCTTCACAAAAAATACGCAGATCATGTAGTTCTTATTCCGGGCAATTTTGAACAAAGCCTTCAGAATTACAGGCATAATATGTCTCTCGAATTCATCACGGGCTATTTGGTGGAATATGCCCTGTCTGTAGATAATATCTTCGTCTTAATTCTCATTTTCTCTTCGTTTGGTGTTCGGGAGAAATACTTTAAAAAGGTCCTTTTCTGGGGAATATTAGGAGCCGTTTTTCTACGATGCATATTCATTTTTGTTGGTTCTGCATTGCTTCAGGAATTCAGTTGGATTATGTATTTGTTCGGTGCTTTTCTGGCATTTACCGGAATCAGGATGTTTTTCGAAAGCGGGGATGATGACAAAATTGAAACGGATAAACATCCTGTTGTTCAACTCATTTCGAAAATCCTTCCTGTGTACCCACGTTATGTCGGCGAAAACTTTTTCGTGAAAAAGAATGCAAAGTGGATGGCAACTCCACTTTTTGTCGTTCTGATGATCATTGAATTCACCGATTTAATATTTGCTGTTGATTCTGTACCCGCTGTTTTTTCTGTTACAAAAGACCCGTACATCGTTTTCTTTTCCAATATATTCGCTGTTCTCGGACTTCGGTCAATGTTCTTTTTTCTGGCCAATATCCTTCATATTTTTCACTATCTGAATGTTGGACTAGCAGTTTTACTCACCTACATCGGAACAAAAATGCTGGCGCACAACTGGTTGAAATCCATCGGTTTCACGAATGCCCATTCTCTCTATATCATCGTTGGAATACTAGCCATCAGCATAATCGCATCTGTATTGTTTCCCAAAAAGAAGGAAGAAACAGGTGTAAAATCAAGGCCAGAAGAAGAGCCCACCCCTGAACATATTTGAGGCTGGCGGATAACGGAATTCTGTTTTCGACATCCTTCAGGAAGCTTTACTAAAAATTGCTTTTCACAAAATTGCCGGTGACCTTCGGAATTTAACCAATGTGATTATCCGAAAATTACCGGCGACTTTTTGTTTGATTTTGTTTTTAGAACCCGGTAGACTATAAAAATTCGCTCCGGCAATCCCCCAAAAACAGTTCCGACGAAAAAGAGTCCTCCTAAAATGGAAGATCATCCTCTTCACCCCCTTTGGCAAAGGTTGGCGGAGGGCCTGACGGCATTGAAGGAACCGGAGCAGGTGCTGAGGTCTGTGTTGACGATGCTGGCTGCGCTGGCTGTACCGACTGTGCAGCATATCCTCCTCCTGCGGGAGTCCCACCCTCCTCTCCTGAAGGACGGCTTCCAAGTAAAACAAAGTCTGTTCCGGTCACTTCGAGAGAATATCTTTCTCTTTGCGTATTTGGATCTGTATACGTTCGGACACTTAATCTGCCCTCTACCATTATCTGGGTACCCTTCCGTACATATTGAGCTATGGTTTCAGCCCTTCTGTCCCAGAAAGACACCCGATACCACTCCGTTCTCTCGGGTTGCTGGCCTCTGGCGGGTTCGTTGATTGCGATGGAAAAATCAACCACCTTAGACGTCGCAGTTTGTTTTAGTTCCGGGTCGCGACCAACATTCCCTACGAGTGTTATTTTATTAAAACTTGCCATAAAATTTAAAAAGTCAAAGGTAATGTAGATCCCTTTTTCAAGCCCATGATTTTAGAAAAAATTATTGGCTTCGGAAGGGCCGCCAGATCCTTCTCATGAACCCAACGACCGTTATTGATTTCAGGCCTGCCTTGTGTTTTAATTAGCCAAACTGCCACAAATAATTCTTGATGCGACAAAATATGTTTCTCAACAGGAAAAGAAAAAGCCGAAAATTCGTGATTCGGGGCCACCTTTTCGACAGCAGCCGATATCTCATGACCTGAAAAAATACGGTCTGTCTCAAGAAGAAATGGTTCAAATAGACCTTCCCAGATATCTTTCTCACCTCTTCTGAAAAACAAATATTCATCACCAACCTGAAACAAAAGATAATTGAGGAATCGCTTCCTTCTCTCTTTAGATTTACTTTTGAATGGAATCGATGCCTGTCGGTTTGTTCTGCGAGCTTCACAAAAAATAGATACAGGACAATTTTGACAGTTCGGTTGTGAGGGTGTACAAATCAGGGCACCAAGTTCCATGATTGACTGATTGTAGTTCCATGATTCCCCTAAAGGCAGATGGTTTCGGACATAATCATATATCTGCTTCCTTGTTTTCGGCAGACGTATATCGTCGGCGATACCGAATATACGGGAGAACACACGGAGCACATTACCATCTACCACAACCTGATCTTCATGGAAGGCAAATGATGAAACGGCCGCTGCAGTGTATTCCCCTACACCTTTCATCTTGATGATTTCTTCATACTTATCCGGGAAAACACCTTCCTTTTCTTCCATAACCCATTTTGCTGCGGCATGCAGATTTCGTGCTCTGGAGTAATACCCTAATCCCTGCCAGATCTCTAGAACCTCTTCTTCATGGGCTTCGGCCAAATTATTTATTGCTGGAAACCGTTCACAAAAACGTTCATAATACTTACGTCCCTGGGCAACCCGGGTTTGTTGCATGATCACTTCTGACAGCCAAATACGGTATGGATCAGAGGTTTGCCTCCAAGGAAGATCCCTGCCATTTTGGTGGAACCAAGAAATCACTAGTCGAGAAAAATCAGTCAATGGAATAGATAAAACAAAAAAACCACAGACAAACCTCTGAATTTGAGATCAAAGTTTTAAAAATTAAATTCTAGTCCTACCTTTGCCGCCCAGAAAATTTTGATTTCTAATCAATTAAGTAACATCTAAAAAAAATACTCCGGTGACTAAAGCAGAAGTAATCTCTGAGATCGCGGCCAAAACAGGCATCGAGAAAGCTGACGTATCAGCAACTATCGAAAAGTTTTTTGAAGTAGTAAAGAACTCAATGGCAGATGGTGAAAACATCTACGTGCGGGGTTTTGGTAGCTTCGTGAATAAGAGAAGAGCAGAAAAAATCGCTCGGGACATCAGCAAGAATAAAGCAATTACAATTCCTGCACACCATGTTCCAAGTTTCAAGCCTTCTAAAGAATTTGTTAAGCAAATCAAGGAAAGCAAAAAGCTTACAGCCTGATTTATAAAAGCCCAAGACTAAATCCTCGGTAGATGTCAGTCAATCGAAAATTAGTTTTGGGCTTTGTTGTCTTTATTGGCTTGGCAACAGCCATTTTTTTTCTTCCAAAATCGGTTGTAGAGAGTAATAAAAAGCTTGACGCAACCTCTTCCGAAACTCAGTCATCTTCCTCTCCGGCCAAACCGGAAGTTACACATAAAGAAGATCAGGGTTTAATCCGGACAATTTCTGAACTCAGAAAATCTGTTCAGGAGGAAAAAGAAGGATCAAAAAAGGCTCAGCTGTTCGAAAAACTAGCCAACGCATTTTTGGATAATCACCAATATGATAGTGCCGGATCCTCTTTCGAACAAGCCTCAAAATTGACATCAAACCCAAAACTTGTCTTTCAGGCAGGATCAGCATATTTTGAAGGAATTGCTTTTGCAGGCACTACCTCCAGAGTAGACTACTTATCCGGTAAAGCCAGGGAACTTCTGGAAAATGTACCGTCAACAGACGGAAACTACACAGAAGCTCAGGCAAAAACAGCAATGACCTGGGTAAATTCGGCTAGTCCGATGAAAGGAATTCTGAAGCTGAGAGAGCTGGCAGATAAAAATCCGGAAAACGAATACGTGGCCTACCAGTTGGGAATGTTATCGTTTCAGAGCGGACAACATGAAAAGGCAGTAGCAAGATACCGAAAGGTTATTGAGCTGAATCCGAAAAATGTAAACGCATGGTTTTATCTGGCTCAATCTTTGCTACAGTTGGGTAAAAAAGAAGAAGCTCTGAAAGCAGTAAATTCAGGACTTCCCCTCGCTAAAGAAGATGATACGAAAGCTTCTTTCGAGGAACTAAAAAAGCAACTGACTGAAAATTAATTTTTTAACAATATAACTGTACACATATGCCTTGCGGTAAAAAACGAAAAAGACATAAGATTGCGACACACAAGCGCAAAAAACGACTAAGAAAAAATCGTCACAAGAAGAAATAATTTGTCACCGTTAAACATTTGGAATTTTGAGTAATGAACTATTAATCGGTTCAGCTCCCAAAGGTTATCGGATTGCACTACTCCAGGAAGGCCGTCTCGCCGAGTTTCATTACGAGGAAAGTGGCTCCAGTTTCGTTGTAGGCGAAGTGTATCTGGGTGTTGTAAAAAAAGTTTCCCCCGGGTTGAATGCCGCTTTCGTTGATATAGGAT
>CAMCXM010000140.1 GCA_945883425.1 Spirosoma fluviale
ATCTCCTGTACCAAGTCGGCCAAAAACATCTGGAACGTCAACACGGACGGTGTCGCCAATTTTTCGGTTTCCTATCGGGTGTATGCCAACGAAATGGCGGTGCGGAACTGCTACCTCGATTTCGAACAGGCCTATCTCAACGGTGCCTCGGTGTTTTTGTATGTACAGGGAGCCGAAAAGTCGAAAGCCACGCTCAACATCGAAATGCATCCAGCTTTCAAACAGGTGATCACGGCTCTGAAGCCCATCGGTACTTCCGGCACCCAATTCGAAATTCAGGATCTGGATGAACTCATCGATTCACCCATTCTTTGCGGAAACCCGTTGGTGGTTTCGTTTGAAGCAGGTGGCGTGAAGCATCGGGTGGCGTTTCAAGGTCCGGGCAACATGAATCCGGACCGGATCAAAGCCGATTTCACCAAAATTATCGAAGCCGAAAAAGCCATTTTTCAACACCATCCTTGTCAGGATTATACCTTCATCGTCCACAATCTTCCGTCTGGTGGCGGTGGACTCGAACATTCGCACAGCACCTCACTGCAAACCAGTTACAATACTTACGATTCCGAGCCTGCTTACCAGAATTTCCTGTCGCTTGTGGCACATGAATATTTCCACCTGTGGAATGTAAAGAGACTCCGTCCGAAAGCACTCGGGCCATTTGATTACGACAACGAGAATTACACCAGTCTGCTTTGGGTCTGCGAAGGTTTCACCAGTTACTATGACGATTTCATCATGTTCCGGTCAGGACTCACGAAGCGGGAGAAGTTTCTGGATGTGGTCGGTTCAAACATCAGCCGGGTGGAATCGGTACCCGGTATGTACGTGCAGACACTGGCTGAATCGAGCATTGATGCCTGGATTAAGTATTACCGTCCGAATGAAAACTCCGGCAACAGCAACAGCGATTACTACACAAAAGGTGCGGCCATTTCTACGTTGCTGGATCTGATGTTGATCAAAGAAAGCAAAGGCGCCACCAATCTGGACAACCTCATCCGCGATATGTACAATGAGTTTTATCTGAAACGCAATGTGGGTTTTACGGAGAAAGACCTTGAAGACGAGATTGTCAAACGACTGGGCGCCAAAGGAAAAACCTTTCTTGATGCCTATGTATACGGACTCGAAAGACCCGACTGGGCAAAAGCATTTGAAGAATTCGGAGTGAAAATCGTGGATCGGAACACCGATAAAAAACCAGTAAGTCTGGGACTTCGGTTGCAGAATGCGGGTGGCAAAGTGGTGGTTCAGTCTCTACCCAGCAATGGTTCGGCGTATGCGTCGGGCATTCATGTGGGCGATGAAATTGTGGCCATTGGTGACCGCAGAATGGAGTCAGCCGATCAGGCAGCCTTACTGGCCAGTTTGATCGTGGGGGAGAAGGTGAATGTGCTGTATGCCCGGAGTGGAGAAATGTTCAATGCCAGCATCGAAGTAAAGCCGGAACCGGGTAAAAGTTTCCGCCTCGACTGGATGGAAACCGTAACGCCGCAGCAGGAAATGCTTCGGAAAAAATGGCTCCGTCTGGAGTAGTGTAAATAGGATTTGTATAAAATCCTGTAACCCCTTGCGAGCCTTTTCCCGGAGAAAGGAAGGTTCCTTTCTCTAACTAAAACCTTTCGTTTAGGACAGTACCTACAAGTAGGACAGGAGCGTCTCCAGTTTCATCCCCCGCGAACCTTTCAGAAGAATGGTGGCCGATTCGATTTTCTCTGTTTGAAGAGCAGTTTCGAGGTCTGCCTTCTTTTCAAAATACTGCGCTGCCGGACAGGCATCCGCAAACTGCTTCATTTCTTTACCGGTCACAAACCACTCGATTTCCGGATGTCGGGCAGCCCATTCGCCCAGTTCGCGGTGTTCTTTGGCGGAGTCTTTTCCCAGTTCCAGCATATCGCCCAGAATGGCCCGTTTGCGTTCGCTTTTCAGAGAAACCAGATTTTCGAGTGCCGCCAGAACCGAACTCGGATTGGCGTTGTAGGCATCCGAAATCACCGTATTTCGCTCCGTTTTCACAATCTGCGAGCGGTTGTTTCCCGGCTCATACGAACAAACGGCATCCAGCGCTTTTTGTGCATCAATCTTGTAATACGCCGCCACCGCCAAAGCACATGCGATGTTGTTGAAATTGTAGAGTCCCATCAGTTTGGTTTGCTGTGGAGCCAATCCCGGCACTTTCACCGTCAGGAAAAAGTCGGAATCCACCAGTTCGCATGGCGCATTATCCGCAGGTTGCGGAAAGGTAAAGTGCTTTTTGATCTTCGATTGCAGGCGAATGTTCCATTCATCAACCGTATTAATGAACGCCGTACCCAGATGATGATGCAGAAACTCGAACAATTCGCCGTTGGCCCGGGCCGTTTTTTCGATGGTGCCAAATCCTTCCAGATGGTCCTTCCCGATGTTGGTGATGAGGCCCGAATTGGGCTCGGCGATGTAGCAGAGCTCGTCAATTTCCCGGGCGTGGTTGGCCCCCATTTCAATCACGGCGATGTCGTGCTCGTCTGTTAATTGCAGCAGGCAAAGCGGCACCCCGATGTGGTTATTCAGATTGCCGGGCGTGGAAAACACGTTTTTCTCCGTCGACAGCGCTCTGGAAATCAGTTCTTTGGTAGTCGTTTTTCCGTTGGAGCCACACACGCCGATGATTTCCTTTCCCCAGACCAACCGGTGATGGTGCGCCAGTTTCTGCAGGTCACGCAAGCCATTGTCGACCTTCAATATCCTCGGATCCCGGATTCCGCATTCTTCGTCCACCACCACAAAGGCAGCACCGGTATCGAGGGCCTGCCGGGCAAAGAGATTGCCATTGAAATTGGGACCTTTCAGCGCCCAGAACATCTGACCGGTTTTCAGACTGCGGGTATCGGTGTTCACGCCCGCCGAACGAAGAAAAGAAGAGTATAAAGGTTCGATTTCCATCCCGCCAAAGATGTGGAATGAAAGGGGAATCCGAAAAAAAGACTTCTATGTTTGAAAAAAAAGCAGATGCTTGTTCTGGTTTTTATTCCACCCAACAATGGCAGATAAGAAAAAGGTCGTTACGGTTTCAGAGTACATGGAATTGCGAACACACTCACTCAAGGACGGTATCGAAGAACTTCGGGCAATGTTTCATTCCATGCCTGGATTGGAGGAGAAAATCAAATGGAATGCTCCCAGCTATTCGGTTTCGGGTATCGATTTATTCACCTTCAATTTTCACGATCCGACCGTCATCCGGTTGGTTTTTCATTATGCGCCGGTGGTGGAGATTCGGTCTGACATTCTGGAAGGAACCTACAATGACAGGCGGCTGGTGTATCTGAAATCAATGGACGAAGTGAGGCAACAGGCAGCCGAAATCAAACGGATTGCAACGCTGCTCATCGAAATGGTGACAGGTTCCTGAGTCGGTTCAGGAATGAGATGCAAAATTCTGTCAAAAATCATCTATATCGATTTTATGCATAACACAATGAACAAGAAAGATTTGGATGGTTGAATGCCTGATATTCATGTGAATACATCTGTATATGCTTGATTTTACCAAATTTTTTCCCTGTTTGCGATGTCTTTTAATCAGCATTTTATCTTAACAGAACCAGTTTTCTCCAACATGAGAATTTCTTCTTATCTGATTTTAGCGGTGATGGCCGGAGCCGTTTCCTGCTTCAATCCTTACCAGGAACAAGAACCAGCCCCATCTGGCGGAGGTGGCGGAAAAAAAACATCGGCGGGTGTTTCTGTCACCGCAGTTTTATCTGAAACGTTTGAATCCGGAACCAAAACAGCCTACACAACAGGCGATGTCGTTTTATCAACCGGAACCTGGACGTTCACCGACGCTTTGATCGGAAATTCCACAACCGATGCCAAAACGGGAACCAAGTCAGCCCGCGTTCGCAATGGTAAAATCGGAATGAAATTCGATAAAACAGGCGGTATCGGAACGGTAACCGTTTCACATGCGGCTTTTGGATCCGATATCCCGGGAACATGGCAATTATGGTATTCCACCAATGCAGGTTCAACCTTCACACAATCAGGTGGAACCATCACAAGCACCGGAAATGTGTTGGCTACCGCTACTTTCACCGTAAACGTAGGGGGCAATGCCCGGATTGAATTACGCAGAACAGGCGGTGGTACCAATCGTGTAAACTTTGATAACATCAGCATCACAGATTACTCCACTACGACGACCAACCCGGCACCTGCTCTCACCAGTATTTCTCCAACCTCAGCCAACGCCGGTGCTTCTGCTCTCACGTTGACTGTAAACGGATCCAACTTTGTGAATACTTCCGTTGTGAACTGGAATGGAACGGCCTTAACCACAACCTTTGTAAGCGCAACTCAATTAACCGCATCTGTTGCAGCTACTCGTCTGGCAAATGCAGGTACAGCTAGTGTAACCGTCGTTTCACCGGCACCAGGTGGCGGAACAACCACGACAGCTACTTTCACCATCAATTCTGTTGTGGTTCCGACTGGTAAGAAATTCTTATTCGACAACACCAAAGCCGAAATGGCGGGAAATGCGGACTGGGTAATTGATCAGGACGGCAGCGTTCCAGCCCGTTTCCCGACTCCGGCTCAATCCGGAATCACCGCAACCACAGCCGAAACGTTCTGGCAAGGTGCCATCTCCGCATGGGGAATCGCCCTCGTGAAAAGAGGACATTCGGTTGAAACCCTTCCGAGTTCAGGAAGCATCACCTATGGCAATGCTTCGAATCCTCAGGATTTGTCAAACTACAACGTATTTGTTGTTGATGAGCCAAACACCGTTTTCACCGCTGCACAGAAAACCGCCATCCTTCAGTTTGTGCAGAATGGAGGTGGATTGGTGATGGTGTCTAACCACACAGTTAGTGACCGGAACAATGACGGATGGGATAGTCCGGCCATCTGGAATGACTTTTTTACCAACAATTCCGTTCAGGCCAATCCGTTCGGAATGAGTATGACCTTGAATAATTTCAGTGGAGTGAGTTCAAACAAATCGGCAACAACACATCCAATTTTGAATGGGGTGGCAGGCACCGTGACCCAGCTTCAATTCAACGCCGGAGCTTCCTTAACCATCAATACAACAGCCAATCCAAATGTGAAAGGTCATATCTGGCGAAGTGGTTTCACTCAGAATACCAGCAATGTATTGTGCGCCAGTTCTACATTCGGAACCGGTCGGGTGTTCATGTTGGGCGACAGTTCACCAACCGATGACGGCACGGGTGGACCTGGAAATACACTTTACAATGGCTGGGGCGTTTATAGTCATGCCACGTTGCTCACCAATGCCAGTCTTTGGGTGGCCAAGGTTCAATAGATTTTTACCTGATTCATTTTACAAAAGGCGCTAAATCGGGCGCCTTTTTTCATTTGATTTCATGCAAACCTGATGAGTTCCTGATTTCTTTGCAGCCGCGATGAAAGACAAACGAATTGGCATTTTAGGCGGTGGACAATTGGGATTGATGATGGCCCAGGCCTGTGCCGATTGGCATCTGGAGCCTGTATTTCTGGAACCCGATCCGGAAGCGGCTGTTTTGCCTTATGGAAAAGTTGTTCAGGGAAGTTTCCGGGATGTCGATACCGTCCGTTCGTTTGGTGCGGATTTCGATGTGATTTCCTATGAAATTGAGGATGTCAATCTTGCAGCCATCAAGGAACTGGAAGCGGGAGGGAAGCAGGTTTTTCCACAGCCTTCGGTTCTGGAAATCATCAAGAATAAGAAGCGGCAAAAGCATTTTCTGGTGGAGAACGGGTTTCCGACTTCTCCGTTTGTGGATTTTTCAAACTCAGATCTGTCGCTGTATTCCGATTTTCTGCCTGCCTTCTGGAAGCAGGATGAAGGTGGGTACGATGGAAAAGGTGTGATGCGGGTCGGGTCGCCGTCCGATTTTTCACGGCTCCCGGAATCTCCCGGGTTTCTGGAAAAAGGAGTTTCGATTCAAAAAGAAATAGCCGTAATCGTAGCACGCAATGCATCCGGTGACGTAAAAACGTTTCCGTCCGTTGAAATGGTGTTTCATCCGGAAGCCAATCTGGTGGAGTATCTCCAATGTCCGGCGCAGATTTCAACGGAAAACAACCAGACCTGCGAGGAACTGGCCATCCAGCTGATTACCCGCCTTAACATGATCGGGTTACTGGCGGTAGAGTTTTTCATCGATGAAAACGGACAGGTCCTCGTGAACGAAATGGCGCCCCGTCCGCATAATTCGGGCCACCATACCATTGAGGCCAATCTAACCTCGCAGTTTTCTCAGTACTGGCGGGCTATTCTGAATCTACCTTTGGGCGATACCCGGCAGATTCATCCGTTTGCCGCCATGATCAACCTGATCGGGGAGGAGGGCTTCACCGGAAAGCCGGTTTATCAGGGGCTGGAAGAGGTTCTATCGCAAAGCGGAGTGTTTGTGCACATCTATGGAAAATCACAGACCCGGCCGTATCGTAAAATGGGTCACGTCACCGTTGTTGCCGATTCTTTGGCAGACTTGCAACAAAAGGTTTCTTTTGTAAAAAATCATTTGAAAGTCATCGCATGACAGGAGACGTACAGGTATCCATCATTATGGGCAGCATTTCCGATATGGAAATTATGGAGCAAGCTGCTGAAACCCTGAAATCAATGGGTGTTAAATACGAATTAACCATCGTTTCGGCACACCGGACACCCAAGCGGATGTTCGATTTCGCCATTGCCGCGGCAGACCGAGGTGTGAAAGTGATCATTGCAGGGGCAGGAGGTGCCGCACATTTGCCAGGAATGGTGGCTTCATTGACCAGCCTTCCGGTAATTGGTGTTCCCATCAAATCCAAAAACTCCATCGACGGATGGGATTCCATTTTGTCGATTCTGCAAATGCCAACGGGTGTTCCTGTGGCGACTGTCGCTCTGGACAGTGCGACGAACGCTGCGATTCTGGCAGCCCAGATTCTGGCCCTTTCTGAGCCACTGGTTCAGGCCAAACTGAAGCAGCACAAAGAAAGCCTCCGTATGAAAGTGGAGGAAAGCATCAAGAAGATGCAGGATAAGGATTACATGAATGACTAAGATGGTTAGAGGTTATTGGTTTGTGGTTATTGGTTATGGAGGAATTGCCTCGATTTAAAGGCATAAAATTTAGGCTGACTCAATGGGAATAAGATGATCAAACGAATCCAGATAGAAAACTTCAAAAGCTTTGGGAAAGTGGACATCGAGCCGCATCCGGGAGTGAATCTGCTGATTGGACCGAACAAGGTTGGACGGATGATGTTGAGTTTTGAAAATAACATAGGATATCATGCCTGAGATTAGTCGTTTTTTTGGAATCATTATTGCGATGTTTGCAAAGGACCACGTTCCACCTCATTTTCACGCAAAATATGGTGAGTTCAAAGCCACTTTTGATATCAATACAGGAGAATTACTTGACGGTAATTTACCCAGAAGAGCGATCAGACTTGTACAGGATTGGGCAGAACTTCATAAGGAAGAACTAATTGAAAATTGGGTTGAAAGCCAAAAAAATAATCCCGATATTAAACCCATTGAACCATTAAGCTAAATGACGATATGATTGGCATTTCAAAGGTTTTAGATGTTAAGCCTTTTTCGATTTATCTGGCTTTTGACAACGGAGAAATCCGATGGGTACCGTTGGAAGAAAGGTTGAGGAATTGGAGTACCACACCTCAATCCAAATTTATGGAACTATTGGATCCTGATTTTTTTGCTTCGGTCAAATTTAATCCGGAATTAGAAACAATAGAATGGGCAAACGGAATAGACTTTTGTCCTGATCAATTATATGAATGGAGCCTGGAAAATAAATCATGATTAAACGAATCCAGATAGAGAATTTCAAAAGCTTTGGGAAAGTGGACGTCGAGCCACATCCTGGAGTGAACCTGCTGATCGGGCCGAACAGCAGCGGGAAGAGTAATTTTCTAGAGGCGTTGCGATTGGGAAATGCATTGTGTGGCATCCCTACTAAACTTGAAGAAATCTGGGAAAGCCTAAATGGCAAAAGCAATCGTTTGTTACATCCAGGAGCAAATCAGTTTTCTATTGAACTTAGCTTTGACTTTAAAGGTCGGATTTTAGGATTGTTTGATTCAGCTAAAGTTTCAAAGATCCATCAAAGCATTTGGATTGACTTAAAACACAATATTGGGGTGTCTGCCCATTTTGATTGGGAGAAATATAAAATGCCCAATTCACACTATTCCAATCTAATAAGCCAGGAAGAGTGTGGTGAGTTTTTTAAGCAGTTTTCTCAAAGTGGAGTGGTTCTTTTTCGTCCGGATTTACAACAAATTCGGAAGCCAGTCACTCTTACCAAATTTGATCAACTTTCTGGAGACTTAAGAGAAATTGCTTTGTTAATAAAGCATCTTGGAGATGAATTTTCAGACTCTAATCAACTCCAATTTCGTGAAGATCTTCTTAAAATTTCTCAGGAGTTTAAACTTATAACCACACCAACATCTGAAATTGATGGCCAGGTTGAACTCAAGTTTTTTACTGATCATGGTTCATTTGATTCGAATGAAGTTTCTGATGGTATTTTATATTTTACAGCGATTCTGGCCATTCTTCACCAACCCAATCCACCTAAAGTCATGCTGCTTGAAGAACCGGAAAATGGAATTCATCCTCGCCGGATCGTTGAAATTTACAGGCTGATTACCAAACTGGCGAAAGAAAAAAACGTTCAGTTTTTCATCACCACACACAGCCCGATTTTACTGAACCAGTTTTCGGAAGATCCCGAATGCGTCTGGGTTTTCGATAAGGAGGATGGAATTTCCAAAGTTCAGAACTTGCACCACGATATCCTGGAACCAAGGCGGAAAAAGCTGATTGAGATCGGAGTGGAAGATCCAGCTGATTTAACGCACGACCTTGGAGAAAACTGGCTGCTTGGTTTAATTGACGGTGTGCCACCTAGTATTTTAC
>CAMCXM010000141.1 GCA_945883425.1 Spirosoma fluviale
CCCGTTCCGGTTCAGTCTTACTCGTTGGATGCCACACAGGATCAGATCCTAACTCTGAAAGACGGCACTCTTTTGGGCTTTGAAGCCGGTTCCTTCGAACAAAACGGAAAACCGGTCAGCGGTCCTGTCACCATCGAGGTAAAAGAGTACACCCAACTGAGCGAATTCCTGGCGGACGGCATGTCGACGGTTTCCAACGGCCAGTTGCTGGAAACGGGAGGCAGTCTGGATGTTTCGGCCACTTTTAAGGGACAGAAATGTGAATTAGCAAAGGGGAAACCTCTTCGCATTGCCTTTCGCAGAAACAAAGAAATTGCCGGTATGGAGACCTTTACCGGACAAAAAACAAATGGACGCATCAACTGGATCCGGCAAACAGAATCGACAGCTTTACCATTGAATGAATCCGAATCCGGTGAAGTTGTAGTGAGAGAAAATCCTTCTCCCACCATCAAACGAAACCTGACGGAGCCTGAAAAGGAAAAAATAGATGAATATATGGCGCTTCATTTTGTGTGTCCGCCTTTCCTTAGGGAATTTAAGTTGGGCGGAAAAAGTGAACTGGAAATCCATACCGATGAAACCGGTTGCTTTCGTTCTTTCTGTGTGAAGGAATCGGTGCACGAACTTTTCGACAGAGCCTTATTGTTTGCTTTGGAAAAATGCCCGTTTCCATTGATCAAGTCCAGAGTTGAAACAGAATTTATTTACTCCACCGAAACCCGCGGCAACTTCGTGAATGCTTTTGACCATCCGGTTCAGAGAGATATGCAATACACAAAACAGCTGAACAAGATGAACGCGGTCCAATGTTTTACTCCTCCACCGGTGCAGAACATTTCGTCTTATGGATTTTCACAACAATCCATAGATCGAAAAATCCGCAAACAAGGATTTGAATCATTAAACGAAGCGGAAGCGGGATTCTATTTCATTTCCAGTTCCAAATTAGGTCTCGTAAACTGTGACCATTTCTTTCAAAACAACAAACCAAAAACAAACTTCACTGTACGGGTCGATGCACCAGTCAACTCATGGATCTACATGATTTTTCCTGACAATAAGGTGATTGCTCAACCATTTCAAACCAACAATTGCGGGGAATTCGTCAATGTTCCCATTGGTGAGAAAGCAAGGATTCTAAGCTTTGGCAAAAAAGGAAACCAATACTTCATGAGGTACCAGGACGTTGAAATCTCGGAAAACGGATTTCTGGAAAAACCACTTGAACCAATCACCGCCAGTGCGTTTGGAAAAGAACTCAAAATTCTATCCGAAGAATTCGCCCGCCTCTGATTCAACGGAAAGAGAAAACAACAAGCCATCTGTTTCCCGACAGATTTACCTAATCTTGCCTTCTGATGAAAGCAAGATTTTTACAGCGGCCATTTCCACTTCCTGAATCGGGCAGACGGCGTTTGGTTTTTATCATTCTGGCAAGTCTGTTCGTGGCCCTGTTTCTCATTGTTTTCCAGCCGTTTGGCACGTATGAATGGCAACATCCCAACAAACGACTGCTTCTGAGTGGCTTCGGACTTGTTACCTTTTTGATTCTTCTGTTCGACGGCTTTGTCATTCGCCGGATCTTTCCTGCGTATTACAAAGAAGAATCCTGGACAACCGGAAAAGAAATCATCAATGAGCTGCTGATCATTATGACCATTTCCATCGGCAACTACCTGTATTCACTCTGGATAAACGACAGACTCGCCCCGGGGAATTTCCACCTGCCGCATTTTCTTTTTATTGTGTGGACCACGTTTCTCATCGGACTTTTTCCATCGGTCGCCATCACGCTCTACAACCAGAACCGGCTGTACAACAAATTTAAAAATCCACCTCAGCCGGCTCCCCATTCTGACACTTCACCCGAAAACGATACCGTCCTTTCGCTTGATTTCAAAGCCGACAATGGAAAGGACGGAATCGCCTTACTGGCATCTTCCTTTCTATATGCCGAAGCGGCAGACAACTATGTGGATGTTTACTTTTTGAATGATCTTGGCAATGCAGAGAAGCAATTGCTTCGGGCGGGTCTCAGTCGGTTGGAGAGAGAAAATCCCCTCCCTTTTCTGGTTCGTTGCCATCGTTCCTATTGGGTCAATCTTCACCAGGTTGGGAAAGTGAGCGGTAATGCGCAGGGCTACAGACTGCATATCAAATCAACGGAACTTTCAATTCCGGTTGGCCGATCGGCGAGTGAAATGGTGATGGAGAAGTTGAAGGAGGTGTAACCTCAACATTCTACGCTCTTTTTGAGCCATCAAAAAATCGGTCACGAAGGAAATTGGAGCGTATTTAGATCGTGTCATTCGCCCCACAATCCTTTGCAATTCGCCCCAAACCGCGTTTTTCACCCCTAAATCCTCACTTCCAGCCCAAACAAAAAAAGGTTCGGTTTCGTCCTTCCATGTTTGGGCTATGAAAACACAACTCTATTCCGCTGTTCTGTATTTCCACATTGCCTGTGGATTTACCGCTTTGGCTACCGGGCTCGCCGTGATCATTATGAAAAAAGGAACCCGCTTTCATGTACGGACGGGGCTGATTTATTTTTACACAATGGCCGGCATTCTGGTTACCTCACTGGCTCTGCTTTGTATTGCACCAGAGAAGGAGCATCTCTGGTTTTTAGGCGCCGTGGCCATCATCAGCTTTTACCAAACCTACACCGGACGTCGCATGGTGCAGCTAAAGGGGAAACCCATCATCGCCCGGTTGGATGACTGGCTGGCTTTGGGGTTGATTTCCATAAGTGGGATCTGGGCCCTTGTTCGTGCGGTTGAATCCGGAATGGAAGGCAATTATTTCCAGATGACGTTGTTTTCTTTTTTTGCCATGATTGGAATCCGATCCGGATGGAAAGACAGCCAATTGTACAGAGGAAAACTCTCGTACGGAAAATTGACGTGGCTCGAACAACACATCGGTCGAATGATGGGATCATATGCCGCTACAACAACGGCCTTTGTTGTCAACGTCATTCCCCGCCATTTACCTGCCGACACACATTGGTCCGTTTTTGCTGCCCTTTGGGTATTGCCGGGCGTGGTGATCGGATTTCTTGGAAGACGAATGAGCGATAAAAGATAATTGTTCATTTTGCCCGGAACTGGAACCCGATCATGTCATTGCATTTATTGATTACAATGATTTCTTTATCAAGTCCAGCCGGATGCCAAGAGAAAATTCTACCCACAAAAACCGATTGTTTTTATAACCTGCAAGCCTGTTTGGCTGCGAATATCCCAACTGTGCCTGCCAATAAAACGGTGTGTATTCATAATTTCGAAGTGAGGCCGACAATTGGTTGTACCATAAAATCTCATGGTTTTTTCCTGGTCCGTATGAAAACAAAACATCAGGTGAACGATCAAGCCCTGTCCCATGAATATGATCCATGTACACCCACTTTGATTTATAGGTCAGACTAAAAACAGCGATATCGGATAACGTCTTTTCTATGGAATACTGCCCATACACCGAATAATTGGTGGAATAGAAATGATACGGATTTTGATTTTCATCCCAACTGGATGGGTTAAAATGGTAGGCTGTTTTACCAAATCCGCCTCCAAAATATAGCTCCCTCAAATACCACTTATCAGGATTGAAATACCCTAAGCCCAGTTCTGTATCAAAAAAACGTCCTGTCCTGTTAATTGGGCGAATCCGAAAATCACCATACGAAGTAAGAGGAAACGTATCTGGGTTGGAAGACGATCTTGAAAAATAACTGGCCTTTGCTGCCAGATGATCCGAGAAAGAATACGCCAGATGTTGGTTTGTAAACCCAACTTGTGCTGAAACCTGGTTCCTCCTGGTGAATCCAGGAACATGATGGCTGGATGGAAAAAACCGGTAGGCTCTTGTTGTGCAGGATGGCAAACCAACCAGACCAAGTAACAAAGCAACAAAAGATAAGAAACGTACAGTACGAAACGTACAAAAAGAATAGAATAACATAAGAAGTAAAGTTTAGTTTTAACGGATGCAATAATAAGAACTGGATTTTCTTTTCCAAAAAAAATCCAGTTCTAGCTTAAAAATATTTCTGACATCCAATGCGATCTATCACTCAACCTGAGACCATAGACTGGCTCCAGCATGCCAGAAACAAGAATCACTGGTTTTGCAAGCGCACTCTTCTTTTTCCCAACTGAATCGTGTAAACGCCTTTCGGCCGGTCGCCTATCCAGATGCGGCCATCGGCCTGAACGGGTAGACGAAACGATTTTCCGTCGGCACCAGTCAGTTCTACTTCAGCCAGTTTTTCTACGGACGGTATCGTTATCCAGCCCGAAGTCGGAACGGGAAATGGATTGAGGATTCCGTCCTTTTTATCAGGTGCGAACACCGATGTAAACAACAAACTGTCGACTGTGTCCAGAATTTTTGAAACCCATCGGTTGTATTGCAAACCAGAAGGATGCAATCCATCGGAGGCTACGTACGAAGGTTCTGCAATGCCCTGACGGGAAATTCCGGTGATGTCGAAATACGCGATTCCTTTCTGTGCCGTTATGCTGCGGTTGATCTCGTTGTATTGATTGATGCCGGATGTGATCTGCGAAGGATTGGCATTTTGTCCGAACGGAGTAAACGCATAATCGGGAATCGACAACACAAAAACCCGGTCTGGATTTCCACCGGCCAGATGAATGGCAGAATCCAAAAGCCGCGGGAATTCGGCATAATACTGACTGATGGGGCGATTCTGGTATTGGTTGTTCACCCCAATTAAAAGCGAAACCAATGTGTAGGGTTGTGTGGACGGCTGTTGAGCAATGGCATTGAGCAGATTGTCCGTTCTCCAGCCGGTGGTGGCGATGATGTTGAGCGTTTCTTCGGTAAATCCTCTCACCACCAACGAATCCAGAAGCTGCCGTGGCCAGCGTAGAGCAGGCAAAACACTTTGTCCGATCGTGTACGAATCGCCCAATGCCAGAAAACGGACGGGTTCGGCGGGATTCAAATACTGCGCCTGGCTGGTTACGGAAATGAGAAAAAGGAAATGGAAAAGATATTTCATGATGAGACCGGTTTACATTGAAATACGAAAATGGGCAGGTTTTGGTTTAAAGTTTTCAGTACAGCAGTACCTCCTCCACATTTCAATTTATTCTCCGCTGAACTATTTCAGGAGAAATCTGAAAAGTTACAAACAGAATTTCCATTCATAACCTATAAACTGACAGAAATGAAATCCTACTATTGAAGAGTTGGCTTTTCAAACAGTTCAATAATCGACAATTTGTTAAAGGAACTCAGCACCATGCAAACAGAAATAAAATCCAGCAAAAAACTCGAAAACACCTTTTTTACACCTGACTAATAATAAGTAATTCAGGCTATTAAAAATGAATCTGACTTCACCACCTAATCATAGTGAAAACGGCATTTCAGAATAAATATCTGATCATCTTTTACCTGATATATCAAACGGTGTTCATCGGTTATCCTTCTGGACCAAAACCCTTTATATTTATGCTTCAATGGTTCGGGCTTCCCAATTCCGGAGAAAGGATTTCGAGATGTATCTTTTAACAATTCATTGATGCGTTTCAGGATTTTTTTGTCGGTTTCCTGCCAGAAAAGGTAATCCTGCCAGGATTCATCTGAAAAAAGAAATTTCACAAATCAATCAGGTCTTTTTCGAAAAAACCTCCGGTTCGCAATTTTGCTGCAGAAGCATCTAAACGGGCTTCATTTGCTTTGGAAGAAAGCTCATATTCCGTTGATTTTAGGGAATTGTATTCCTCCAATGAAAGGACAACTACGCCGGAATCTTTTCCTCTGTTGATGACGAGGGTTTCAAAATCCTTGGATACTTTGTCCAGATATAGTTTGATGTCCTTTCTGAAGTCAGAAATGGTTGTTGAAATCATCGTTTGTACAAATTTATGTACAAATATAAAAAAATCAATCGGGATAGTTTTCGATTTTTATGCCCAGTCAGGCAGAACTTCAGCTAAAAGCAATATCCGAAATGTGGAAATGATGCTCCCATTCTGAGCGAATTTTCAACAACCAACTCATCACGTTTCATTCTTAACCCTTCATTTCCAACCATTTCAATCTGAAATAAATTTAGAAAATTATTTCCAACCGATTCAACAGAAAAAAATCAGAAAATTGCCGGAACAAAACATCGGTAAAAGCCAGACCACTTCCTGAATTCAAAATTCACTCTTCACTTTTAACTCTTAACTCCTTGACCTCTCGTTTCACCGTATTCCTCGCCTTCCTTTTTCTCCTTCTGGCCGGACAAGTGCCCGCCCAAAACGCCGATCTCACATTATTGAAATCGATCAACATTGACCGGAACACAAAACTGGATCCTTTTTATCGACAGGTTTCGCTGTCGGGCTATTGGCTCAGCATTTCGTATCCGGTGAGCACTTTGGTTCGTGGTTATGCAAAAAAAGATACCGTCCTCTGGCAGCGTGGTTTACAGGAATGCGCCGGTTCCGGACTTTGTCTGGCCCTCACGATCGGATTGAAGTACAGCATTCAACGGTCACGGCCCTATGTTTCGTCTTCGGAAATTCAACCCATGCATCCGTTGCCGGGTCCCAATAGTTTTCCGTCGGGCCATACTTCCGCAGCATTTGCGACGGCTACTCATATTTCAATGGCCTATCCAAAATGGTATGTCGTAGTTCCGGCTTACGGTTGGGCCGGATTGGTGGGCTATTCGAGAATGCACGCCGGATTTCATTATCCCAGCGATGTATTGGCCGGAGCCGTTTTGGGCGCCGGTTCTGCCTGGCTGGGACAAAAAGCTACAAACTGGTTTTTCCGGAAAAAGAAACCAGAGCGGTTCCGTCCGTTTTAAGATTTCGGAATCGGTCTTGAGAAAAAGCCGGTTCTGATTTACCTTGCAGCCGTACTGCACTATGAACGAACTCGAGCAACTTAAAGTCGTTTTAAAACACTATTGGGGATATGACGCCTTCCGGCACCATCAGCGGGATATTATGTATTCCATGATTGCCGGAGAAGACAGCCTGGCCGTTTTGCCCACGGGCGGCGGAAAATCTCTTTGTTTTCAGATTCCGGCGCTGGTTCTCGACGGAACCTGTCTGGTGATTTCACCGCTCATCGCCTTGATGCGGGATCAGGTGGATCAATTGAAAAAACGTGGCATTTCGGCGGCGGGTCTGTATTCAGGATTGTTTAAAGAAGAAACCGAAACCATCCTCGAAAACTTTGTCAATGGGGTATACAAACTTTTGTACATCAGTCCCGAACGGCTGCAATCGGAAAGTTTCAAAGCCTATCTGGCGAACGCCAAAATTTCGTTTCTGGCGGTGGATGAAGCGCATTGTGTGTCGCAATGGGGATATGATTTCCGTCCTTCGTATTTGAGGATTCCCGAAATACGGGATCTGTTTCCGAATCTGCCGATCATGGCACTGACGGCATCGGCCACACCCAAAGCGCAGAAAGATATTCAGGACAAGCTGGCCCTGCGGAGCAAGAACATTTTCATGGCCAGTTTTGTGCGGTCGAATCTGTCGTTTTCGGTATTTGAGATGGAAAACAAAGGCGCCAAAATGCTGGAGATTCTCAATGCCGTTCAGGGAACTTCGGTTGTGTATGTGCAAAGCCGGAAAAGTGCATCCAACTGGGCTTCCTGGCTCATCCGCAACGGAATGAACGCCGATTATTACCACGCCGGCTTGAGTCACAAAGACCGGGAACGCAAACAAAAAAACTGGATCGAAAACAAAACCCGGATTCTGGTTTCGACCAATGCCTTCGGAATGGGAATCGACAAAGGCGATGTGCGGACCGTCATTCATGTGGAAGTTCCGGTGCAACCCGAAGCCTATTATCAGGAGGCAGGAAGAGCAGGACGGGACGGACAAAAAGCATTTGCCATTGCACTGTTCACACGACAGGAAATCCGCGATGCCCGCTTCCGGATTGAAACACATTTCCCGACGCCGGAATCGATTCGGTCCGTATATGAAAAGCTGGGGATTTATTTAAAGCTCGCTTTGGGCTCAGGTGAACTGGCCAGTTTTGATTTTGATATTGAACATTTCTGCAAGACCTTTTCACTTCATCCCGGTCCCACTTATCAGTCATTGAAAAAACTGGAGACCAGTGGCTACTTAACGTTCAACGAAGGATTTTATCAGCCTTCCCGTTTCCGGTTTACCGTTTCTTCGGCCTATTTGTATGATGCCCAGGTGCGGAATCCGAAAGTGGAAGAAATATGCAAAGCGCTCCTTCGGTTGTACGGCGGCGAATTGTTCAGCGATTATGTGCACATTCAGGAATCCGACATTGCACGGGTGGCCAATACCACGGTTGAAGCGACGATGATCCGGTTGCAGGAAATCCAGACGGCACAATTGGCGCAGTATGTACCGCAGAAAACGAGTCCGCAGGTTACGTTTCTGATTCCCCGTCTGGAAGCCAAAAATCTGGAACTGGATGTGGCGCTTCTCAGACAATTGAAAAAGAACGAACTGGAGCGGCTGGATACGATGGAGAAATACCTGACGATGGAAAAAGGCTGTCGTTCAGCTTTTCTGGCTATGTATTTCGGGGAAGACTTTGCAGCCGATTGCGGTGTATGCGACCATTGTCTGACGTACAAGCGCAAAGAAAAACCCCTCAGTTTTCCTTTTTATAAACCCTTGATTCTGTTCAAACTTTCTGAGCCACGCAAGCAGTCAGACATCGAAAACGAATTCAAACCAGCTCAACGGGACGATGTAAAAAAGTCAATCCGCTTTCTGCTGGATGAAGAAATTCTGTACGTAACGGAGGACGGAAAGCTGGCGAAGATGGAAAACAAACCCAAAAGCGGGTTTCATTTATAATCCGCTTTATTCCATTCACGGTGAACGCCTTGATTCACCAATAAAAAATACCCTTCGGGGTTTGGGGCCGTAAAAAAACGGGATCAAGGC
>CAMCXM010000142.1 GCA_945883425.1 Spirosoma fluviale
TACGACCTTGGCGCCAAGTCGCCACGCGATACCGGGCTACGCTACACCCCGAGTTTAACGTTTTCCAACGACAGAATTTGATTTATCAGGAAACTGCGACCTTCCCTTTTTGGGCCTGCAAAGGTAGTATTTTCAAAATTGCTTCCAACAATATGGTGAAAAAATTATTGAATTACTTTTCCATACAAATCGAACTCGGTGGCTTCTGTGATTTTGACGGTGGCGAAATGCCCGATTGGCAGGTAGTTACCCTTTGCTTCAATCAATACTTCGTTGTCCACTTCGGGTGAATCAAATTCAGTGCGGCCTACAAAATAGTCGCCTTCCTTTTTATCGATCAGGACTTTCAATTGCTGACCGACCTTCAATTGGTTCAACTCAAAGGAGATTTCTTCCTGAGCCAGCATGATGTCATCCTGACGGCGTTGTTTCTCTTCCGGCTCCACATTGTCCTCCATACCGTAGGCATGTGTCTGGTCTTCGTGCGAATAGGTAAAAACACCCAATCGATCGAAACGCATCCGGCAAACAAAATCCAGAGTTTCATCAAAATCGGATTCTTCTTCGCCTGGATGGCCGGCGATCAACGTTGTTCTCAATGAGATACCAGGAACTTTGGAACGGATTTCGGCAACCAGATCTTCTGTTTTCTGCCTTGTAATTCCTCTTCGCATCAGTTTCAGAACCTTATCGGAACCACTCTGAAGAGGCATGTCTAAGTATTTACAAATATTATCCCTTTCTGCCATCACATCCAGAATATCGGTTGGGAATCCGGAAGGATATGCATATTGTAATCGTATCCATTCGACACCTTCCACATCGGAAATCTTGCGAAGTAAATCGGCCAAACCTCTCTTTTTATAAATATCAAGACCATAATAGGTGAGATCCTGAGCAATGAGGATAATTTCTTTTGTACCGCCTTTCACCAGATTTCGAGTCTGTGTAATCAACTGCTCTTCCGGAAAGCTCACATGTTTGCCACGCATGATGGGGATCGCACAAAACGAACATGGCCGGTCGCAGCCCTCTGCTATTTTGAGATATGCATAATGAGCCGGAGTGGTGATGAGACGTTCTCCAACCAACTCATGCTTGTAATCTGCTTTGAGAGTTTTGAGGAGGCGGGGAAGCTCGTTGGTTCCAAAAAAGGCATCCACAATCGGAATCTCTTTCTCCAGATCATCTTTATAACGTGCTGAAAGACAACCCGTCACATACAATTTATCGATCAACCCCTGTTCCTTGGCATCAGCGTACCGAAGGATGGTATCGATTGATTCCTGCTTGGCGTTGTCGATGAAGCCACAGGTATTCACAATCACAATCTGAGAATCATCTTTTTTCGATTCATGTTCAACATCAAAACGATTGGCTTTCAGCTGGGTGTAAATATTCTCACTGTCGACCAGGTTTTTGGAACAACCCAGTGTGACAATATTGACTTTGTTTGTAATCGTACCTTTCGTTTTCATACCTGTTAATTGGGGCGACAAAGGTAATCAAGGAACCTTGCAATGAGTCGCAAAACAATGTGACCCGGTTTTTACTCGATGATCAGTTTGCCATAGGAAGGAATTCCATTTGAGAACAGAGTGTACTGATACATTCCGGACGGAATCGTCCCAACCGGAATCTGCCCTTTCAAATCTTCCTTAAACCCGGAATACACGCTTCGGCCCAGCATATCGTAAACAGCCAGATAAAATGGAGACCGGCTGTTGTAGTTCAACATTCCCTTCACCGGATTCGGGTACAATGAAACAAATGAGTTCACTTCTAAATACCGAATGCCCAGAGGAATAAAAGTACGAATGATCTTGCACACCCTTGTTGAACAGACAGGATTTCGGGTTGACTGCTCAAGACAGATTTCATATGTACCAGCGGTGTCAAACCCGAGCGAAAACATCTGACTGGTATCGGCCTGCAACTGATTGTTAATATACCATTGGTTGTGAATGGTTGATCCCGTATCGATTGCCATAATTGTGACCAAACTATCCACTGCCAGAGTGTCCCCAGGAAGTAAAGGGTTCATTGTAAAATCTGAAGCAGGAACGGCAGCCTTTTTCCAATGCCAGCGTACTGATGGGCCAGAAAAAAGAGAATCGCTGCCTGATAAAAACAGACTGGAATCAGAGAAAATGGTTCCGGAAAACAAATTTCCCTGGTACAGCACCTGAGATTGAAGGGAATCTGAAGAAACTTTAAAACGTTTAATACCGTCGGGATCCGCCACATTCAAAAGGACGGTATCGCCAGAGCAAAAACGGCTTTTTCTGGGTAAAGGAGATGGACTGGTATTCTGTTTCCGGAACCAGACCAGGTTAGCTTTGGCTCTTGCAACCAGTTGAGGGAGGCTGTCGGCGAAGACATAAGCAAATGTCACTTTACGGGTTTCACCGGGCGCCAGATTCCGGAGTTTGATGCCGGTAACCTGCACCACATTATTTCCATTTCCGATACCGGCAGATGGTCGACCGATTCCGGAACTCATCATTTTCCACTTCTCCGAAAGGGCAAATCCATCAAATAAGTTGATGTTGCCATTGGTCGTATTTGGCAAAGCATCAACGGCATAAAACTGTGGTTCCCCCTGACTTAAAATCTGGGTTGCCGCAAATCGGGTTCGGAATGCCTTGCCAGTGGTGTAACCCAATCGTAAAGAATCCACCCATTGTGCTTTGTTGAGATTGAGATTCTCTACTTCCCAGTCATTGTAATGGGCCACACAAATGCTGTCGAATCCGAGGGAATTCCGGTTGGTGATCTGGTAATTGAGAAAGACGGAACCTTGTAATTCCTCGGTTGTGATTTCAAAACCTGTTTCCTTTATGCCAATTCCCAATCGGGAAGAGCCTGCAGCTGAATCATTAAGGTGGACCGCAGCATGCTGATCAATCTGCGAATAGGTTGTAAACCGGATCGAATTTTCAGGACGGAAATGCTGATCGTAACTGGTTGTATCGTATACAGAATTGGAAACGCTGGATGGTCCGGTACCAACCAACAGTCCCGCCTCGCCACAATACTGAACATTTTTATATTGAATCCCTCTACCCTGCGGGGTGGTGACGTCGGTGTAGCCCAGACGACCATTGTTTATCATCGTCATCCGCACCTGATTCACATCCAGGTCGAGCATTCTCTGATCGATGCGAACGGTGAACCATCGCTGGTCGTGGTAATTGCCTGCGTCCACATCCACCCGAAAATTAACATCAGCCGGTACAATCAACCCGGGACTAATCACCGCCAGAAACGGACTGGTTTCGACCCGGCTTTGCAGTGAACCAATACCTGCGTAGGATCGCGAATCAACATAAAACTGAACTCCCGGATTGGCTGAATAAATCGTTGCGGTATAGTTACTGAGGGAATCGAGATAATTTTCAAAACGTACAAACACACCGACGGAATCGCCAGGAATAGCACCAGCTCCTTGTTTGTTCCGGACTTGTATATCGACGGCCCTAATGGATTTAGACTGAATTTTCTGTAAAGCTTTGTACACATTTAATCTGCCTCTTCCGAGTCTGTCCCGAAACGGAACATTGCCGGGAACGGAGTAAACGGTATCGGAGTTGACTCTCAGCAACTCACCTGCCTGTACGCCGGTAAGCTCAGGAAATCGGGACCGAACCAAAGCAGCGGCACCCGCTGCCAGCGGACTTGCCATCGAACTTCCGCCATCGACCCAACCATAGGTACCGTCCGTTTTTATGCCGTACAATCCAACACCAGGAGCCATTAAGTCAAGTTTGAAATTCTGGGATGAATTGGCAACGATTTTATCAGTGGTATCGGTCATTGCAACACCCATTACATAGTCGTAATTGGCCGGAAGGAAATTATAAAAGCCAGCTGTATTACCACCGGCGGCAACAACCAGGGCTCCTTTGTTGAAAGTAGCATAATTGATGATGTCCTGTTCGTACTGCTTATTGGCTCTTGCCGATCCCCAGGAACAGTTGATCACTTTGCAACCTTGGTCTGCGGCATAGACAATGGCATCATATCCTTTGAAGTTGCTGAAACTACCGGCCCATTTCCAGATTTTAAGTGGTAGAATCTTGCAATTCCAAGCAAGTCCCGATACACCTTTTGCATTGTTGGAAGCTGCACCGGCCAGACTGGCAACAGAAGTTCCATGACCAGGTGCAGTTCCGGTATTGTCAGGTGTGGCATCGTTGTCGTTGCTGCCGAAATCCCAGCCCCGGTAATCGTCGACGAGGCCGTTCTGGTCGTCGTCTATGCCATTGGGCGGATCGAGGGGATTGATTTTAATCTGACTCACCATGTCCTCATGATCGACCGGAATACCAGTATCCAGCACACCGATGACGACATTGGTATCACCCTGTGAAAGATTCCAGGCCTGATACGCCTGAATGCGGCGAAAAAGTTGTCTTTGGTTGCCTGTGGTGGAATCTGCTGATGGATCATTGGGCGTGGAAAGAGGGACAGCATCGTTTTGCATCCATTCGACATATTGAAATTCCGGTCGCTTTTTCAGTTGGTTTAAAAGGAATAATGTGGACATGGGTTCCGGGACCGTAATCCGAAATATCAGTGACAGATCGGTGAGAGGTTTGCCCATTACACCTGTTTCGGATCGTGGTTGTTGGTGAAACGGAAACTGCTTTTTGGGTTCCGCAAGGCCAAGTTCCTGGATAAATCGGGACAATGAGGAGTTTCGGTTGCTGAGCGATTGTCGGTGAGCCGGTAGTAGTTTACACACAATCTCCGAGCCGGAAGCCGTGAACACAATGAAGGTAATCAGAAAGAAAACAAAGGCCGATTTGTAACCGTAGAACATAGGGCAGGTAGAAAAGCTAAAATTCAATGGAACATTGGAAATCTATGGGTAGAAAAAGAACATTTCCTTACAGGAAAAAGGAAGTTCAATCTGGAATGGGATCCGGATGAATTTTCCGAGTGACAATGGCGGAAGAAATGACCAACCTCAAATAGAGTTCGAAAAATAGTACAAATTTTTCTTGAAAAAGTTATTTGAACTTACAAAACAAAGGCCTTATATTTGACGTATCGAAACGGGTATTCCTATGGAAGAAGATTTCAAAAACGATTCAAAGTACGTTCAGGAGCAACTCAGTAAGCTTTATACGATGCGGTTGAGCATGGAAACCAAACAGCAGGTATTGCTTTCGAAATCGTTGTTTCTTTCTCGGTTTATCAAGATTGCTTCGTTGGATCACATTCAGAATGCACCTGAAATTGATGGTGCCCGCAAACTAATTTCCGGATTTCTTCCTGATTTTCAGATCACCAAAAAAACGGACAGTTTCAGAGAGTTGGCGTTTTCGGTAGGAGTCAATCCGGTGAACGACAATTAGAAATTCGATTCCGTCCGTTTCTATACAGCCACTTTCGGGTGGTTTTATTGTGGCTTTTTGTGAATGATACGGATTTCCAACTCAGGCTGAGTGGCGGTAATCTTCCGGCATTTCTACTTTGATGCTGACTTTGGTATCAAGGGCATTGAAAACCCGGACTAGTGTATCAATGGTAACATTGCCAGCACTTTTCTCCAGTTTGGAAATTTGCGCCCGTTGAACACCTATTTTTTTCCCAAGTTCTTCCTGTGTGAGGCCGAGATTTTTTCGGGCAGTTTGGATAATGTATCCAATCACCTCCATTTGCAAATCGTATTCATAGGCTTTCCGCTCCGACGTGTCGGGAGGCCCAATAAGTTGATCCAGGACTTCTTCCTGGGTGTATAGTTTTAAACCGTTTCTCTCAATCATGTTAAGTTTCCAAAATATTGATTTCTGATTTTCTCTGCTTTTTCAATCTGACTTCGATCGACCTTGCTTTTCTTTTTCACAAAGCCATGTGTAGCGACAACCAGTGTATTTCTAAAATCTGTTTTATCCCAAAATGCTAATAGCCGAATTTGCAAACCATTGTGATTTGTTCTCAATTCCCAAATGTCGCCATCAAGCTTTTTAAAAAGTTTTGGATCATTTGTCAGAGTTGCTTTTTGAGCGTTTGAAAGGACTTCCTCTTTCGTCTTAGATTCGAGAGACTTTAGAAATTCTATGGCCCCTTCCAAGTAATTTACTGAAAAGTAATTCATTAAAAATGAATGTTTTATGAGTAAGTGCTGTCATGATAATTAAAATTGGTTATCAGATAAGTCACAAAGCTAGTGTTTCCTTATAAAGATACAAATTAATTTCCTGCGTGAGGGACAGGCGTGGAAAAACCACAGTGCCGAGGAACGAAGGCACGAGGATTTGAAACAGATGGCCCGACCCGAAGCCTGAACCGACGAAGGAAGGTGAAGGCGAAGGGGCACGCCCTTATTAAACTTTTCGGCACTCAGAAAAGCAGGCCGCTTGTGGAAGGACAGAATCGTTCGGGAAAATTGCCTTGATTCTCTTACCTTTGCGGCCCGTTTGCCATGATTTCGATAACTAACCTTTCTTTTCACTTTGGGGCCCGTGCGATGTACGACGAGGCCAATCTTCACATTAAGCCCGGTGACAAAATCGGATTGATCGGCGCCAATGGTACCGGAAAATCGACTTTGCTCCGCATCATAACGGGTGAATACCAGCCTGATGGCGGCTCGATTTCGATGGCGAAAGATTGCTCGATCGGCTTTCTGAACCAGGATCTCCTCTCCTACCAAACGGAAGACAGCATCCTTCATGTGGTGATGCAGGCTTTCCAGCGGGCACTCGATGTGCACGAAGAAATGGAGAAAGTACTGCATGAAATGGAGACGAACTACCGCGATGAGCTGGTGGAACAACTGGGTGAATTACAGGAAGAATACGAACGGCTCGACGGATTTACACTGCAATCGAGGGCGGAAGAACTGCTGGAAGGTCTGGGATTTCCAACAGCCGAACTGCAGGCGCCGCTGAGTTCGTTTTCGGGCGGATGGCGGATGCGGGTGATGCTGGCCAAACTGCTTCTGCAGAAACCATCGTTGCTGCTTTTGGATGAGCCAACCAACCACCTTGACTTACCGTCTATTAAATGGATTGAGGAATACCTCGAGCGGTACGAAGGTGCGTATATTGTGGTGAGTCACGACCGTTATTTTCTCGACAATACGGTGGATATTACGGTGGAAGTGGCCAATGCAAAACTGAACGTGTACGCTGGAAACTACTCTTTCTTCCTGGAAGAGAAGTCGTTACGGAACGAAATACAGAAAGGTGCTTTTGAAAATCAACAGGCCAAAATCCGCCAGACGGAACGGTTTATTGAGCGTTTCAAAGCGAAAGCATCGAAGGCCCGTCAGGTGCAAAGCCGGGTAAAAGCCCTCGCGAAAGTTGACCTGATTGATGATGTGGTGGATGAAAACGCCAAAGTGAATTTCAAGTTTTCGTTCGATGTACAGTCGGGACGGAATGTGATCAACATTGAGCACATGAGTAAGGCGTACGGCTCGAAGGTGATATTTAAGAACTCGGAAGCACGAATTGAGCGGGGTCAGAAGATTGCGTTTATTGGTGCGAACGGGAAAGGAAAGTCGACACTGCTCCGGATCATCAATGGCTCTGAGCCGTTTGACGGTGAGCGTGTGATGGGTTACAATGTGCGGGATACCTTTTTTGCGCAGCACCAACTGGAGGCACTCCGTCTGACCAACAACCTGCTGGAAGAACTGCAGCAAACCGGCACCACGAAAACAGAAATGGAACTGAGGGGAATTCTCGGTTGCTTTTTGTTTTCGAGCGATGATGTGTTTAAGAAAATAAAGGTACTGTCCGGAGGAGAGAAAAGTCGGGTGGCCCTTGCCAAAACACTTCTTTCGAACGCCAACTTCCTGTTGCTGGATGAGCCAACCAATCACCTGGACATGGTTTCGGTGAACATCCTGATTCAGGCATTGCAGCAATACCAGGGAACGTTTCTGGTGATCAGTCACGACCGGTTTTTTGTGGAGCAGATTGCCAACACGATCTGGTTTATTGAGGATTACCAACTAAAAGAATATCCGGGCACGTATGAAGAATACGAATACTGGTTAGAGGAAAGAACCAAGAATGCGGCTCCACTTCCGGTTTCAACAGAGAAAAAAGCCAAACCAGTAGAAAAGCCAGCCGAGCCAAAAAAGGAAAACACCTCGGGCAACCATCTGGTGAAGAAAGAAATCGAGTTTGTGGAGCAACTGATCAACGAACTGGAAATTAAGAAAGAAGATCTGGAAAAAGAAATGGCCCTGCCTTCTGTGTATGGGGATTTCAACAAACTGCAGACCACGCAAACCGCCTACGACAAGGTAAAATCGGATCTGGATGCCGCCACGAAAAAGTGGGAAGACCTGATTGAGAAGATCGGATAATTCTTTGGTGAGTGGTTTGTGGTGAGTGGTTATTGGTTATTGGTGGTTTTGTGGTGTCTATTGCGCCTATGGATGAATTATGAATGATGAATTATAAGTGATGAATGATTCGCACTTTAATTTTTTACGAACTCTTGACATTCACAATACCGGGATAATACAAGCTTGAGGGAACCGGATTTTGTGGAAATTCCGGTTCAAATAACGGACGGCACCCTATTTTCAAATCCAAATACCCGGCCTTTCCTCCGATCACAGCTATTTGACTGGCTGATCATTACTGACTACCACTTCTACTTGAAACTTTCAACTCCTTCTTTCTCCGAAAACAACCCGTTCATTTTAGGAAGACCCGTCCGGTCACCAATTTCAGCTTCCTTCCATTTCCTAAAAATGAACAAAGAAAGGCGATACCGTCCTTTAAACCCGGATTATGCAATAGGATGTAAATGATTGA
>CAMCXM010000143.1 GCA_945883425.1 Spirosoma fluviale
TAAATGTCTTGTCCGGGGATTAGCTCAGCGGCTAGAGCGTGGCGCCAAGGCGCCAAGGTCATCGGTTCGACTCCGATATTCTCCACAATTTTAGGACTGGATAAATGTCTTGTCCGGGGATTAGCTCAATGGCTAGAGCGTGGCGCCAAGGCGCCAAGGTCATCGGTTCGACTCCGATATTCTCCACATCAAAAACCACTCACACTGAGTGGTTTTTTTGTTTACGAACATGGCAACATCATTTATCGAAGAACTTCGCTGGAGGGGAATGCTCCAGGACATGACGCCCGGCGTGGAGGAAGCAATGGCGAAGGAAAGAATCACCGGATACATTGGTTTTGACCCGACTGCTACCTCACTGCACATCGGAAACATGGCCACCATCATTCTTCTGATGCACCTGCAAAAAGCGGGACACAAACCCATCGCTCTGGTGGGTGGTGCCACCGGAATGATCGGTGATCCATCCGGGAAGTCTGCGGAACGGAATCTGCTTGACGAAGAAGCCATTGGCCGGAATGTGGCCGCCATTCAAAAGCAACTGGAACGCTTTCTCGACTTTTCGGCAGGCCCTACCCAGGCAGAAGTGGTGAACAACCTCGATTGGTTTGGGCCCATGTCGGCGATCCAGTTTCTGCGTAAAATCGGAAAGCACCTCACCGTCAATTATATGATGGCCAAAGATTCGGTGCAGCGGCGACTGGAAACGGGCTTGTCGTTTACCGAGTTCAGTTACCAGCTGTTGCAGGGTTTTGACTACCAATGGCTCTATGAAAACAAAAACTGCCGTCTGCAAATGGGTGGTTCGGATCAGTGGGGCAACATCACCGCCGGAACCGAACTGATCCGCCGGATGGGTGGAACCGTGGATGCATTTGCCATCACCACTCCCCTGCTCACCAAAGCCGACGGAAGCAAGTTTGGCAAATCGGAAGGCGGAAACGTGTGGCTGGATGCCGAACTCACGTCACCGTACCAGTTTTATCAGTATTTCCTCAATGCCGCCGATGAAGAAGCCCCGGTTCTCTTGCGCAGAATGACTTTCCTTTCAAAGGAAACCATCGAAGCTGAAGAAGCCGAGCATCAAAAGGACCCGTCCTTAAGAAGACTGCAAAAAACACTGGCAGAAGAAATTACCCGCCTGGTACATGGAGAGGAAGGTGTGCTGACAGCACGACTGACAACTGAAGTCCTGTTTGGCAAAGGAACACTGGATGAACTGGAAACGATTTCCGATGAACAGTTCAGTCAGGTCTTCGCGGGAGTTCCAACGTTTGAAACCAGTGCCGGGAATCTCGCCAACGATTGGGCTACTTTATTAACGACGGATACACAGAACGGGATTTTACCTTCCAAATCGGAAGCCAAGAAAATGTTCCAGTCCGGCGCCATTTCGGCCAACAAAGTAAAAATCATGAGTGGCGACCAACCTATGGTGCCTTTGCTCCGCGGCAAATATCTGTTGATTCAGAAAGGAAAAAAGAACTACTATCTGGTAAAAGCCGGTTGATTCGTATCTTGGGCCGGAATTAAACAATGATTCGGCTTACATTATTTTTCCTGTGTCTGAGTTTTCTCTTATCCTCTGAACTAAGAGCGCAAGAGTTCACCCGGATTTTCCTCGATTCCGCCATTCAGCAAACGGCCAACAATCTCATCATAAGGCAGGACCAATCCATCTGGCTGGGAGGAACCAAAGTTCCGGTTGGAGAAAACATTCCTGTAGCCTGGTTGTACCATTTAAAAAAGGACGGCACCCTGCATCGCCGAATTTCCATTCCAGTAACGGGCGCACAAACCTGGTGCGGAATGACGGAGCTGGTAAACGGACAGATCGCCATGGTGATTGGCCAGAAAAACCAGTCCGATACGACTGAAAACTGGCTCGCCATTGCCGATACACAGAGCATCATCCGGTTTGAAAAGATTCCGGATCTGGATGAGGCAATTCTTGAAGACGTTATGCGCACAAGTTCCGGCAAATTGATCGTCAGCGGATTTCGTGCTGGACCCGGGCCACAAGGAAACAACTTTTTTATCGCCAAAGTGAATCCGACAAACGCAGAAACCGAATGGATTTTTGAAGAAAGTTATGCCTACACAGAAAGGGTGTCAAAGGTGATCGAGGCCCGTGATGGTTCCTTCATTTTCTGTGGCGACATTTTCACCAATGGAAATAATCCGATTGTGATGAAGCTCGATTCTTCGGGATCAGTGATCTGGGATAAAATCATTGATAACCAATGGAATGACGGTTCACAGACACTGGCCGAAGATTCTTCCGGAAGAATCTGGGTCGTGGGCGAATCTTCCACTTCTGCCGGAACGTTTTTTGACAATGAAATCACCATTTTATCGGCCGATGGGCAGATAGAATGGCAACAGTGGACGGGCACACCCGGGCATGATGCTGCCTTTCTGATTTACAAAGCGAAGGGTCCGGGTTTTTGGGTGGGTGGCTATTCAAATGCAGGTTCGGGTGGAACCGGTCCGGTCGGGCCTTACCTGATGAGACTCGGTCCTGATGGAAACAGTCTTGGCGAAAAATTCTGGTCACTGGATGGCCCCAGCCCCATGTACGATCTCGCGATTGACGGCGACAGTGTCTTTCATTTTTGCGGCGTTTCCAATACACAGGCTTACCTGATGCGGAGAGAAAACCCAGATTTGCAGCCGGTTTTTACGGTATCAACACAACCGGATCGACCGGGATTTTCGAATTTTTCCTGGCGCTACAATCCGGCGAGTGGCCGGTTTTTTAATACTTCAAACGAATCAGCCGAACTCGTGATTTGCGATATCACAGGAAGGATACTGATCCAGTCATCCGGAGAAAAAGAAATCAACGCTTCTTCTTTACCAGAAGGCATTTTCCTGGGAATTGAGACCAACAACAAAGGCATCAAACACACCCGAATCTTCCGGAAATAACCAGCCCTTACCATGAAAAAAGTATTTGTATCCGGTTGTTACGACATTATTCACGGAGGGCATGTCGAGTTTTTCAAACAAGCCAAAGCATTAGGCGATTACCTCATTGTTTGTTTTGCTGGCGATCAAAGCCTGAAAATGCACAAGAACCGGAAATCATCCCTTCCGGTTTCACACAAAAAGAGTTTGCTCGAATCTCTTTCGATGGTGGATGAAGTGGTGGTGGGCGACGATCCGATCCGGGGGCTTGATTTCAAATCTCATTTTCTTTTGCTGAAACCCGATGTGTTGGCGGTGACGGAAGACGATCGCTATGAATCTGAAAAAAGGGCATTGTGTGCAGAAATCGGAGCCGAATATGTCGTTCTTCCAAAAGAACTGGACTACGATAAAACCTCTACTACCGAGATACTGAGCCAGATCAAAGCACCGTCAGAATTGCCACTGCGTGTGGACTTTGCAGGCGGCTGGCTGGACGTTCCAAAATACGCCAGAGAAAATGCATGGATTGTGAATTGCGCCATTTCTCCCATGGTCAGTCTGAGCGATTGGCCATATGAAAAAGGTGGCGGATTGGGTGGCTCTGCCGCATTTGCGATCCTAAATGGAAAAGACGGCGTGAAGGAAGAACTCAAGCTTGGCGTCGGATGGCAGGACCCGGCAGTGATTCGCGAAAGTGGTTTGTGTGTCTGGAAATCCGGGGCAGAACCCCGACTGGAATTCAAAACATCCGGAGAATTTCTGAAAGGAAAAATGGCTTTACTCTGGACAGGAGAAAGTCACGTAACCTACGAAAAGACAGATTTAGAAAGAGATTACGATTCCATTATTCAGGCAGGAAAACTGGCCAGAGAAGCGGTTTTGCCAGGAAACGAGGATTTCAGAAAACTGTGCCAGGCTGTTCAACTTTCCTGCGAAGTTCAATATGGAGAAGGCATGAAAACTTTGCCGTCCTTTGAAGAAACGGCCAAAAAATATTGCGGCGGTGGCTGGGGTGGATATGCGTTGTATCTGTTTAAGAATGAAGTTGACAGAAACCAATTCCTTTCAATGGAATACACTATTTCGATCGAACCATTCCTTCAATAACTCCATTTTGGGAAGAACCACAGTCAGAAGTTTAAAACTATTGTGATATTAGAGACTTACTGCCTGACTCACCGATTTGTCGTACGTCCGGGGTGAAATATCGAAGTTGAAACTTCCGCCGATCATGAACCGCCATTCGCCTTTGCCTCCATCCCATTGAGAGCGGACCACTTCCAGATGCAAAATCCGGAAGAGTTTATCGATTCCATACCCGTATTCTACAAATGCGGGCTGGTTTGGATTGGCCATGGCATTCACAAATACCATTTCCCTCCATTTTTTGCTCTGAGGAAACAGCCATCCCAGAATCAAATCATCTCTGTACACATGGAGATGACCTTCCAGTGTAGATTTTGAAGACGAATAATAGTAGTAGGGTAAATTACGAAACTGCTCCACCTTATGTTCATTGAGCAGGAAGGTGCGGTTTCCAAATAAATGAAGGGCATCCATCTGTCCGAATTTCTTTGATCTCAACATGGAAGCACCTTTGAAAAAGAGTTCCACCTGCAGACTGGTTGTTACCTGAATAGAATGCCGGTAGGATAAGGATGCCTGCGTAAAATCCATGGTCGAACTGAAAACAGACGGTATCGCATGCTGTGCCTGAAAACGAATCCGGGGCGAACTGGAGCTTTTAAAATTCTGATTTTCATTATACAAAGACGATTCCAGAAAAGGATACCAGTCCACATTCGCAAAGGCCTTCGCCACCACCGACCTTCCTGAAACCGCCGAAGCAGCATACGGCATGGTGACTTCATTCGATTCAAAATGCAGGTCCTTACCCCGCCAGTTTTTGAGGAAGGAGTTGGTCAGAGGTATCCGGTTTTCCCATTCCACGCCACCTTCCGCTTCAATCCGGCCGTTGAGTTTTCTCAGAAACCGGGCTCTCACATAATCGGATTCATAGATCCGGATCATATGGCGGGTATCGAATAAAGCGTACGTTGAGTTGAGAGAAAAAGACATTGGATTCTCGTTGTTCACCTGCCGGATATCGGTTCCACCAGCTACTTCAAGCACCCACCTGGGCTGTCCGTATTGGAACAGCCCCGAACCAATGACCTTATTTCTGGCAAATGAATAACGGACTTTCGGACCAAACTGGATGTAGTTTCGGTCGTCACGAAACCGACTCTTGTTCTGACGGAGCGTCTGTTTAAACCAGACTTCCACATCCAACGCATATCCTTCCACCGCATTGTAAACCAGTCCACCGAGTGGAGAAAAGAACCGGAGCACCTGCGGACGGCGCTTTCCGATGCTGTCCTTTTTTCCGAAATAATAGTTCTTACCCATCAGAATTCCCAGAAAAGAAAGACCGACGCCTTTGCCGTTTTTTGCTTTATCCAGCGAATCTTTTTTATCTTCCACTACCTGAATACTATCAAGTTTGATGTAGCTTTTCTCTTCCATTTCAGTGAGAGGAACCAGTCTGTTTTCACTCCAGAATGCGGTATCTTTTCGTTCGGCATTGGTATCCACAGTGTATTCCATAGTGGAATTTACTGAAGGCGGGGATATCACTTCTTTGGGTGCTTTGTCTTTTTTCCGGCGGAAGTATTTCTCTTTGATGTATTCCTTTGCCAACTTCCGCATCATCTTCTTGTCCATCTTATCCAGCTTTTTCAGATCGGCTTCGTCTGGCTGTTTGGTGATTACCTCGGTTGTTTTTTCATCAATCTGTTGCTCCAGTTTCTGAAAATCAGCAAACAGCTTCTCGTTTTTGGTGATCTTATATTTCCGGATGGAAGCGTTGTACACTGCATCAACGGTGATCTGAAACACCGTGCCTTTTGCTTCATGCTTCACCTGAACCGGCATCCAGATACCATCAACCGGAGCGTATGTGTGGGTAAGAACCATATTAAACCCGTTGCTGCTTTTAGCCAGACGGGCCGAATGGATGCACCAGGTTTGATCGATGATGTAGATTTCTCCGTCCCAGATGTTTTGTCCTTTTCGTCGCGGTGTAACCTTGATTTTAAAAATCTCATGACCTCTGTCGGTAAACGCTCCTAAATACTGGAAGGTATAATACCGGAAGGCAGAAGGCGAAAGTGGCGACGGGGCCTCCCCCATTTTCGGGTCATACAAATCTTCTTTTAGAAAATCCTGGTTTACATGAAGCATCCCCGCGGTTGACCGGGAGGCAATCACTCGTTCTTTGTATTGATTGGGTTGTTTGAACTCGATTTTCTCCAGTGTTTCTTTGAAGAAAACCGTTTTCTCGTCGATGCCATTTTTCTTGGCCAATGGACGAACTAAAAAAGGCAAATCAACAATCCGACCGCTTCCGCGAATGTACACTTCTGCCGTATAGGCATCCACCATCAGCTTGTTCACTTTGGCCCGGGCGATGGCTTTCCGCATGATCGAATAAGCGGGATCTTCCACTCTGGATGCGATGGTGACCGCTTTTGTGGTGATCACCTGTTCGGAAAGAGTGATGTTGACTTCCTGAGCACCGTTGCTGATTTCCAGTTCTTTCTTCATTGTTTGGAATCCAAGACACTGAAAATAAACAGTATAGTTTCCTGGAAGGAGATCCAGTTTATACTTTCCTTCCTCATTGGCCATGGTTCCAAGCGATGTTTTCTCCACACCGATGGTGGCAAAAGAAACAGGCTTGCCCGACTGATCAAGGACGGTACCGTTGATTCCTGTCTTCTGTGCTTTCAGTTCGAAAGACAAAAACAGGCAAAGGAGAAGCAAAAGTCGGAAGAGTAGAAGTGAACGATTCAAAGATTCAGGTGATCCAAAAAGTGAGTTGCAAAAGAACAAATCCATATCAGAATTCTATCTTTTAAGTACAGCAGGCGAAAGTAAAGGATAAATTGAGTCGTAACCGATCCGGTTGGATTTAATCCATAAGTAAATCGTTACCAACTGGAAACAAAAATGCCGGGGAGAACAAGCTAAGTGCACATTCACCCCGGCATCATTTTGATGATATCGTATCCGTACTACATGGCTTTCAGTTCCGCCACCACTTCTGATAAGGTCTTTTTCGCATCACCAAAAAGCATGAGGCAATTCGGATAACCGAAGAGTTCGTTTTCAATACCTGCATAACCGGCGGCCATACTTCGCTTGCTTACCACGACGGTTTTGGCTTTGTCTACATCCAGAATCGGCATGCCGTAAATCGGGCTCGAAGGATCGTGACGGGCAGCAGGATTGACAACATCATTGGCACCGACAACATACACCACATCAGCCGTTGCAAACTCTTCATTGATTTCTTCCATTTCCACGAGCTTGTCATAGGCCACATTCGATTCTGCAAGAAGCACGTTCATGTGTCCGGGCATCCGTCCTGCCACCGGGTGGATAGCGTATTTTACGGTAACACCGTTTTTCTCGAGCAACATTTCCATTTCGTGGATCACGTGTTGAGCCTGGGCAACCGCAAGACCATAACCCGGAACGATGATGACCTTTTGTGCGTAGTGCATGATCATAGCAACATCCGATGCATTGGTCGGGCGGATGTTCATTTCTGTTTTGGCTCCCCCACCGCCAGAGGAAGCAGTCGAACCACCAAACGCTCCAAAGAGCACATTGGTGAGCGATCGGTTCATGGCATTACACATCAAAACGGTGAGGAATGTTCCTGCCGATCCCACCAGGATTCCACCGGTTTGCATCACCTGGTTGTCGTACAGAAAACCACCAAAGGCAGCCGCCACACCGGTAAACGAATTCAAAAGTGAAATCACAACCGGCATATCAGCACCACCAATCGGAATCACAAACAGAATTCCGTAGGCCATGGAAAGCACAAATAAGATGTAAAAAATGGAAGCATCGATGTGGTCCACGCATAGATATGTTGTCAATCCCGCGATTCCCAGAAGGAGACCCGCTGTGAGAATGTTGTGACCCGGCAGCTTTTTGGTGGATTTCATGATCTCCTGAAGTTTCGCATAAGCGATGATACTTCCGGAGAACGAAACCGAACCAATGACGAGTCCTGCCACAATCACGAAAATATGGCCGGGGGCCGATCCTTCGTGCAGGTGACCAAACTCAACCAATGAAATAGCGGCCGCACAGGCGCCTCCCATTCCGTTGAAAAGACTCACCATCTGTGGCATGGCGGTCATTTTTACACGCTTGGCCGACAGGGTTCCGAGGACGGTTCCAATGGCGATTCCGCCAAAAATCCAGAGTTGGTTGCTGAGAGGAACTCCCTTTTCATTCACATAAAGAAAGATAGTGGCCACTATGGCAATTCCCATTCCGATGGCGGCCAGAAAGTTTCCCTGGCGGGCAGTTTTCGGACCGGACAACATCTTGAGACCGATGATGAACGATACCGAGGCAAGAAGATAGATGATTTGTAATAGATGTTGTTGCATGGCGTCTGTCTTCTCTTATTTCTTTTTCTTAAACATTTCGAGCATCCGGTCGGTCACCACAAATCCACCGACCACATTCAGTGTACCGAGAATCACGGCCAGAAAACCGATGATGAGGGCGCCGTAATTATCCGGACTCGCCTGGCCCATTACAATGATGGCACCGATGATAACGACACCGTGAATGGCATTGGCACCTGACATAAGCGGGGTGTGCAAAGCCGAGGGCACCTTTCCGATTACCTCAACGCCCACGATAATGGACAGAATGAGGGTATAAATGAGCTGGAGATTGTCTCCTAAAAATTGAATGATGGCTTCCATTATTCGTTAACTAGTTGTTTTTGTATTTCTATTATAGACTTCAATACCCGTACGAAGAATTTCAGAAATAAA
>CAMCXM010000144.1 GCA_945883425.1 Spirosoma fluviale
TGGCGGACATGACCTCACCCCAACTCTCTCCAAAGGAGAGGGAGGAATTCAACCTTCCTAAGTTATCTGCCTTGAAATTGGTGTGAAGCACCCCCTGACTTAATTCTTAACTCTTAATTCTTACCCCTCCCTTCTCTTTCTTCGAAAACGGTCGGATCTGTTTCTGAATTTCTTCGGCTTCCATGAGGTAAGCACCAAACAGATCTTCGTCCAGCGGCACTTGTTCATCCAGCACCCAATGGCGGATAAACTGTTGTTTGGCATCGGCTTTTAAGAGGTTCATTTCATCCTGCATCCTCGATCCCTGGCAAAATCCCACCACATATTGCTTCTTCGCATGATGGGCAAAATAGAGGAATAAGCCATTGTAGGTAAAGAAGGGTATGGTGTATTTGATCTCCTCTCTGGCTTTGGGAACATGACGACGCACGAGGGCCATCACCTGATTGTACTGCCGGGCGATTTCATCCGGACAGGTTTCCAGAAATTGGTCAAACGAGGTATAGCGACTCATGAATCCACGGTTTTTAAGGTGATTCGTTTCCCAAAAGCGATGCCCGGTTTTTCAATCAGCCGGTAACTGAAATGCGAAACCAGTGCCGTCAGAAAAAGTGTAGCCACAAATCCGGACACCGTTTTCCCAAGGACAAAGTCCATGAGAATGATGCAGGTAAAGTGACTCAGGTACAGCGAATAGCTGATCGAACCGAGATACGAAAGGACGGAATCCCATTTGGTTTTTCCCTTGGGCTTCCAATAATAAAACAGCAGAAACAGTGCGTAGGCTCCGGCCCAGGAAGTCATGATGCACCCGACCGTGAAATGGTCGGATGAAAAATATCCGTAGGCCACCCACAAACCGGCAAGTTGCACGACACCCAGCGCCAGTGCATAGGCGATAAAGGTTTTGGAGGAAATCGCATTCTGACTCCGTCTGTAAAAATGCAGCCCCATGACACAGTGCAACAGCATACCCATTCGTCCGAGTGGCAACCGGATATGAAGCACCACCGAGGCGATGGCGAGAATCAGGAATCCCAGAATGGCCAGGTTCAGGATCGTTTGGTGGGAAAGCCGGAAGCGAAAAAGAACGGCGGCGGCCAGATACCAGATGGCTTCAATGAACAAGGTCCAGGAACCCACCACCAGATTGAGGGACCAATTGCCCGCCAGATATTCCTGCACAAAAAACAAATGGGTGAAGAGAATGCGGAATGGATTCACCTCGCCTTCCATTTGGTCGATTCCTGAATAAACCAGCAGCAGATTGATCAGAAGAACGACCAGATACAAAGGATAAATCCGGAAAATGCGGTGAATGAAAAATGACGTCAGAGTTGAAGACCGTTCGAGTGAAAAGGGAATGATAAAGCCGCTCACCAGAAAGAAGGCCACTACGCCTGCCTGTCCGAAATGAAAGATCGAATGCCCGATCTCCTGCACCTGTTCCCGGAAAAAGTATTCGTAGCTGTGCTGAAACAAAACCAGAACAGCGGCAATCCCGCGAATGGAATCGATAAACAAAAGCCGGTTCTGAGTTGGTGCGGTCATAGGTTTTAGATTCAAAATGTGGCTTCGGGGGAACTGCCAATTTATTACCGCAAAGAAAAAGAGATAATACATGGAGAGCCACAGAGGGTTGAAAATCAATTAAAAACCAATCGAAACTCTGCGATTCTCTGCGTTACATCTCTTTTCACTTCTGATATAAAATCGGGACAGGTCCTGCGGTTCCTGCCTTTTTGGACAGCCCGCAACTTCTTGAATGTCCGCACAAATATGTCCGAAACCATTGAAAGAAAGTAGCCCGGAGAATGTGAAAGGATTTCGCCCGCCTTCAGGAACGTTTCTTTAGTTTTGAGTCCCGGTATTTCCGGATCCAAAACGCCATGGGACTTTCCAATTTTGAACGCATGATCGAGCTGGTCAACGATGTGTTCGCCAGCAAAAACGACCCGGATCAACTCGATGTGAACGACGAAGTCATGGAACGTTTGGTTCAACTTCATCCTTCCACCATCTGCGAACGGGACGAAGGCGATGGTCCGGTGGCCTGGGTTCTGCTCATTCCCACGACACGATCGCTGATGGATGCGTTTCTCTCAAAATCCATTTCGGAAAACGAACTCTTCGACCAAACACCGGTGGGTGGCTCCTATGATGCTTTGTACCTGTGTTCGGCCATCGTTTTGCCCGAATACCGCCGGAAAGGAATCGCGAAAGAACTCACGCTGGAAGCCGTAGAAGACATCCGGAACGACCATCCACTGACGGCACTGTTTGTCTGGTCTTTCTCAAAAGAGGGCGACCTCGGTGCCGAAGAGTTGTCCCGGATCACGGGCCTTCCACTTTTCAAACGGTTGTAAAATCCGCAACCAATCTTGCATCATTCCATGGAAACCCGTTTTTCTGAAACAAATACCAAAGCACGAGGTTCCACAATTCACGAAATTCTCACGTACTTCTATTTAAAAAAATGACTCCATCCAAAGGATATGCGGCCCAAACTGCCGAAACTGATTTAGCACCCTGGTCCTTCGAACGCCGGGATGTAGGTCCACACGACGTGGAAATTGAAATCCAGTATTGCGGTGTTTGCCACTCCGATCTTCATCAAATCAAAAACGAATGGTTCCCCGGCATTTTTCCGATGGTACCCGGCCATGAAATCGTCGGCCGGATCATCAAAACCGGCGACCATGTAAAGAAATTCAAAACCGGCGAACTGGCGGGTGTCGGTTGTATGGTGGATTCCTGCCGTACCTGCGACAACTGCAAAGAAGGTCTGGAACAATATTGCGACAATGGCAATGTGGGCACCTACAATTCCATGGGAAAAGACGGTGTGCCAACTTATGGCGGCTATTCAAGCAACATTGTGGTGCAAGAAGATTTTGCACTGCACCTGTCCGACAAATTGCCGCTGGCAGCGGTGGCTCCTTTGTTGTGCGCCGGCATTACGACTTACTCGCCGCTCCGTCATTGGAAAGTAGGCAAAGGGCACAAACTGGCTGTCCTGGGTCTGGGTGGACTTGGACACATGGCCGTTAAATTCGGTGTGGCATTTGGAGCAGAAGTAACCGTTCTGAGTACATCTCCCGATAAAGAAGAAGCCGCCAAATTACTGGGAGCGCATCATTTTGTGGTGACCAGCGACAAGGACCAGGTGGCAGCCGCCAAAGGTTCCTTCGACTTTATTCTGGATACCGTTTCGGCTACGCATTCCATCCCCATGTATCTGAAAATGCTGAAAACCAACGGCGTTCACATTTGTGTGGGTGCGCCAACGGAACCGCATGTGATCCCGGTCTTTTCATTGCTGGGCGGACGAAAAAGTGTGGCGGGTTCCGGAATCGGCGGCATTCCTGAAACTCAGGAGATGCTGGATTTCTGTGCCGAACACAACATCGTTTCCGACATCGAACTGATCAACATCAAAGACATTACCACATCTTACGCCCGAATGGTGAAAGGCGATGTGCGGTACCGTTTTGTGATTGATATGGCGACTTTGTAAAAACTACCGGGATTATTTCCGGTACACGAAATACGATTCTTCCTCCGCACCCAGGCTTTTGAAAAACGAATGGACACCGGGAATGCCCGATCCTTCAAAATCAAAAACGGCATCTTCGCCTGCGTGCCGGAGGATGAATTCATGAAAGAATCTGGTCAATGAATCCAATTCAAATCCCCGGGCAGAGGTAACGGAAAAAAGATAATGGTACCGTCCGTTCCAGAGCAGTAACAAGGCAAGACTGAGGGTACCGCTTTCATCTTGTACCGCCATTCGGTGAAGATTATTCTCAAAAAAAACAGAGTCAGAGATGGACAGGATCGACCTGGTTTCCTTTTCATCCGGAACCCATCCTTTAAACTGACCAGCCGCAATCATGGACTGAAGTGCGGTTTTAAATTCGGTTGCCGACAATGACACCACCGACAGATGTTCTGATTTGCGAAGAGCTGATTTTCGTCCAGGTTTCCAGCGTTTCAGGATTTCTTCGGCTGATGACTTCAAAGAAAAAAACTGATTGGTTTTCGGATGGAACTTTGGATTCGGAACCTCAGCAGAATTAGAAGATGCATCGAACGGCCAGTGGCATTGAAAGGTTTGGTTTTCCTGAAACGACAACCAGGTGTTCCAGTGTTCGGCATCCGGCGAACCTATTTCTGTAAATGGCTGAAACCGCTGGCAATACGGAACCTGAAAAATGCGCCATTTCAAAAGCCAGTCCTGTCCGGTAAACGGAAACCAGGCATCCTCTCCCCTGCTGTTTTGAATTCGGGCCACAAGCGATTTTCCCGGTGCCACCAGTTCCAGAAACTCGGGCTGGTTGTATAAACCCAACTGGCGCAACCGTTCTTCCGATATTGAGCTCAGCAGATTCCGGACGGGAATAATGTCGGGCTTACGGCTCATGTCAGGAATGAAAAACCGGTTTGTATTGTTTCATCGCAATTTTATTGGCAATCAGCTCCCGGTTCGATTCCAGGGTTCGCCCCAGTTTGAGGTCTTCCACCAATTGCGGATCTTTTTCCATTAGCTGGAGATAATCGGCCAGAAGACCGGTGGCCTCGTCCTTGATCCGGTAAAAAACCCAGTAGTCCGTCCGCGAACTTTGCACCAGACCCGCATTCCGCATCACGCCCATCAGTCGTGCCGTTTTGGTTTGGGTGAAATCGAGAATCAGCTCCATATCGGTAATGGTGAGTGATTTCATGTGGTACAAAAGATGAAGGATACGCAAACGGGATTCATCTCCCAATGCTTTAAAAACCTGCGCACCAAAGGCCAGAGAAAAACTTTTCAGTTTTAAAACCGGCGATTTCTCTTTTGCGTTTATGGTATTTCGGATGCTCAATGTCTGATTACTGGACAGCAAATTGAAAAAAAATACTGTCAGGAAAAGAATTTGAAAACCATCTTGCCCATAAAATCTTTTAACCGGACTATGATTTCCTTCCAGCAGATTCAGGATAACATCCCGTTTATCGACGGAGAATCCACCGAACCTGGCCGTCCGGCACTGCAGTTATTGTATGACAGCCGCTTGATTTCCAATGGATTCGGGGGAATTTTCTTTGCTCTGAAATCCGGACGAAACGATGGACATCGCTTCATTCCAAAGGTGGCGGAGAAAGGGGTAAGTCAATGGATCATTTCCGATCCGGAATGGGCCGATTGGTTAAAAAAACGTGGAAACCAAAACTGGCTTCTGGTGGAAAACGTGCTCGACGCCCTCCGCAAAGCAGCGGCCTGGCACCGGTCGCAGTTTCAGTTGCCTGTAATTGGAATAACCGGCAGCAATGGGAAAACGATCGTGAAAGAATGGCTCACACAGCTCGTCGGACACGACCGGTTCATCTGTAAAAGTCCGAAAAGCTTCAACTCCCAGCTCGGCGTGGCCTTGTCGGTCTGGAACCTCACTTCGAGTCACAATCTTGGTGTATTCGAAGCCGGGATTTCGCGTACAGGCGAGATGGATCAATTGCAAAAAATGATTCAGCCCAAATTGGGAATTCTCACAAATCTGGGTACTGCCCACGACGAAGGATTTGATTCCAGAGAATCGAAATTCCGGGAAAAGCTTCTTCTTTTCACGGAATGTGAAACCTTGATTCTGAATGAATCGCTCCGGAATCAGCATCAGGATCTCCTTTCCGAAATTCTTCCTGTAACCAACATCGCATCCTGGTCGTGGGGAAATTCTCAGCAGGACGGCATGTTTCATCTGGTATTCGACGGGAAATCCCATTCGTTTTTCCTTCCGTTCCGCGACAAGGCTTCGCTTGAAAACCTTGGAAATGCACTGGCGATGGCCATTCACCTGGGAATTTCGCCCGGTATTCTTCAGAACCGTCTGCATCTGATCAACCAACCCGAAATGCGGTTGAGTCTGAAAGAAGGTGTAAACGGAAACATCCTCATCGACGACAGTTATACAAACGACATCACGGGTCTGGAAGCCGCTTTGCAGTTTGCGGTGCTCCAACAAAAATCCACACAGGAACTGGCTTTGATTCTCAGCGACATGGAAGAATCATCCGAATCGCTGGATCAGGCCAAAGAAAAAATCATACGGCTGGTTGATAATTTCCAGGTAAACCGGATCATCACACTGGGGCATCAGTTTGAAAGCGTGCAATTTCCGGCCAGATGCCACCCACGAAATTTTGTGAATGTGGAAGAAATGCTCGATGCCCCGGGGATTTCCTCCATCCAGAATTCGGTGATCCTGATCAAAGGTGCCCGTAAATTCGGTTTGGAGACTCTGGTAAAATCCTGGCAAAAGAAAATACACGGCACCCGCCTGGAAATCAATCTGGATGCGATGGTGCATAACCTCAATTTTTACCGTAGTCAACTAGGGCCCGAAACCGGCGTGATGGCGATGGTAAAAGCGTTGGGTTACGGAAGTGGTGATGAGGAAGTGGCCCGTATTCTGGAATTCCACAACATCACCTATCTGGCCGTGGCCTATCCCGATGAAGGCGTAAAACTTCGTGAAGCGGGCATCACCACTCCGATTATGGTGATGAATCCAACGGAAGATTCGCTCCCGGTTCTGGTGGCCAATAAGCTCGAACCGGAAATTTACAGTCGTCAGATTCTGAAAGCCTTCATTACCGAAATCAATAAAACCGACTCCGTCCTTTGGCCCGCTGTTCATATTAAAGTCGACACCGGCATGCATCGGTTGGGGTTTCTTCCGGAAGAACTGGAAGAAGTGGTTTATCTGTTGAATCAATATCCGGAACTGACGATTGCGACCGTTTTCAGTCACCTGGCCGGAGCCGATGAAGACGCATTAAATGAATACAGCCGTTTGCAGATCAAGAAATTTGATGCGTTTTGTGAAGGACTCAAAGCCGGAACCGGAAAGTCATTTAAAAAACACATTCTCAATTCGGCTGGAATTCTGCGTTTTCCGGAAGCCCGGTACGATATGGTCCGTCTGGGTATTGGTTTGTACGGAATCGAAGTCAATTCCTGGTTCCAGAACCAGCTTCGTCCGGTTTCCACTTTAAAAACGACGGTTTCGCAGATCAAGGATGTATCGAAAGGCGAATCGGTTGGATACGGACGAAAAGCGATCCTGAGTCGCGACAGCCGCATTGCCACCATTGCCATTGGATACTCAGATGGATTCCGTCGGGATTTCTCTCAGGGAAAAGCCAGTGTCAAATTTGGGGATGTCTGGGTGCCGGTTGTGGGCAACATTTGCATGGACATGTGCATGGTCGATGTAACCGATACTCCAATAAAAGAAGGCGATGAGTCAATCATTTTTGATGATGCCGATTCACTTTTGCAACTTGCCAATGCCGCTGACACCATTCCGTACGAGATTCTCACCGGGATTGGTCATCGGGTAAAACGAATATTCTTCCGGGAATGAAACGCATTACACTACTACTCTCTATTTTTTTCAGTTGCTTTTTCGAAGTAAAAGCAACTCATATTGTCGGCGGGGGATTTTCGTATTCGAGGGTTTCATATGATACCTATCGTTTTAACCTGACGCTTTATTTTGATTACATCAATGGTAACTCAGGAGCGAAAGATTCCTATGCCACCTGCCATTTGTTTCGAATTTCAGACAATGCGTATCTAGACTCACTGGACCTTCCTTTGGTTGACAGCAGCCGGTTTCTTCCTTTTTCGAATCCACGATGCGGCACCAAAGTAAATCTGAAAACACAGGTTCTTCAGTATTCAAGACTGGTTCAGGTAGACCCGGCATTATTCAATGATTCAAAAGGTTACTACCTGATCTGGGAAAGATGCTGCCGCAACAATGTGATTACCAACATCAATGCACCGGAAGCTACAGGCCAGACATTCTACATGGAATTTCCTTCCATGACCATAAACGGGCAATCATTCAACAACAACTCCCCGGTCTTTGACCTCATTTCGTCCGATTATCCTTGTATCAATATTCCGTTTCAACTACCCTTTGGTGCAACCGATTTTAATGGCGATTCCCTGGTGTATTCACTAACCAATCCATTAAAAGGAAACTCCACACCCGCACGACCAAGAGGAACACCTCCTTTCCCTGCACCTTATAACCCGGTATCCTGGAAATCCGGATACAACGCCACCAACCCACTTAATGGACAACCCAGTCTGCAAGTCAATCGCAAAACCGGATTGCTAACCTGTACGGCCACACAAACCGGTCTTTACGTCTTTTCTGTAAAATGCGAAGAATACCGGAATGGGAAAAAAATAGGCGAAATCCGTCGGGAAATGCAGATTACCGTGGTGGATTGCCAGTTTAACTCCAAGCCCGAAATCGTAATCCGCAATGATGCCGGTAGTTTACTGGCAGACGATGATACGCTGTATTTTACAGGTGGACCACAGGGAAGTTGCCGGAATGTAAAACTGGTGGACAAACAACGAAATGAACCCATCAGCTACGAGCTGATCCGGATTTCCAACAACTCCCCGGTTTCGCTTGCCACCATTAAGAATTTCACAATTGGCAATACAAGTGACTCTGTCACCGCCACATTCTGCGTCCCTGGCTGTACGGTCGCTACTCCGCAAGACCCATGGAAAGTGTTGTTTGTGGCCACCGATAATGGTTGCAGCCTTCCAAAAAAGGACAGTCTGTATTTGTATTTTGTGGTAACACCGATACCCGGAAATCCTCCGACTATTTCCAGTACAGTGCCTCAGCCAGATACCATTGAAGTAAATCAGACCGGTACAATTTCCCTTCCACTTGAGGCAGTGCAAAACCAGA
>CAMCXM010000145.1 GCA_945883425.1 Spirosoma fluviale
ATAACCAATTTGTACACGTCAACCAATTGTGCCAACAACACCGGCATTACCCCACAAACCAATTCTTTAACAACCGGTAGCACCGCTACTTTTACGGCAACAACCTCAGACCCCAATCCTGCCTATGTTTGGCAAAGTAATTTGGGGCAGGGCTTCCAAACCTTGAGCAATGTTGGAAACTATTCGGGCACAAATACCGGAACGCTCAACATTGCCAATGTTCAGTTGCCAAACCACACCCAGCCCATCCGGGTAATCTCCACATCAGGCGATTGCATCGACACTTCCAATGTGGCCGTCATTAACATTCTGGATACCTGCATCACAAGCGTTACGGTCTACGACACACTCCTAACCACGGTAACCGACACGCTTGTCATTAATGCCACACTTACAGGTCTCAATCCGCCGGCCAATCAGAATACGTTGAAAGTATTCCCAAATCCTGCCAGAACGCATATCACCATTGATTATGGAAACGTCAGTCTTATGAGCGGCTACACCTTGAAAATCGTGAACGCACTTGGGGCAACGGTTTTCTCAGCGCCAATCAATCAGCAGACATCCTTCATAAATCTTTCCACCTGGACAGGAAACGGCATCTATTACGTTCAACTGATCAACCCGCAAAACAACACCATCGAAAACAGGAAGATCGTAATTCAGTAAAAACAACCAGCCCATAAAAGCAAATTGCTCATGTGAATGTAAAACCTTGAAGGTCTTCAAAGACATTCAAGGTTTGCATTTTCTTTGAACTTCAAACCCATGCTTGGCGTAGTCTTTGACTACATCATGGTGATGACGAAACTAAGTTTCGCGGATTAAAAACTACATGCGAAACAAAGATCGCTAACGCAGGGACGTTGTTTTAGAACTATGTCCAACGAGGCCCCCTAACCCCCAATGGGGGAACTATTGCATTCGATAGGTGTAGTATGATTTCAGCCAGACAAAGCATTTGATATCTTTAACGAAATCACTCTTAACCCTTAACTTTTAACCCTTCTATATAACTAATTTTAAATTATTGATAAAGAATGATTTACATATGGCGGACATGACCTCACCCCAACTCTCTCCAAAGGAGAGGGAGGAATTCAACCTTCCTAAGTTATCTGCCTTGAAATTGGTGTGAAGCCCCCCCTGACTTAACTCTTAACTCTTAACTCTTAACTCTTAACTCTTAACCCTTAACCCTTAACCCTTAACCCTTAACTCCCTCAAAGCCAATTCTTCCTTCTGAACCACCAGAAGTGAAAACCCGCCATTCCGAGCATGAGTCCCCAGCAGGCAGCATAGCCCCATTGCCAGTCGAGTTCGGGCATGAATTTAAAGTTCATGCCATAGACGCCCACCAAAAAAGTCAGTGGCATAAAGAAGGCGGAATAAATGGTGAGAAACCGCATCACCTCGTTGCTTCGCTGGCTGGAAATGGAGAGATTGAGGTTGATGAGACCAGAGGCCCGTTCGTTCACATCTTCCACAAGGGTATTGATCCGGTTGTACATATCAATCGCATCTTGTGCCAGGGGATCCGAAAACTCATACGACTGCAGGAATTCCAACAAAGGCGAGGAAACGGTGAAAAGCCTTTTTAAAATGGAAGCCTTGCGACGAATGGCATACAGACTTTTGGCAAACGGAGGAAACCGTTCGTTTTCAAACAGTTTTCCTTCATAAAAATCCAGATCGGCCACAATCTTAAAAAGGATCGGTTCGTAACTACGGAAACATTGCTTCAGCATTTTACTCACCAGTTGGAACGACGTCAGCTCCACAGGCAAAGTCGCACTTTTCTGAATCATTTCTTCCATCCAGGGATACGCACTACGCTCAATGGAAATCACCTGATTGGGCTGGTAGAAAATAGCCAGTTTATTTGTGGCCTCCTTGATGGAATTGAAATCCTTGTTGCCCAAAGCCGGATCCAGCACCCGGGCAATCAAAAAGAAACAACCCTCCTCACCGATCGGCTCCACCTTCGGAAGGTGCTCGGCCTGCAGAATGTCCTGAACGTATATCGGGAGAATCTTCAGATCCTGCGCCAGCTTTTCCAGTTCTTTCTCATCGGGTTCGAGGAAATTGATCCATTCGAACTTCCGGTTCTGTGTGGAAAAAATATTGGCATGCATGGGATTTCAGGGAGGAGGATGGTGTTAAGAAGCCGCTTCGATCACCGCTTCTTTGTAAATTTTCTGCACCAGACCCTGCAATACTTTGCCCGGTCCGAGTTCGGTGAAATGGGTTGCCCCATCGGACACCATGTTTTGCACAGATTGCGTCCAGCGAACAGGACCCGTCAGTTGCTTGGCCAGATTTTCCTTAATCACAGCCACATCCGAAGATGGAAGAGCGGTGAAATTCTGGTAAATCGGACAAACCGGCGCCGAGATGGTGGTTTCGAGAATGGCCTTTTCCAGATCAAGACGGGCGGGTTCCATCAGCGGAGAGTGGAAAGCGCCTCCAACCGGAAGGATCAACGCACGTTTGGCACCGGCGGCTTTCAGTTTTTCGCAGGCGGCCTCCACGCCTTTGATGGAACCGGAGATCACGAGCTGTCCCGGACAATTGTAGTTGGCGGCCACCACGATACCGTCCGTGATTTCGCTGCAGATTTGCTCGACGATTTCATCGGCCAGTCCCAATACCGCCGCCATCGTGGATGGTTCCAGTTCGCAGGCATGTTGCATGGCAAGGGCCCGTTTCAGGACGAGCGACATGCCGTCGTCAAAATTCATGGCACCGGCCGCAACGAGGGCAGAAAATTCGCCCAGGCTGTGTCCTGCGACCATATCCGGATGAAAATTCTCCAACGATTTGGCTTTGGCAACCGAGTGCAGGAAGATAGCGGGTTGCGTTACTTTTGTTTGTTTGAGTTCGTCTTCGGTGCCTTCGAACATGGTTTTGGTGAGATCAAATCCCACGATTTCGTTCGCTCTGGCAAACATGGCCTGCACATCGGCTGACTGATCGTACAGGTCTTTTCCCATTCCGGGAAACTGGGCCCCTTGTCCGGGGAAAACGTATGCTTTTTTCATGTGATGAATCGAATTGGTGTTCGGAAACGGTTTGGTTTTTCCGGGCAAACTGCCTTGTAATCGATCAGAAACCGGATTTCCTTCCGCAAGATTATAGGGAAAGAATGGTTCAAAAAAATGGAATTAAGTTTCAGGAGAAAAGAAGATTGCAACCCCGGATCTCGGATTCATCCAGACGACCGAAAACCTCAAATTCCAGATCGTTGTGCACCCGTCCCAGATCTTCTGTGGCAATGAAACTGCAGGTGGCAAAATTGGCAAGATCCACAATGTTGAGGGCTCCTCTCCCACTGTTCAGCGATTCGCCCAATGGATCTTCGACTTCCCTTCGCAGCACCCGCATGGAATAGCCAGACCGGTACAAGCCATTCGTGCCATAAGCCTGGGACTGCATTTCACTCATGCCATATTCCGAATGAAGAGATTTCACTTCCAGACGGTTCTGTAAAATCTCAAGAATTTCAGCTTTGCACATTTCGCGACCCAGACCTTTCATTCCTCCGGTTTCAATCACCACACAATCCTTCAGCGACATGGGTTTTTCTTCCGCCATTTTCAGAAGCGCATAGGTAACCGAGAAAATCAAAGGAGTTTTTCCTTCTGATAACGCTTGTTGGATGGCAGTCTCGAGAGCCGGGAAATCGAGACGAAAAAACGAAATGGGCGACGAGTGCGATTCAAAACTCTTCACCATATGTATGAGGGACGATTCGGGATTATCGAGATAACCGGGCAGCAATCCCAGAATCTGAAACAGATCCAGATTGCCGATCTGCGCTTCAAAAATGTATCGGGCAATCTGCTCGTAATGTGAAAGGGAATGAATGAAATGTCGACTGCGCACCATTCCGGTTGTGCCGCTGCTCGAGAATTGAGCCTCTGGTTTCCACTCACCGGACTGGATGCGTTTCGACTTAAAAAACTGTACCGGCAGAAAGGGCACATCGCAGACAGTATCGATTTTCTTTTCGTCCTGACCCGTCAGTTCTAAAAACCGTTTGTAGACAGGATTTGCCACCGCCTGATAATGGAAAATCTCCATGGCCAGATCATCGAACGAGAGGGCTCCGTCCTGAACCATGACAAGCTGCTGCTCAAAATACCGGTTCTTTTTCGTGGCATCCATCGACCGGGCAGGCGAAATCATTTTCGTTGGAGAATGGCGGCGGTCATGCGGCTCATGCAAACCAGACTACCGGCTTCGTTGGTGATGCGAATTTCCCAGACGGATATTTTGCGGCCGAGTTGCAATGGCTTGCAGGTGGCTTCCACGATTCCGGAAGTCGCTGATTTGATGTGGTTGGCATTGATCTCGAGACCAACGGCGTACATTTTTTCGTCGGGGTGAAAAACTGAATTCGCTGCAACCGAAGCAATGGTTTCGGCCAACGCCACAGAAGCTCCACCATGAAGTAAACCGAACGGTTGTTTGTTGGAAGCTTTTACCGGCATGGTCGCTTTGAGGTAGTCCGGACCGATTTCGGTGAACACGATCCCCAATGCCTCTCCCATATTCCCGATGCACAACGCATTGAGGTCCGGCAGGTTAAGTCCAGAAAAGAAAATACTTTCCATTTTTTCAGACAAAACGAAACCTCCCGGACAGATGGTCGTTAGGAGGCTTCGTGTTTGTTTAGTTGTTTTGAGTATTAGTAAATTCTTCACAAAATCCTGCCGATGTGGCGGGATTTTGTGTTTTAGTCATCATCCTCATCATCCGATTCAAATGAATAGCGAACCGGATCCAATTGAAGAGTTCCGCCATTGAAATCGGTGATGAATTTATTGATGGTGGCTTCGGTAATTTCCAGAACATTCAAATACGCTTCAAGTCCCAGGCCGAATTCGAAGTTGTCGTCAACCTCGACCGATTCTGCTACATTGGCTTCACCGGCTTCTTCGATTTCGTACATCGCATAGGCTTTGTACGCTTCGATTTCTTCAGACTCTTCCCCGGTTGATACGGCATTTCCTTCGTTATCAATTTCAAAATCAAATCCCTTGTAATCCGGAAATTTGGCTTTTGTTTTAACCTCTGCCATTTCGAGCAGATTGGATTCGTAAGCCAGCTGAAGAGTTCCCAGCAGGCAGTCGTAAATCACGGGCTTTCCTTCGTGCAGCCCGATGAACATAAATTCGGCCATTTCATCCGAAACCTCATCTTCTTCCACGTATTTGAACATTTTTCCGGAAAGCTCAAGTTCTTTTTGGAACCGGGCGATTTCTGCCGGATCAAAACCAGGATTAGTTTGCATTGCTTGTAATAAATTTTTTGAAGTGAATTCCGGTGAGAGCAGCGATTCCACCCAACAGAAAGGGAATCAGAAACTCCACTCCGAAAAGGAGGACCGGATGAGGAACCATTAACAGTTTTGTAAGTCTTTGAGCAAGAATGTGTCCGTTGCTATGACTGATCCAGAGCGAGGCTCCCAGCCAAACGAGTCCGGAACCAAAACCGCCAAGCCAGAACCCAAGTCCTTTGCTCAGACGGAATGGAAATGCGGCCAGAATATTGGCCGGCACCAGAATCCACCAGGGCAGAAACAATGGGAGTACCGAATTGCTCACAAGCACAATCACAAAAAAGATCAGGGCTTCCATGCCGTAAAAGTAGACAGGAATTAAAATCCCCGGCTGAAAAAATCAGACTAAAACAGAAATTGGGATTCTGATTTTCAGACAAGGTCTTTTTGATCATTAAAGGGTAACAAGCAACAGGCCCCCTGTGGTTCTGAGAACGGGATGTCTGGCAAATATTTGAATAATTCTCAATCGTAGAAATTGACTGCTCACTGCAGGACTTTTCATTTGGTAAAGGATAAATACCGTAAGTTTGACCCTCGGAGACGATCCGTTAAGTTCTTGATTGTACACAGTTCTTACTGTAATCAACAACGAAAAAAGGATGAAGAGCCTTTCGCTCCATGGCTGGTCACCCGCCTTTTACGTACATAATTCATGATCCTTCAGAGTATTTTCTTCGTTTTTCTGTCCGGACTTTTCCTTTCGATCGTGTTCGCGTTTTTCACAAGTTCTCTGAAACTGGAAAAATATGATGCGGTCAAACCTCTGTTATTTATCAACTTACTGGGCTTTCTGGGGTGTGTGGCCACTACTTCGTTTCAATCGCCATTATTTTACGTAACACTACTTTTTTTCGCATTTTTCCTTTTCCGGAATAAACCCACATTCAAAGCGTCCTTGTCAGAATACTACCTGATCCCGCTTTACATATTGTTTTTTCTGGTCAAGTTTATCCCTCTGTTCAATTTTGATACTGGGATTCTGCTCTGCTCACACTCAGACGACTACTGCTACATCCAGCAAACCACAATGCTGATGGATAAAAAGGTGGAACTTCCTTATTATAACATTGTGAACCAGTATTTTGGCGCAGACAATCAATTCGGACTGTACCACTATTTCGAATTTTATGTTCTGTCATTTCTCAAGCTGGTCACGGGTTTTTCGCTGTATCACCTGTATCATTTTGTGTTATGGCCGTTTTGCCAGGTTTGTGGTTTTTATGCCGTGATGCGGTTCTTTTCAAGCTGCTACCGGAAAGCAACCCGCATCGACTATTTTTTCATGCTGACTATTTTCAGCACCCTCAGATTTACAGTGGCCGATGAAATCATCAACTCCGTCATTGACTCTGATTTTCTGAAAGTATCCTTTTTTCAGAACTACTCCTTTTCACATCCTCTTTCATTCTGGGGCGGATTGAAAAATGTACTCACCTTTATTTTCATCTTCCCATTGTTGGAATTGGTTTGGGATAAAAAATGGGCCGGTTCCATGGTCTTGTTGCTGTTGAATATCTCGGTCAGTATCGTTCATGGTCCTATTTGTGCGTTGATCATTTTCACTTTCCGGTTCATTGATGTGACAGGAAAAAAGGTGGCCACTGTTCTATCGGTTCTTCTTTTTGTGGCATCTCAGGCTTTCATTGTTTTTAAGTTCCATTACGCCCCGTCCTTACTGATACTGTCAAACTTCAATGGACTGTTTGAAAACTATTTCGGATTACTGTTTGCGGCATTGGTCTTTTTCTTTTGCAACCGGGGATTCAACTCGAATGGATTATTAACAGGCTTCCTGGCATATCCACTTATCTACTTTCGTCATGGCTGGTTTTTTAAGTTGTTTCTGGTATACCTGGGATTTTTCATTTATGCTTATCGTCAAACAATAGCCTCATTCAAAGCCTATCCTTTTCTACCGATCTTTTTGGTGATCAGTGCATTTGCAGGTATTGCAGGGATGTATGTTACCGATGCTGGACAATTCCGACATAACTTCAACTTCATTTTTGCCCTGGTTCTTTTTTGCGAGGTTCTGGTAAGATTCAGAACCGATCTCAAACCAAATTATTTCCAGATTAGTGCACTTACAATCTTTTTGCCTCTGTGTTATTATTCACTTTATGTGGATCACCAAAGACCATTGCATGCTGAAGAAAAATCAACACTTCAGTTACCGAAAAACAAAATACTGAAGGCATTTTGCCTGCCAGTTTACGATAATATTCCGTACCACTACCAAAACCTGCTGGGTAACACATTAATGAATGAGCAGGATAATATTGTGGTTCTGCCGGGAGGATTTGAAAAACTGAACCCCAGAGAGCTGATTAAACTGGAACAGTCCGGAAGAATTGACGAGAATATCTACTATAAATTCTGGAAGTCCGGCAAATACGGATCAGACGGAATTGCTGCAGATTTTGCCCGCCTTCATGATGTAGATCTGGTTCTGATTGACAGTTCTGCTGTTTACAAGCAGGAAATCAACTATTTCAGTAAGAACTCAAAAGAATCCTTTTTTGAGAAAAACAAAAAGTACTACATATTTTGGATGAAATAAGCATCCAACATTCAAATAAAGCAGCCGCATTGGTGAAATACGGCTACCTTTTAACGAACGGAATAATATTAGGAAATCACCCCCAGCTCTTTGCCGACTTTGATAAAAGCAGCAATGCAGGTATCAAGATGATGGCGTTCATGTGCGGCCGAAATCTGAACCCGGATCCGGGCTTTGCCATGCGGAACAACCGGATAATAAAACCCGATCACATAGATTCCTTCCGACAATAGTTTCTCCGCAAATTTCTGAGCAAGGACGGCATCGTATAACATAACAGGACAAATCGGGTGTGTACCGGGACGAATATCGAATCCGGCGGCCACCATTTTCTCTCTGAAGTACATAGTATTTTCTTCCAGCTTATCACGAAGTTCGGTTGTTTCGGTGAGCATGTCCATGACGGCGATACTCGCACCGACAATCGACGGGGCCAGTGCATTACTGAACAAATACGGCCGGGAACGTTGGCGCAGAATCTCCACCACTTCTTTTCGTGCAGCCGTAAATCCACCGGATGCACCACCCAATGCTTTACCCAATGTTCCGGTGATGATGTCGACACGGTCCATTACGCCCTTCAGTTCGTGAACACCACGGCCGGTGGCACCCATAAAACCGGTGGAGTGGCATTCATCGATTCCCACCAAAGCCTGATACTGATCGGCCAGATCACAGATTTTGTCCAGCTGGGCAATGGTTCCGTCCATTGAAAAGACTCCGTCGGTAAATATAAGTATCTGCTTCGCTCCTGCTTCCCGGGCTGCTTTCAGTTGTGTTTCCAGATCGGCCATGTCGTTGTGTTTGTAACGA
>CAMCXM010000146.1 GCA_945883425.1 Spirosoma fluviale
GTCCATTATCAATTGTAATTTGTCCATTATAAAAGCACTTTCCTCATCCAGGGCTTTCATTTCTTCCAGTATTTCCTGTGGTTGCCGTAAGGCCAATTCCTCTTTCTTGTTTGGGTTTTTGGCGCTGAGATCAAAGGTGGTCTGATCGATATTTTTTACATCCAGACTCCACGAGTTTTCGCTTTCGGCCTTGGTCTGTTGCAATTCGATAAAGTCGGCCAGATCTTTTTCGTTCAGTGGGTTTCCTTTTCCCAGATTCCGGCCCAGGTTTAATTGATAGAACCAAACCTTTCGGGTGGGGGAGCCTTTTTCAAAAAACAATACCACGGTTTTTACACCTGCACCGGTAAAGGTTCCGCCCGGCAAATCCAGTACGGTATGCAGGTTGCAGCTTTCTAGTAGCAGCTTTCGCAAACTCACCGAAGCATTATCGGTATTGCTCAGAAACGTGTTTTTAATCACCACACCAGCCTTGCCGCCTGCTTTCATGATCTTGATAAAGTGCTGCATAAACAGCGAAGCGGTTTCGCCTGTTTTGATGGGGAAGTTTTGCTGCACTTCGGCTCTTTCCTTTCCACCAAAGGGCGGGTTGGCCAGCACAATGTCGTAACGGTCTTTTTCCTGTATGTCAGCAATGTTTTCGGCAAGGGTGTTGGTATGCACAATGTTGGGGGCTTCCACTCCGTGCAAAATCATATTCATGGTGCCGATGATGTACGCCAGCGACTTCTTCTCTTTACCATAAAATGTGTGTTTTTGCAGCGTTTCCCAATCTTTGGTGCTAATTGTTTTCTTTGCTCCCTCTCCTTCGGGGAGGGCTGGGGTGGGGCCCTTCAAATACTCAAACGCCTCCACGAGGAAGCCCGCCGAACCAACAGCACCGTCATAAATCTTTTGTCCGATTTCGGGGGCCACTACTTTGACAATGGTTTTAATCAAAGGCCGGGGCGTATAATACTCTCCACCATTCCGCCCGGCGTTGCCCATGTTCTTAATCTTGTCCTCATACAAGTGGCTCATTTCGTGCTTTTCAGCGTGGGTGCGGAAGCGCAGTTCGTCGATGCGGTTGATTACCTCCCGTAGATTGTACCCGCTTTGAATCCGGTTTTTCAGTTCGCTGAAAATCTCTCCGATTTTATATTCAATGGTGTCAGCACTTTCGGCATCGGCCTTAAATTTCTTGAGGTAGGGAAACAGTTTGAGGTCCACAAAGTCTTTCAGGTCGTCTCCCGTCAGGGCTTTGTGGTGGTCGATTTCCATTTCCGAAAAAAGCCCGTGCTTCTCTCTTTTGGGTGCCGCCCACACATTCCACTGATATTCAGGTGCAATAATAGGAGTGTAGGACTTACCGGTTAACTCGGCGGCCGTGGCTTTGTCCTTCTCCAGATCGTCGAGGTATTTGAGGAACAACACCCAGGAAGTCTGCTCTACATAGTCCAGTTCACTGCCACAGCCGGCGTCTTTGTGCAGAATGTCGTCTACGTTTTTAAAGGTTTGTTCAAACATTTGGTAATTTCTTTTGTCGGTTTGTCAAAGCGCAACCCATCGTTGGTTCGTTGGCAAAAGTAGCATTTTTGGTTTTGTGGAGGGGTGCTGTTTGGGGAGGAGGCGGTGGGGGTTGGAAGGGTTTTCTGTCCAGTACTTTTACTGTTTTATTCTTGGGTGATGATTGATTTTAATTCTGTTCCCAATTGGCTGGTCTTGTGGTTGTTCATTAGTGTTTCTGAAATTTCTACCCAATTGATTTTGTGTTCCTCTAAATTCCAATTTTCATCATTTTTGAGAAGCAAAGCTATTCCATTATAAAGTTCTTTGCCGGTTTCAATGTCTGGGATTGTTGATTCTATGAATTCACCATTGGCCTGAATTTGATCCCAATATTCATTTTCACCAAGGCCGTAATACTCTAATATTTCAGATGCAGACAAGTAGGGGCGGTTGGAAATGCTTACGTCATATCTTTTGTCTCCACCTTCCAGAAAAAGACAAGAAATACCGCCAGATGCGGGACCACTAAATTCTAATTTCAGTAGAATTATTCTATTGGCTAAGTTGGAAACAAATTCTTCGTGCTTTGATATTGAATGAGATACCTGAGGGATGAGCTGCCTGATTTTGGATACAATAAAGTTTTTATCGGAAATAATATCCAACTCCTCCTGGAGATCAAGTATGGTGAACAACTTCAGCACACCATTATTTTCATCTCTAATCTGAAGGATAGTAATTGAATTTTCGAACTCTGAATCTTCATCGGGTTCCTGGGAATGGAAATAAAGACTATCGGCATCAAATGCTAAAACTACTTTCCCTGCTTTGTCTTTTATAAAATCCATAACCTATCTACTTTTTAAACGGCTGTTCTTGTTGAGCAGATTCAACATAGAACTGCGTCGTGGTTTGATTTCGTTTGGTGAGTATTGACATGCCAAACAGGCAAGCCACAATCCCTTCCAAAACAACCCATCCTATCCCAGACTGCCAAATTTTCGCTTCCATTGTTTCTATAGTATAAAAGGGAAAGTTCAAGGGTGAAAGAAGGGACAAAAGCGTTGATGCAGATTCTATTGGGAACGGTCGTATGATGGCCAGAGGCCATACAATAGTCCGAACGAAGCCGAGCTTCGCCCGATACTTAGCAAATATCAACCAAAAAGCAGATTTCTGATTCCTTCTTAACTCAACTGTCACCCTGTGTTGGGCTCAGCGTTCCTGTGTTGGCATCTGGGTTGCCTCTTCGTTCGTTCGTGTTCGGATTTCTCCGATTCGCGGGTTGGTTTTCAGATGGAAAGTAGGAGCGGATTATTGAGCATTGCCAATCCTCATCATGTGCGTTTCTTACAGGATATCCGGAACAGCAGATGCTTCTGGCCGACATTGAGGTCCTGATGCCAACGCTTCCGGTGAGTTTGTAATCCCATCTTAACCGCTGAAAATCAAAAAGCTCCGTCCTTTTCAGGCGGGGCTTTTTTTGTGGGCTTTGGTGAGGCGAAATTGGATGAAATGGTCGCCTTTCAATTCAGCTGGTCATCACCCTCATTGCGATCAGGTAATACTTCGCTCAAAGCGAAGCAATACTTGCTGTCCCCAGGTTCTGAATTCCCTTTGAACTCAAACTCCCTTCACCACTCACCCCGCGACAAATCCCAAAACGGGCCTTGCATTCATCCCGCTCATCCTAAAATCCTGTAAATCCTGCTCGCCAAGCTTTAGCATGGATTCAGACAACCACGGGCAGCCACCCCAATCCATATTCCGTACCTAAAGGCACTCTGGCTCCCTTTCGTTCTTTGTTTCTACCAATAGCCGGCACCCAAGGGCGCCAGAATGCATTCCCTTTGAACCTTGAACTTGCCACTTTGAACTCCCTAAGCAACCCACCCCAAACAGGCCTGCATTCATCCTGCTCATCCTTAAATCCTAAAAATCCTGATCAGACAACCACTGCCAGACAACCTCTCACTTCCCCAACCGCACCAAATTCTCCAGATATCGGGCGGCCAGCACGCTGCGGTGCAGGTTTACTTTCGCATAGTCGTAACCGTTCATTCCCATCTGTTTTGTCTCATCCCGGTGGTTCAAAGCCCACCTGATTTTTTCGGCAAACTCAGCGGCGTTCTCCGGTTCTACATAGATGCCGGCCTGTGCTTTTTCCACCAACTCTCTTGAGATTCCGTCAATCAACATAAAAATGGGCGTCTGGCATCCCATGTAGTCGAAGGTTTTGTTTGAATAAATGGTCTTGAAGGTATCCACCTTTTTCAGCACCGAACAACCGGCATCGGCTGAAATGATGTATTCGTAGACTTTCTCTTTGTTCACCGGATCGATGAATTCGAGGTTGTTGAGCTGCATCGAGGCCGCCAATTGCTTCAGGGGATTTTTTCTCATGCCATCTCCAATCAATGCGAAATGAACCGGTTCGCCTTTCAAAAGCGCAGCGGTTTCCAGAATCTGCTCCAAATGATTGGCCACACCATGAGCGCCAACATATATAATAACAAACTTCCCTTCCCAGCCCAATTCCTTTCTGAAAGCAGCCTTGTCCACTTTATTCAGAAGGTGATCTGATAAACTAAAATCCGCCGCATTCGGAATCATGATCACTTTGCCGGGTGGAACACCTTTTTTATCAACCAGCGTCCGTTCAAAAGCCGGCGTGAGAACGTTGATCAGGGACGCATTTTTATACATGGTTTTCTCAAACCAGTAAGCCGCCTTTATCAGAAATCGATTGGTCAGAACACCTGTATCGATGGCAGACTCGGGCCACAAATCCCGAACCTCGAATACGAGAGGAATGCCTTTTAGTTTGCTCACCACCAAACCTGTAATCCCAACAAATAGGGGAGGAGAGGTGACCAGAACCAGATCAAAGGGCCCCTTCACTTTGAAAAAGGCTCCGAGCAGACTGGAAAAAACAAACGAAAAATATCCCCAGAGCCGTCCCAGAAAGTTGATGTTGTAGCTTTCCGAAACGTGGCAGCGAAGTACTTCAATGTTGGCCTCATAGTTTTCTTTGTGAAAAAACAGGCCTTTATACCGGGGATACTTCTTCGAAGCGTTGGCATGAATCATCCCGGCAATCACCGTCACCTGGTGTCCTTCGGCTGCCCAGATTTTCGTCATTTCATTGAAACGGGATCCCCCAGCGTCCTCTTGTTCCAGATAATACTGGTGAATAAGTAAAATGCGCATTCCTTGGTTAGTACGAATTAATAGAAATCTGTGTCGTTATTTTTGTGGATTGGGAACTGAATATCCAGTACGCGGCTTCTTCTTTTGTCCCATACAATCCGGAATACCACCCCGATTGAACCTCCGGAGAAAGGACGGTACCGTCCACATCGCTGACCGTCATTCTAAACTTCTTCCCAAATTCGGGTGAAGGATGCCAGATCACCTGGACATCTTCTCCCTTGAGTCCGGTGATCTCATCGGTGATGGTCCAAGTGGCTTTTCCCCTTACTTTGTGCACCGTCCGTTTATGATGGAGTCCTTTCCGTATCTGTCGGAAGGCTTCGATTTCTCCCGAAATGGTCCAGCCGTTTTCTTCTTCCCTCGCGGATAATCCTATGGACTGGCTCCATTTCATCCAAACAAAGCGGGGACCTTTCACCATCTGATCCTGGGAATCAATCATCACCGTGTTGTGAGACCGGGTGCCAAAGAAAAACCGGATGTCTTCTTCACCCGCATTGTATTTATAGGAACCGGCATCGCGAAGAATGTTTTCTCCTTCAAACCAGAGGTCCACATGGTGATTGTCGGCCTGGCTGGGTCTGTCCTTGTGTGTGCCGCTTCTGAAAAATGTGAGGGTATCTTTTTCCTTTATTCCGGCGAATCCTCCGCTTCCGAAAACCTGCAATTTTTCAGGGATGGTGGCGATGGAAGGAAGCAAGGCTTTTTTTGGGTATCCAAACCATTGGGCTTCTTCGTTGTGAACAGATCCGGAAACATCCTGACCATACAATGCCGCATGCAATGCGTTCAGTTGACTGGAATAATGGCGGTATGGCAAATCCGTAAACTGAAAAAACAGGGCTCCGTCATTGGCTCCGTAGTTTGGAAGTTCACCCGAAACCGGATCCTGAAAAAACTGCAGAAACCGAAGTGTTTTGTCCGCTCTCTGGTAGACAACCGGTTGAAAGTTTTCTCCTTGCTTCTCTGAAAAACGGATGGCCAGCGTCAGCAACTGAACCACCACTCTATGGTAATTCATGGAGAACTGCAGATACGAACCATCTGGATAAATCTGGTATGCAATTTCTTCTTCAAACCAGGCCTTGCCTTTTATTTTCCATTTTGAAGCTTCGGGTGCATCCGGAAACATGGTTCCAAAAATGTACATGGCCAAGGTTTCGGTAATGGCGTGGTTGTTGCGAACCGCAATTCGGGAAAATTCGATGTTCTCCCAGACATGGTGCATCTGCCAGTACATATTATGGTAGTAGCGGGACCAACGCTCTTCCGTGAGGCCGGGCTTGTGCTTATAAAACTGCAAAGCCCCGAGCCAGTTGAATACCCGAAGACTGATTTCCTGGCTACACCGGTAGTTGGGTCCGCAGTTAATCGGGTTCATCCGGATCCAGCTGTCCAATTCAGAAAAGACCCATTCGCTGTGGTCTTCACCAAAATGATGATCGTACCGCAAAATGGTATGGAGATAACTGAACCGGGATTTCTCCCATACATATTTAATGTCTCCCGCTTCCGGACTCATATCCGGGATGCGGGTCCAGTGCAATTGATTGTTGTACCGATAACCGGTTTCCGGGTGGACGATCCAGTCTTCGTCGTTTCGGAAGGTATGCGGGATGGAATTGAACAACAATAGGTTCCCATCCAGAATGGAAAGGGCCTTCGATTTTAACTCATTGGCAGGGACTTGGGAAAGGGCCAGCTCCTCTGCCGAATGCCAGACCCAATGATCCAGAATCTGGCGGGCTTCCGATAATCCGGGGCCTTTGATTTTTGTAGGATTGATGGGAAACCGTTTCGCCAGTAACCCGGATTTCTTTTCCACCTCATGCCGAACCCGGAACCACATGTAGCGGTTGCCCATGTTTTTCCAGATTTCAATTCCCAGACTGATTTTATGAAAAATACCCAAGGTTTACGATGTACCGGATGAAAGTTTTGATCCGGTTGCAAAGGTAGAATTTCATGTTGTAAATTCGGGTTCCCGCCAAAGATGATTCGTAAAATCCAGTAAAAAAGCTCTCTGCGCCTCTTTTCGTCAATGCCAATCATAGAATAATACAATTTTCTCATTTATACTATTGCCTTTAGATGTTACAAAATTCTACGGTTATTCTATGAAATAAGTAGAATGAAATTGTAAATCGAGAAGATCGAGTCCAATAAATCTCTATAAAACCATAGTGTTATATTTTTAATGGCATTATTCTGGGGTAAAATTTGACTTCTGCTTTTGGTTTGATTCAGGAATATAAGTTTGTAACAACAACTAAATCAAACAAATAAATGACAAAAGCTGCACTATTCACGGCGTTCTTATTGCTGACCTCTTCGGCTTTCTGCCAAAAAGAGTCGGTTCAAATTAAGAGTCGTTATTCATCTACCGATCCCATTGAAAGGGGATCTGGTGAACTAAATCTCTTTTCCGCAAAAGTTGAAAAGAGAAAAGACAAAGCAATCTCCATTGCTGTAAACCAACAGGTATTGTCCTGGGTCTGGGAAAAAGAGCCAGCTGCCATTACGCTTCAGATTCCATTACCGGAAGGAGGGAAGCAAAAGATGGACTTTGTGAAATCCAGAGTACTGACCGATGACTTTGCCATTACCACGTCTGACGGGAGAAAGCTTTATGGCAAAGAGTATGAAGGACTCCATTATCAGGTAAAACCTGGTTCAAACGTAAAAGTTGGCGGCATTAGTTTTCGGGAAGATGGCATGATGGCCATGTTCTCAACCGAATCAGGTAACTATAATATTGGAGAAATGACGGTAGGGAAAGGGGATTATGTTGTATCGAACGACAAAGACATCGAGAAGCCCATCTGGTCATGTGGGTCAGAATTACTTGAACCGGAAAACAATCCCAGTGCCAAACCAAATACGACAGATAAAGCCGCTACCCAAATCTGTAAAACGGTTCGTATCTATTTTGAATCTGATTACGATCTGTATCTGAGGGCAGGAAGTAGCCTCAGTACCGCTTCTACATTTGTGACAGGCTTGTTTAATGTCGTAGCTCAGGTCTATCAGAATGAAGGTATTACCATTAAGATGAGCGGAATTTATCAGTGGACAACGACGGATCCGTATAAGGCTTTGACCAGCACCAATACGATTCTGTATGATTTTGCCACGAACCGTCCTCCTGCTGGTATCAATGGAGATTTAACACATTTGATTTCAGCCCGAAGCACCGGACTTGGTGGAATCGGATATGTGGGCGTATTGTGTAATACCAGTGTACGCCATGCATTCTCCAGTATCTATTATCAGTACTCGGCACTTCCTACATACTCATGGTCAGTATACTGTGTGAGTCATGAATTGGGCCATAACTTTGGATCCCGTCACACGCACTGGTGCGGTTGGTCACTTCCCAACGGAACCACCGGAAGAATCGATTCCTGCTATGCGGGTGAAGGAACCTGTGGATCAACTACGAGACCGCGGGCCGGTACTGTAATGAGCTATTGCCACGTGACATCAGGTGGTATCGACTTTAATCTTGGATTTGGAACATTGCCTGGAAAAGCCATTCGCGATGGATTGATTGCCGCCACCTGTGTTTCAAGTTCCGGTTGCATAGGAACCGCCAGTCTGAAAGCAGACAGTACCACCAACCGAAACAACAGCTATCTTTTAACGCTCACGATTCCGGCCAACCACAATGCCACTTCCTGGTCTGTTCTGGAGGGAACCACTGTGGTTCAATCCGGATCCCTGGCCAATCAGAATGCTTTTTCATTGGGCATCACCATCAGCGGAAAATCAAACGGATCATATGCATACACAGCCAGACTGAACTCAGGAGCCGGTACTTCAACCAGTGCCGTTGTTACTGTAACCGTCGCCGTCCCAACCATCGTAATCAACTCAGGAATCTGTACGGCTACTGGGTTGCAGGC
>CAMCXM010000147.1 GCA_945883425.1 Spirosoma fluviale
TTTTCCCAGTTGAGCATCGGATTTTGCCCGGCCCAGTCTTTGGCAAATTCCGTTTCATTGAACAGCACCATGGCATCCGAATCAAAATCACCATATCGTTTCTCCCAAAGATTAAGAAATTCCATTCCCGGAATCCGCTGCTTTAATGCCACATCCACCGAAAACGAATAGACTTTGCGGTTCCGGAACAGCTGTAGGTCCACCGCCATATTTTTCTCAAAAGCCGATAAACGGACGGGTCCCCGAAGAGAGCGGTAATTGAGAAATACCTGAAAAGAAATCTGAACCACCAGAGCCGGAATCCAGAGTTTGCGTTGAATGAGAATAGCCAGTAAGGAAACAAAACCAGGAAAAATAAGCAGCAATGCCAAAGGAAAAACGAGCAGCAGGTAGCGTTCGTTCTGCACCGACAATCCAGCCATGAACAACAAATAGGCCACTACCGGCAGCCAAAGAAGTCGGGCATTTCGTGAAATGGAAGTTCGGTTTCGAAGAAGGAATATCAAATAGATTCCGCCCCAGAACTGAAAGGCTTTATGGTAAAAAATGCCGGTTACAAATACGATATTGGGCAGTGTGTACACCAGATTTCCTTCATAGGAATGAAACTCGTTCCTAAAGAAATTAGCTGGATTCCAATGGTCGGGTGTGTAAGGATGTCCATTGGTGAGAAGGGAAGAAAAATACTGCAACTGCAACATGGCAAACAGCAAAAAAATAGCAGTTAAAACGGATCCTATCCATGCCAGAAACTGTTTCTTATCAAACGCTTTCCAGGTGAGAAAGAGAACAGGAAAAGGTACAACCACCAGCGCTGCAACGCGGACAGAAACGGCGAGGGCTGCCAGAATTGCCGCGGCAAAAAGCAAACCGGGCTTTCCTTTTTGATCGTACTGCAAAGCAAGAAAGACGGTGCCCAAAAACAGACAAACGGCAGACATATCCGACATCGCCACCTGCGATGCTTTCAGAAAAGCTGGACTGGCCAGTAAAACAAGGAGGGTAAAAATCGTTTTTTCGATGTGCTGTCCTTGATAAAGCAGATCGAGAATCCGGCGGAAAAACCAGAGGCTGAAGAGACCGGCCAGGAGTGAAATTAATGAAAGTCCCCATTCCACAGAGCCGGCAATCAAGCCAAAAACCGCACCCAGAAACGGGTAGCCCGGAGGATAAATTGCTTCAGCAAGAGGTGCATTTTCCAGCCATGAAGCCTGCATCTGGCGGGCCAGACGGAGGTATTCGTAACTGTCCTGCCCGAAAAAACCGTCGAATCCCAATGACCGGAGCAAGGCGAAAACCAACAGCATTCCGAGGAATGGAAGAAGATACAGATATGATTTTCCGGACAGGTTCATGGGCGAATTGCAAACCAACGACAAAATCGAATCTACAAAACAGAATTATGAAGAAATTGTGCTACGGCTGGACTCCATAAGATTCCGTCAATTGAATCCCATAAATCAATAATCATTCAGTTCTTTTTCTGATTCCGTCTTTGTCTGGGAATTCCGGAACAACTCAAAAAAGAAGCCAGCAACCAGGAAATCCCGGCCAGTTTCGTCGTTGATTTTGTAATCAAACTGATGCAGATAGCCCAGCTGAAATGTGGTGTTTCGGGAAGGTTTGAAATTTAAGGCCAGCTGGATCCGGTTGCGTTCAAAATACGGCTCCTGATCTGTGAAAAACAACTCGTTGCTAAGGCTGGCAAGAAAGGGTTTGAATCCCTTCTTATTTTTTCCAAATGGCACAGAAAACCCAACCCGATATCGAAAGCGATTGCGGTATTTTCCGCTGATCCACCGCATTTCGACACGGTATCGTTGCTCGATGGTGAGTTTTCCAATGTCCTGTAAAAGAGATACCTGTGGCCAGAGCCGAAACTCATTACTTCTCTTTGGAAGTACAAAATCGCCTCCTTCTTTAAATGTCTGATAATGTCCTGCACCAAGAGTAATCCTGACAGCTTTTACCGGATGGTAATTAAAGCCCGCTTTGTATTCGTAGTAATGAAAATGATGATAAAACCGAAGTGACCTTACCTGCGCCTCCCCAAACAGGCTCCATTTTTCTGAATGATTGTATTTCAGATTGTAAACATTCCAGGATCCCAAACCGGCAGATTGAGCCGAAACCCGGAGAATGAACAGATAAACGAGAATCACAATCAAGCCGGTATGCTTCATTTCACATTAAAAAGTGTTTTCAAACGTGTGGATATTTCCGTCAAGTGCGGATATAAAAGAGGTTGAATTTTCGGGATCATTCAGTTCTGCAGGATACAATTTCAGAATTTCGTATCTGGTTTTGCTGGGTGAACTACAAGGTGTCTGCCCGAAATACTTTCATGGCGGGCAAAGCTTTGCGTGAAAAATCGAACAGAGCCTGGTTTTCTGCATGCGATCCATTGTTTGCAGTTGGCCCACGGTACGCAATCCAATCGGGTGCCCAGTAGCAAAGACCAATTCCTTTTGGGCATTCCCACATGATTTTTTTGAGCTGCTTTACGTATTGGTATTGACCATCCGGAGTGGCGGGATAAGCAGAAAGGATCTGATCGGCTGAACCAAGGGTGTTGTTGGTATAATCGGCCCATAACAAAGAAAACGGATAGGCATACTCCGCCAGCAGGACAGATTTATTGTGTGTTGATGAAAGCCGGTTGACGGTGTTTCGAAGGCTGTCAAGATTCTTTCCGTGCCATTGCGGATAAAAGGATAAACCGATGATGTCGTAGTCCACCGTTTTCGTTTTGAGGAGGTTGTAAAAATAATCCGAAGAGGTAAGGCCGGCAAAGTGCATGATGATTTTGGAATTGGGAAGTTCTTCGCGGACAGCTTTTACACCTGCTTTGAGAAAACGTGTGAAGGCATCAGCCTTGTTGATCCGTCCGTTTTCCCAGAGCATTCCGCCATTGATCTCATTTCCGATCTGAACATATTCTGGCCTGATCACAGATACCACCTGTTTTGTAAACCGATACACAGAATCGGTTAATGTAGAATCCGGCAATGTTTTCCATGCATCCGGTTTTTTCTGGTGTGCCGGATCTGCCCAGGTATCGGAATAGTGAAAATCCAGCAGCACCTTCATTCCTTTGGCTTTCACTTCTGCAGCAAATGCCTGAACTTCGGCTAATCCGCTCCGTCCATTGACAGGATTGTTCCATATGCGAATACGAACAGTATTGCATCCGTTTTCTTTGAAAATCTGTAAGCCGTCCTTTGTAACACCGGCAGAATCTGAAAAAGTTGCTCCGGCTGATCTGATTTCCGGCATGAACGACAAATCAGCACCCCGCATAAACTCACGCACCAATATTGGATTGGGTTGCGGATTTGGAACTGGCTGTGCTTCCGTCTGTTTTTTGGAGCATCCCGCCAGAAAGAAAACCGGGATCAGAAAGGAGAAAAGAGTATGCAAAGATTTCAATGAAAGGAGAACTGGTGAGTGAAGAAGCAAGTTAAATCCAGAATCCGCAATAGAAAAATCAAATAATCCAAATCAACTGATTTACAATTATTTATAACCCGGGTATTATGTCGCAGATCCTGCTCTGGCAGTGGGCGTATTTAAAAACATTTCATGTGGTTGCGCCCGCAAATTTTACACACTCGTGTTCATTTGTCCGAAAGAGAAATGGATTGGTCTGGATCAGACGATTAACATCCCAATGCAGAATCTGGGTTTAACTGATGTTCAATCGTGCATTCAAATTCGGCTCCGTCTGCAAATTCGCACTACCATGAATGTCAATTCTGAAATAAAAAAGGGTTCGGAAACCCAGAATTAGCAGCCGTTTCCTTGGGATCAACTTTTATAAAACCCCTTTCGCTCCATCAGTTTCCAGGCATCTTCCGGAATCAGATATCGGGTTGATTTTCCTTTTTTCACCAGATCCCGGATTTCAGTGGCCGAGATTTGCAGCATTGGAGCATGAATCCAACGTATCAATTCATCTTCTCCTGATGTTTGAGGTATTTCTTCACCCGGCCTGGGATACACAACAAACCGAACCCGCTGCCGCAATTCTTCAATGTTTTTCCACTTGTGGAGACCCTTGTAATTATCACCTCCGAGGATAATAAAAAACTCGTGCTCCGGAAAATCGCTCTTTAACTTTCTGACGGTGAGATATGTATAACTGGGCTTTGCAAGGGTAAACTCGACATCCAACACTTTAAAATCAGGATTGTCTTTGGTGGCTTCAAACGCCAGATCAAACCGATCAAACTCGTGAAGAAGTTTCGTGTAGTCTTTATCCGGACTACTTGGCGACACTATAAACCAGATTTTATCCAGTCCTGCCTGGTTCAGAGCGGCCTGTGCAATAATCAGATGGCCGATGTGGATCGGGTTAAATGTGCCGAAAAAAAGGCCGATTTTCATAAGGCCGCAAAAGTGCAGATAGTTTCAAACACAAAAAAGCAGCAAAAAAAAGACGGCACGAAAACAGTATCGTGCCGTCCATTGAAAAAAGGTTATTGTTTGATGATCCTGACCATTTTCGGATTCTGATCCGTTTTGATAAAGTAGATACCAGGTTTCACATTGGTGATATCCAGGTTGTATTCAGTTGCACCGGATGCCACCAGAATAGTCTGGACTTCAGCTCCCAGCGTATTGAACACTTTGAGAAGGGTTCCATCCGTTCCGGAACCGGTCCACTTAATGAGGGCCTTACCTGATGTTGGATTTGGCTGCACTTCCAGTTTTTCCAACTGATTTCCTGAATCTTCCGTAGAAAGACGGGCAGGCGCTCCGGTTATGGTGATGAAAGAAGAAGCCACGGCGGAATTGGCTGAACCCGTTTTCATTGCAATTGCTTTGATACTGGAAGTAGCATTGATCTGAAATGGCGCAACATATTCTTTGGTAAAGCCCGTCCCGAGTACCGGAGTATTTCCTGTGGTGGTGTAATAGATCTTCACACCTGGGGTGGCACAGGTAATGGTCACAACCTGTGGACTTGAGAAGGTTCCGGATCCGGGTGAAATAACAGGCGTTGCAAGAATCGGGCTGTTGTTGATGGTAATGTAGGAAACCGTTACCACGCTCCGAACCATATTGGGTTTGGTTGCAAAAGCCCTTATTGTAGAAGAGGATAGCAACGTAACTGGCCCGGAATATAATTTTGTAAAGGTTGTTCCAACGACGGGTTCATTCCCGTTGGTGGTATAAAAAATACTTGCACCAGGTGTTGACGTAATAACCAATGAAACCGGGCCAGAATATGTTCCGGTCGCTGGTGAGATGACAGGTGCGAGCACTTGTGATGGCGTTACAATTGTATAAAATGCCACCGCAATCCCACTTGCAGACATCCCCCCTTTCACCGCCATCGCTCTTACTGCAGTGGTGCCGGGAACGATAAAGCTTCCGGTGTATTGCATTGTGTAATTTGTCCCGATCACCGGAACATTTCCATTGGCAGTGTAATAAATGACGGAACCCGGTGTTGGAGATGTAATGGTAACGGTCTGAGCAGAAGCAAAAGTCCCGGAACCCGGAGCAATTACCGGCGTGGCAACCTGAGTTGTTGGATTGTTTAAAGTGTAATAGGCAACGGAAACAGAACTTGTCGAAAAACTCTGTCGGTGAGCGATGGCACGAACAGTTGTACTGGAAAAAATCGCAAACGGTCCGGTGTATTTCTTGGTGAATGTGGTGTTTGGTACAGGAGTGTTTCCATTAGTTGAATAATAAATCACAGCGCCTTGTGTGGCGCAAGACATTACAACATTTAACGCAGTGTTGAACGTTGTAGTTCCGGGAGTTATCACCGGAGTAGCCACAACCCCAGAAGCCACCTGAAGCTGAATATTGATTTTATTAACCGAAAAGAAAATGTTTCCTACTGCTTCAACCATCACACGACCCTGAGTCGTAGGCGTATTGGGAACGATAAAGTCCTGCCTCCCGTCATTCGGTGTATTCATCACAAGCGGCACATTAAAGTTCTGCCCACCATCCACTGAAAACCAGATGTTCACATGTGTACAGTTGACAGGCGCTTTATTCGTTTTAGCCACATCCCAGTCAATCGTCCGTATGTTTCCGGCTACCCAAAGTGCACCTGCAACGTTGGGACTTGTGATCTTAAATGGTCCGATGGTATCAGAAACTGAAAACGAAACAGAAGCCTGATTCACTCCGCCTCCACCTGACCGGTTGTCGCGGGTGGTCAATTTGAAACTGAGGTTCCGTCCGTAAGAAGGCAGAATCTCGCCGATGGTTTGGGTGCTGTTGAGAACATCACGCATGGAAGGAAAAAAGCGGGTTGGCGAAGTAACAGGTGAAAACGAACGAAAAATGGGTGCATTTCCAGATGGTGAATTGGGTGCACCGGATGGTCCGAGATCTGATTCTTCCCAACAATAACGGACGGTATCGCCATTGATATCAGAAGCGATGGCAGATAATTTGAAAGGTGTTGATTTTGGAATGGTAAATCCACCTGTTGGTGCAATGGCTGTTGGTGGTGTATTTCCTGTACTGGTGATTACTGCACAACTGTTTCCTGTTCCGGTTGTCGTAAAAGCAATAATCTGGTTGTAACTGTGAAAATGGAAATATGCGTCGGAGTTGGATTGAATATTGTCGGCACTGCAAATGCCTGCGTACGCCATAATGGTTGTTCCGGAACCAGGCTCGTAAGCAGCTGAAGAAGTGCGGTTTCCACTGCATGAACCGGTTACAGAATTGAAGGTATGGTGCGCTCCGAACTGATGCCCGATTTCATGTGCGACATAGTCAACATCAAAAGCATCGCCAACTGGACTGGAACCACCGGTGATTCCAGATGCTTTGGAAGATGTATTGCATACTGAGTTCAGTGCAGCAAGTCCTCCTGAATTTGTTCCGAAGACATGGCCGATGTCGTAATTGGCAGAACCGATCACATTGGTTATGTTCAACTGATTTTCAGAGATCATGGCCGAAGCATTTCCATTGGTATAAGGATCGGTTGCAGCGTTTGAATAAATGATGGAAGAATTATTGGAAACAAGAACCATGCGGACAGAGACTTCCTTTTCAAAAATTCCATTTACTCTGTTCATGGTCGTAACCATAGCTGATAAAGCCTGCGAAACGGCACCACCATGGAAGGCAGTGTATTCTCCGGTTGCCGCCAGAGCAAGACGGTATCTCCGCAGTTGAGAGCCGCTGGCGAAAACGGTGGTGGATGAACCGGACGATTTTCCCTGGTGATCGTCCCCCGCAAATTCCTGAAATGCACCTTTCAAAACCGGATCCACATCGGCCTTTGAGTAAAGCTGGTATAAGGACCCCGACCCTGCATTCCAGGGATCGATGTAAATGGTTTTTTCACCACCATATATCATGGCATGAAATCCTTTTTCGGTCACATCCAAACGGGCAAAGAGCTGTTTGTTACGAACCCCTCGGGCGATATAAGTTTTGATTTCAGGAAATTGAGTTGCCAATTGCGGCTCCATCATGGAATATGAAAACACTCCAAACACTTCGGAATTTCCAGTGGATACCGGAAGCGAAATGGCAACGCCTGTCTCCGGCTGATTCATCGATTGGCTTGTTTCCAATGGAGCATTTTGAAGCATAGCTCTCATTTCGGCTATCCGAATTTCCAATGGAATATAGGTCCTTGTTGGAGTGGATGCCGGTCCGGATTTTTGCTGATCAAGTAAAGATGTTACCTTCCAAAGTGACTGAGCATCAGAAGTTAAAATAGTCAGATAAGCAAGGACTGGTAATAGCAAAGATTTGTAATTCATAATAAAATCATTCAATGGTCTTTATAGAAGTACAAAAGTAGAGATTAATATAATTTTATCAAGATAATTATTGAATTATATATAGATTGTAAGTTTTATGGATGAATTCTAAAAATCGGATAGTGAAAAACAAACTGAATCGGTTGCACTATTTAATCCGAAGAAATGTAAAAACCATGTGAGGCCCGCTATGGCTTTAAGCTAATATAGTCTTGATTTATAGTCGTTTAACACAAATAAACAGGTGCTTTCTTTTATCTTTCCAACCAGCCACAAATCATTCAACAGCAATCCGCTTAAAGTGCCAACCAAATTAAATAATTATTTTTATCCTATTATTTATTAGAAAAGTTTTGTTTTATTATTTTTTTTATATTTTTGCAAGTAATTGATTGACCAAATACCATCAAGGCATTTGCACCTCTCAACCACAAACCACAGCACCAGTTACAGGCCAAGCCCGTACCCGGCATTAACTAAGAAACAAAATGGAAATCAGTTCACTGGAAAGAGCTTTGCCTATGCACGAAATCTGGGCTGAGATGCTTCGTCCTTACGAGCATGGCATTGCCTGGATTTCCGACCAAAGCGGGAATAATCTGGCTTCGACCCCCGGCCTAAAAAAAATACCGCTGACTGATTTTGAACAAGTCTGGCCAAAACATAAGTTTCAAATCGATTCAGGAAATCTTAGTTCAAAAAATACCTTTCTGGATTTCTATTTTGGTTTGAATCATGAATTATCCGGATTATTTTCGTGCCGAAAAATTAAAATTGAGAACCAGACATTTTTCCTATTGCACAAAGTGAATCCTCAGAACGAGCTTCATCTGACGAATAATCAAC
>CAMCXM010000148.1 GCA_945883425.1 Spirosoma fluviale
AAATTGGCTTTGAATAAGGTATCAGCAAAGGCAACTACCAGATTGCCAGAAAGAGATTCTTTTGCACACATAATCGCATGGGCAGTACCCAGCGGAGTGTCCTGATATGAAATCAATCCTTTGGCACCAACCGATTCAGCTACTTTAATCAGTCGCTGCTCTGCTTCTTTGCCAAATGAGCTGTGGATGATAAAATTGACTTCCTCTACTTCTTCACCGCAAACCTTGGCAATGTCTTCCACCAATCGCTGAACGATGGGTTTGCCAGCAATCGGTATCAGAGGTTTGGGTACAGTGAGTGTGTGGGGCCGCATCCGTTTCCCAAGACCGGCCATTGGAACGATGATTTTCATCGGGTAATGTTTTGTTAATCAGAATGGTCGCAAAGAACCTTTATTTCAATCAAATAATTCAAATGTATTGCGGAAAAGTTGAATGATTTTTTTTGAGCCAATCGAGTATGTCAAACAAGAAATCCGGTCTGGTTACATGTGGGTTGGTTTACAATGCTGGTGTCATCTTAACGGTTGTGCGTGTGCTCATTTCTGTTCCCATCATATTGGTTTTGGATGTGATTGTCCCATTCATTTCTTTCATCATTCCTTTTCCATTGTCGAAAATCAGTTTGATGTCGCCATTGGTTTGCTGCCCCATGTCGGGTGTTCCACCGCCGGCTTCCATTCCGGGAAACATCCCACCGGTCATATCACCGCCATCGTTTTCTTCTTTTTCCTCCTCTTCGGTATCGCCCGCCATTTGTTTGGCGTCTTGTTCAAATTTCCGGGAATTAAGGGATGATTTAATGTTGTAATCCAGCGTTGCCACATCATTGGTGTAATCGGTCACCGTTTCGGTAATTTCAGTGTCGTACATTTTGGTTTTCATATGCTGACCTTCGGCAACGGGACCTTCCGGTAAAACCAACAAGTCAAGAAATTCGGTGGGCAACAGATCGATGGTTTCGTCGTCTTCTTTTACTGTCACCGGTTTGGGTTTCGGTTTGGAAACAGTGGTGGCGGTGTAACCGGCTTTCAGCGTTCCGTTTTTCGGGTTGAACTCTGCAAAGAGCGTCACTTTTTCGCCATCTACTTCAGCTGATGCGGCCATTTCTCCTTTGTCGATTTTCATCGAAACCAGCATGGTGGTATTGTCTCTGCAAACCAGAATCGGAGCTTCCGTAAAGGTGAAGTTTCCTTTTTTATCAACCGTAAAATCAGCTTCGATGGCCCTTTTCGGAAGATTGCTAATGTTGGCCAGGGTGTTTCCTTTGTTGTCGGAAACACGGAACGAGTTGAGCACAAAACTTCCGGTGGCCGATCCGTTCGGCATTACTTTGTCAATAATCAAGGAAAAGGTGGATTCCGTTTTGAATTCCATGGCACCCGCCATTGTCATCATTCCCATCATTCCCGATCCACCCATTTCTATTTTGTCGTTTTGTACAGACTTAAATTTGTACTGTGTGGCGGGTTTCCACTGATAAGCCAGACCGCCCTGTGCCCAGACAGAAGCACATAAAGAAAGAGTGAAAACAGATGAAAGTAAGGACTTGATTTTCATAGAAATGCTGTTTGTTTAAGAAGCCAAATAACGAAGGACGGTGCCCATTTTTCCAAATCCAATTTTGTTAAGAAATACCAAAACATCTGAATCTGATTGTTGGATTTGCCAAAGCTGGAACCCAGAAAAGCAAACCCGATGATCGAAATATTTCAACTCCTTTTCGAATTCTTGTTTCTTCGCAGCCTCTATTACACCAATCTGATTTGAAACGTTTTCTATTTCTCACCAGTTTTTTTCTGGCCAGCCAGCTTATGGCTCAATGGAACGACAAAGTGTTGATTCCGGTACCATTGGAAAACATGGCCTTTTTTAAACCAGCCGACGCCAACTGGTCCATTCAGGGTGATGCCATGGGTTTGCCGGGAACCCAATATCATCTGGTCACAAAACCCGGAACGGGTATGCTGGTCAACCAACCTTCTCCCGGAAAAAATAGCAATCTGATTTCAGCAGAAGAGTATGGCGATCTTGATCTGCAGTTTGATTTTCTGATGCCCAAAGGTTCCAATTCAGGCATTTATTTAATGGGCCGTTACGAAGTGCAACTCAACGATGCCTGGGGAATCCGGAATCCGGCCTTTTCAGATTGTGGTGGAATTTACCAGCGATGGGACCCCTCAAAAAGTGCCGGCAATGAAGGATTCGAAGGTGTGCCGCCATTGGTGAACGCGTCCAGGGCACCGGGTTTGTGGCAGACAATGAAAATATCGTTCGAAGCCCCCCGGTTTTCATCAGAAGGGAAAAAAATAGCCAATGCACGGATGATTTCTGTTTGGCTGAACGGTGTCCGGATTCACAGCAATGTAGAATTGACGGGACCGACACGGGGTCCGCTCTCGGTTCGGGAAGCGGCGAAAGGTCCTGTCCTTATTCAGGGAGACCATGGTCCGGTGGCCTTCCGGAATCTGAAATATGGACCGGCAGGCAATCCTCTAATCGAACTGAAAGATATGCAGTTTCAAGTGTACCAGGGTGCCTTCAGAACAGTGGAAGATTTTCAGAAAAAACCGCCGGTACGTTCTGGAAAAGCGGTTCAGTTTGACAGAGCGGATGCCGAAACCAGCGATGATTTTCTCCTCGCATATAATGGAAAGATGCGTGTTCAAACCCCGGGCACCTACACGTTTTCATTGGAATTATCCGGGAAAGGAATCCTGAAAATTGACGGTAAATTACTTCTTGATACTACAAAAGGCGGGTTCTGGTGGCAAAAAAGAGACGTGAATCTGGAACTTTCGGTCGGCGAGCATCCTTTTGAATTATTGTACATGAAGTCCAATCCCGAAGGCAGGCCTTCTCTCGGGGTAACATACTGGGGACCAGGCATCCGGCTGCAACGACTTCATTCAGACGGTTCGTTGAATGCTTATCTTCCGGGAGGGCAACAAAGTTTGCCCCTTGAGCCGGAGCCCTTTGTTCAGAGAAGCTTTTTTAACCATAAAGGAATCAGGAAGCCGTATGGTCTCACCGTCTGCGATCCTTCCGGGATTCATTATTCACTGAATGTCACCACTGGTCGGGTTCTTCGGGCCTGGCGGGGAAATGTGTGCGGCGAAGTAAACTCGATGTGGGTAGACCGGGGTTCAGAACAAACTCTCATTCCCAGAAATCCGGTGGTGGAATTACCCGAAATGGCACTGTTTGGATTTGGTTCTGAAAGCAACGTTTACCCGGATACACTGAAAGAAGAGGACGGATTCCGATATCTGGGATATAAAGAAAAACCAGGTGAAAAGCCGGAGTTTGAATACAAAACTCAGGAAGGTATCGCCACATTGAAACTCATTCCTTCTGAAAACCGCCTCGTCACAAAGATCCGCATCAACAGTGCGGCAGAATCTACCCGATCCATCTGGCATGGACTGGCGCAGGGAGAATCGGTGGAGAAACTCTCAGATGGTAGTTATCGCATCGATGGTATCTATTATCTCATTCCGGATCCGGGCATTTCCCCACTCATTAAAGAAGAAACAAAAGGCAAAATGAAACGGCTTCTGGTTCCGGTATCTGGTAAAAACAAGGAAATAAACTATTCAATTGTATGGTAAAGATGAATCGTTTCTATCAGATCCGGATGGTCTTGGTACTGTCCTTATTAACATGGTTACCAGATACAATTGCGCAGCACCAGCATCATAACCATTCTGTGATGACGGCAAAAACCGGAGTTCAGCGGAAAGAGAATCAACCCAAAGAAGGTGATTTTTATAAACTGATTTCCATTGGTTTACCCACTGACGTTATTCTGGAAGGTGGTGGAATTTGCACACTGCCCAATGGCAATATGGCGGTTTCAACCCGACGAGGGGAAATCTGGATCGTGAACAGTCCCTATGGCTTGGATGGCGAATTCAAACCTACATTCAAACGATTTGCGAGGGGCTTGCACGAGATTCTGGGATTGAAATTCCGCGATGGCAGTTTCTACGTGGCTCAAAGAGGCGAGCTCACGAAAATCACCGATACCAATGGCGACGGAACCGCCGATTCCTATGAAAGCATCACCCGGCTCCCAACAGCGGGTCACTACCATGAATATAGTTACGGGCCGGTGTTCGATACGGATGGAAATATGGTGGTGTCGCTCAACGTGGCCTTCGGAGATGTGGATTGGTACAACGCCAAAAGTTTCGCACCCTGGAGAGGATGGATCATCAAAGTGCAACCCGATGGTAAAATCATTCCCTGGGCTGCCGGTGTCCGGTCACCTTGTGGCGTCGGAATTGGTCCTGAAGGGAAAGTGTTTTACACAGAGAATCAAGGTGATTGGGTCGGCTCAGGTTATCTGACCGTGGTTGAAAAAGGTGATTTTGTAACCAATCCAGCCAGTTTGAATTGGTCTGATCAGCCTGAGTCACCTGTGAAAGCCAGGCCTTCCGATATCCGGAATTTTGAAAAGCCCATGTTTGAAGTGAAGAAAGAAATTCCTTCTCTCCGTTTACCATCTGTATGGTTGCCGCATGGTGTACTGGGTGTTTCTACTTCTGATTTTCTGGTCGATTCGGTCCGGGGACGATTCGGTCCTTTTGACGGACAATATTTTGTGGGCGATCAGGGTCAGAGTAAAATAGACCGCGTTTTTCTGGAAAAAGTAAAAGGAGTGTACCAGGGTTGCGCTTTTGGTTTCCGGGAAGGATTTGCTTCCGGTGTTCTTCGCCAGACCTGGGGGAAAGATGGTTCTATGTTTGTAGCCCAAACCAACCGTGGCTGGGCCAGTTCCGGTGCGGCTCCATTTGCTTTACAGCGGGTAATCTGGGCAGGCAAAACGCCTTTTGAGATGAAAGAAGTGAGTGCTATGCCCGATGGATTCGAAATACGATTTACGCTTCCTGTCGATTCGGTAACGGCTTCAAATCCTGATTCGTATTCAGGATCTTCGTTTACGTATCTGTATCACCAGACGTATGGTAGTCCGGTTGTTCGGGACGCAAAAAATCCGGTGAAGGCTGTCTGGTTATCTCCGGATAAAATGCGGGTTCGGTTGGTAATGGATAGTCTCCGTCAGTATTATATACATGAAATTAAAGCGGAAGGTGTCTTGTCGGCGGAAGGCTACCAGCTTCTGCATCCGGTCGGCTATTACACGTTGAATGAAATTCCGGACGGACCAAAACTTGATTTGAAAAACGCAACCGGTTTGGTATTGGCCACAAAAAAAACGGTTGCGAAACCGGCGATCACTTCAAAGCCCAACCCAATTCTCAAATCAGAAAAATCGACAGGTATTGCTGCCTTCAAAGTACCAGCTTCTCTCAAACATGTGACCCGTATGCCTGCTTCCTGGTCGAACGGTCCTGACAAAACAATCACCCTTGGTACAACCATGGGAATGCGCTATGATCAGGCAAATCTGGATGTTCGTCCAGGTCAGAAAGTGCGGTTGATTTTCAATAACTACGATGACATGCAGCACAATATTGTGATCGTAAAACCGGGCAGTACCGATAAAGTAGGAGAGGCGGCAGCACGTCTCGGAATTGCTGGCAACAAAATGAACTACGTGCCGGAAACTGATCAGGTGTTGTTTTACTCGTCTATTATTCAGCCCACAAGCAACGAGTCCATTTATTTTGAGGTGCCGGCCTTTGAAGGTGATTATGGATTTGTGTGTACGATGCCCGGCCATTATATGGTGATGCGGGGTGTTATACGGGTCAGGAAGTAATTCATCAAACCCTTTTTTATGGAAATTCTCTTTACACCTGTGCTTTCAACAGATCGGATGGATTTCATTTTGATGAACCAGTCGGTGTACGACCAGATTTTCTCGGGTCAATACTCAGACGAGGAATTGATGCAGTTTTTTGGTTTCTCCGATCCTGATTTGTTGAAAATCGAGCAGGACCGTCATGCCATTGGACTCAGCACTTTCAACCGGACCTTTTGCTGGTTTCAGCTTCGGGACAAGGCGGATGGTAAATTACTTGGCCAATGTGGGTTTCATTCCATTTTTCCAATCCATCAACGTGCTGAGTTGTTTTACTCGCTGGTATCAGACGAGTTCAAACAGAAAGGTTTGATGACGGAAGCGTTGGTGGCTGTTTTGAAATACGGGTTCACAACATTGGATCTTCATCGGATTGAAGCGCTCACAGCAACCTACAACAAAGCTTCTTTATCTCTGTTGCTGAAATTCGGATTCCTGTTTGAAGGAACGCTTCGTTCGCACTATAAAGTCGGTGATAAGCTGGAGGATTCCGTCCTTTTTTCGCTGATTCGGACGGACCACGAACTGGAGGATGAATAATGGATGGATTTATGGAAACGGGCGAATGCCTTATTTCAGCTTAATGCCAACGACAAGCACATCGTCGGTTTGGGATTCCCGGCCTTTCCAGTTCAGATAATAATCTCTCAGGTAGGATTCCTGTTCTTCAATCGGTTGCTGGTATTGATTCACCAACATTTCCTTGAATTTGCTCACCATTAGTTTTTTACCAGAGGCTTCGCCAAACTGATCCGAGTAGCCATCTGTCGAAAGTATAATCTGGTCCACATTGCTCAGCTCAAGACGGTGTGTTCGGTCACTGAAATCCGTATATGGATCAAATCCAATACTGGCCGGTGTCGATTTCAGTTCGTTGAGCTGTCCGTCAGAAATATAGTACAGCGGTCGTCTCGCTCCGGCGTACACCACCTGGGTAAAATTCGGATCAAACACACAAAGTCCAATGTCTATTCCTTCGGTCGAACCTTCATCGTTCATCTGGTTAAGGTTATTAATCAGCGCCAGGTTAATCTGGTTGAGGATTTTACCTGGTTGAAGAACACCCCTTTCGTTTACAATCTGATTGAGAAGCGACATCCCTACCATACTCATAAAGGCTCCGGGTACACCGTGTCCGGAACAATCCGCTACTGCCAGCAGGTGAAATCCGTTTTTTTGTGTAATCCAGTAAAAATCACCGGATACGATGTCTTTTGGTAAGTTGAGAATATAAGATTCCGGATACGTAAGGCGAAAACGCTGGCGGGAAGGAAGAAATGCATTCTGAATCCTTTTGGCGTATTTCAGACTATCGGTCAGGTTTTTGTTGATGGTGTTGATTCGGAGATTTGCCAGGTTGAGCTCCTCATTTTTCGCCTTTTCCAGTTCTGATTCCTTCTGAACCATATCCAAAGCGTAACGGGTCTGCATCATTTTTATCTTGTTGGCTGTTTCCATCCCCAGCATTTCCTTTTTCAGGTCCTGGTGGATTTCCATATGGTGCAGCGCCATCTCAAAATTGCCGTCCTGTTTGTACACATCAGAAAGGCGACGGTGAATCTTAATCAGTTTCGGAACTGCTTTTGAGCCTTCCGACAATTCCATGGCCCGGGAAAGATGTTGTTTTGATTCGACGGGCCTACCCAATCGTAAAAGAACATTTCCGATGTCCATAAGACAGGTAATAACACCATCCACACCCGTGGCTTTTTGTTGGAGTCCATGGTCTCTTATTTCAAGACTGGCCTGAAAGTAGGTCAGGGCATCTTCCAGTTTTCCCTGACTTTCGAGTATTTTTCCAATGTCGCGTTTCGATTTCGCCATTCCCTGGTCCATGGCCAGTTTGGTGTAAATCTCCAGACTTCGCTCGCAGTATTCAAGTCCTTCTTCGTTTCGTCCCAGTTTATGCAGCGACATACCGGCATTGTTGGTGGCACGGGCCACACCAACCCCATCATTTATTCTGCTGAAACAATCAAGACTTTGGAGGAAAAAGTTTAGTGCATCCTTGTAAGATTCGAGGTCAAAGTGGAAACTTCCCGCCGAAAGATTAGCTAATCCTTCTACTTCGTCTTCTTTCTTATCCTTCACTTCGTCCAGAATATGGAGGATTAAAGAGAAGGCATTTTCAAATTCTCCCTTTTGGCTGTGCAGATTTGCCATGATGGCTTCGGCAAAACATGCCTTTCCTACCACACCAATACTCCGAAATAGTCGTTGACTTTTTTGCAAAGATTCAAAAGCAACCGACGGTTCAGATCGATTCCATGCTGCATTTCCCAAATTCAGGTAGGCCTGGGCAAGATCGATAATCCTGATTTCGGTCTGATTTTTAACTGCCAGTTTAACAGCTATTTCGGCAAGTTCAAAGAATTGACCGCTGCCCCTATGCCTGTTTTCCCAGATTAACTCGTTGAGAATCCGCAATTGTTCGAGTTCACCGATGCCTTCAATCTTTTCTTTAAGATCGGATGGTGAGACTTGAGTATGTATGTTTGCAGCTTCCAAAAATGATTCTCTTAAAGGTGTGAGAATTTAAATATCAGTACAATAAATAAATAATTATTGAATGAAAGGTAACTCCTCTGGAAATGAAAAAAAGACAACGAACCCGATTGGA
>CAMCXM010000149.1 GCA_945883425.1 Spirosoma fluviale
TATTCGAATAAACTGCAGCATTTAGATTATATAATTTTCCATATATTGAATTATTTGAATATGAGTTGTCTTGAAAACAAAAACTACCTCCATGGAGAATCCAAGCTTTTATATTCGATGATGACAAGGAACCGGTGATATAAACCAGAGGTTCGCCATCATTATATCTACCTACTTCTAAATTCTCCTTCATCCAAATCTGAGAACCTATTTTTACAGTATTGTAAATATTTCCATCAATATCTACTAAAGTTTCATTTTGCGGATTAACAGATGAAATACCAGGGACTATCAGGAAATTTTCTTTGCCAGAATAAAGTGTATCGCCACTTATACTGACTTTCATTTTAATTCCATTTGCCTGCAACGCATACGGCACGCTCATCATCTGCGTAGTACCCAAATCGGTGTAGTTAGTGCCACCTGTGGTATTCAGCTCCACCTGCAGAAACTTGGCATTCTTGCCCCAGTTGATGCCCGAGAAGGTTCCGCTCACTACCGTGCCCATGCCCACATTTACAGAAAACAAACCCAGAGCCGAGGTCATTGGGCTGTGGGTTTCCTGGTATTTGATAGCGCCGGTGGCGATGCTGTCCCGGATGGAGAAGCGCACTTTTACCGCCGTATTGGCGATGGCCACTCCGCTGGCATTTCGGGCAATGGCCTGGTAGGGGATGCCTTGGGGGGCCTGGGCGATGCAAGTAGTTGGTGTAAAGTAGCTAGTGATTAGTAAGATGGCTAATGCGCTGAGGATTGAATTTTTCATGAGGAGATTTCCGGAAAATTTTATGTGATAATCAAATGTTTGATTGAGTTTAATTTACTTTTAGTAAGCCAAACTAATTTGAAGGAATATTTGGTTTGTCGTAGTTGTATAAACAATCATTAACGCACACAAATAGCAGGAATCTTTGTATTATCCACATATCCAGCATTATTATAGTACCCATTACCTGCAATTATAGTCTGATTATATTTTGTGGTAAAATTCATTGAATACTTGGTGCCAGTCCCTAACAAATAATCGATATTTTTAGTCCAATAATCCTCCGTAATAAAAACACCCACAATATCTCTCATATATGCAACCTCCTCTAAACTAGGCACCCTCCAGTCTGTGTATCCATTTTCATTCAAATTGTAGCAATATGCAAGTGCATCGAAAAAATACACGGTATTGGTAGATGGGCTACTATACATTGACGGATTGGGCAAACTTTTAGGGGTTACCGGATTTGAACCCGAATTTTCAGCGTACAGAGCATAGGGAACACTTAACATTTGAGTCGTGCCCAAATCAGTATAATTCTCTCCGCCCGCCGGGTCCATTTCCACCTGCAGAAACTTGGCATTCTTGCCCCAGTTGATGCCGGAGAACGTACCGCTTCCCGCCGTGCCCATACCCACATTCACCGAAAACAAACCCAGCGTCGAGGTGGTGGGGTTGTGGGTTTCCTGGTATTTGATGGCGCCGGTGGCAATGCTGTCCCGGATTGAGAAGCGCACTTTTACCGCTGTATTGGCGATGGCTACGCCGCTGGCATTTCGGGCGATCGCCTGGTAAGGGATTCCTTGGGGGGCCTGGGCAAAAAGTAAAAAGGAAGAGGTAAGAAGGTAAAAGAGGAAATAGAGCTTTTTCATGTCGAAAAAATGATTGTTTTGTTGTCTGTCAAAAAAAATCAACCTGCCGGAAAAATCACGAGAAGAACCAGATTACCACTGGCGTAAGCACTTTTTTGCCTGAAAGAAGTCCCCGAAACATTGTAAGTCCATACGAACATATTTGCGGGCGCTGCACATTCAAAAGCAATCGAATTACCAGACCTTTTGTGTTATTTGGTTGTATTCCAGAAATATAATTTAACGATACGTTGGATTTTTGCCCGCAAGTTGCATCCAAAAATCCAGAATTGAAAGAACCAAAAAGTTCAAATAGTTCAGGTAGTTCACGGAAGGGTAAGTTGCGCTGCGTTGTTTAAGCCAGAAATCAGTTATCGGTAGTCAGGAGAAAGGAGTCAGGAGAAAGGAATCAGGAGTCAGTAGTCAGGAGCCAGGAATCAGGAAACAGGATTCAGGAGCCAGTAATCAGGTAGAACGCAGGGCCTTTTGCGCCAAGACAGGTTTTTAGTAGTAGTCAGGAATTAGTAGTCAGGCGGAACGTTGCGCCACCAGCGCCAATTCAGGTTTTTGGCCACTTTTCATTTTTAACTGATCAGCCATGATCATTCAAAGCAACCCTGAATTTCATTTATAATTCATTGTCGCCAAGGCGCCACTTCGCTCCGCTCAGCATTTATCACTCATCATTAATGGATCCCCACCAATAACCACGCACCACTAACCACTAACCACTTCCACTTTTCCAGTCGGCGCTGGTCGTTCCGTTTTTGAGATTTCCGGTAAAAATACTTTTTTGCTGCCCTCATTTAACCTTTATGAATTACCCTACCCAGGCTCGTCTGATCGAGATTATCAAACAACAAATCCCCAAAAATCAATCCCTTACACAGGAGCTTTGTTTTCTGTTGGGACTTTCCGGCGACGCGATTTACAGACGTATCCGATGCCAAACCGCTTTTTCCCTCGACGAAGCAGCCCTGATTTGCAGACATTTTGACATCCCGCTGGAAGCCCTCAACGATTTGCTCGGAAACAAAGTATCGTTTTCGTACCAGCCTTCCGGACCGGACAGCACTTCGTTCAAAGGGTATCTGGAGCACTTTTTAAAGCAGATCAAGGGAATCTCGTCCTTTCAGAAACGGCATATCTACTATGCGGCAGAAGACATTCCGGTATTCCACCACTTTGCCTTTCCCAAACTGAGCGATTTCAAATTCTTCTACTGGCGTAAAACCATTCTCAACCACACGGATCTTCAAAAACAGAAGTTTGAGATTGGCAGCCACGACAACAGCTTTCTGGACATTTCAATGAAAGCCAGTCTGGCCTATTCGGAGATTGAAACCACGGAGGTTTGGACCGATGAAACGATCGGAAGTACTATCAAACAGATCCGGTTTTACCACGATGCGGGCTTGTTTGCCACCCGCCAGGATGCACAGGACGTGGTGGAAGAACTGATGCAGCTGATTCTGAACGTGCAGCGGCAATGCGAACTCGGTTATAAAATCCGGCATGACGGGGTGGTCACTTCCACGCCGTACACCTTTTTTATGAGCGATCTGATGATTGGCAACAATTGCGTTCTGGTGCAGACCAACGACATCCGAAGTACGTTTATTGGGTTCAATACCTTCAATTCGATGAGTACCCGGAACCTGATGTTCAATGATCAGAATGAACGCTGGATGAAGAACCTCATTTCAAAAAGCACACAGATCAGCCGGACAGCCGAGAAAATCCGGAATCAGTTTTTTCAGGCCATGACCGACAGGGTGGAGGCGTTACGGAAGCAGGTTAGTGGTTAGGGATTAGTGGTTTGTAGTTAAGGATTGAGATAGAATGGGTTAATGGATGCTCTTCACCTTCGAAGAGGGCCTAAGAATCCGGAACTAAGGAAAAAAAGAGACCGTTCAATTCCTAATATTGGTGATTAAGACACACCCGGGCAGACAAAGGCCAGTCAGCCTTGCATTCTCTTTATTGTCGCCAGGGCGCCACTTCGCTGCGCTCAGCATTCATCCTTCATAACTCATCATTTATTGATATCCTCCAATAACCAATAACCAATAACCAATAACCAATAACCAATAACCAATAACCACTCACCACAAACCACTAACCCCTCAACGCCTCCTCTCGTTCCATTTTCAGCATTTTTTGCCGCCACTTCCATTGTTCCAGTTGGGGGCTGGGCTCGAAGAACCGGATCTTGTCGGTCTGCATCCGGATCCAGGACAGGTCGACTTCATTGAGGTCAGCGATTTCGGTTTTCATGCGGGCATAAGTGGTGAGGGCCTGCTCTTTCTGACGGGCCTTTTCTTCGTCGGCTTTGATCTTTTTATCCAGACTACGCAGTTCTTTGTCGATGTCCAGCAGCCGGTTCTGCAGGAAATCGGCTGAGAACTTGGCGGTACCGTCCGTTGGAGCGATTGGATTTTCGGCCTGGATGCGGAGGATGACCATATGAAATTCCCGGAATTTCTGAAAGAGGGGCGTGGAGAACTCCCGTTTGTTGTGGCCGATCTGGCTGAGGAAAGGTGCCGAAACATTGAGATAGGTGGCCAGATCGGTTAACGAGATGCCAAGAAATTGGGTGATCTCAGAGAATCCTCGGTTGGTTTTCATGGGGACTAGTGTTTCGAATTTTTCGGCGTGCAAAATATCGAACCAAAGTTGCTTAATAATCTTTTGCTACGATAAAAATAGTAGCAAAAAGTTATTAGCAGATTTGCTTACTATAATTCTGTTACGATGATAATATTAAGCAGAAGGATGTTAGCGGGATTGCGTGTCATTGTGCGTTTATCCCAAATTCCGCAATTGAAAAAGCTATGAGTTCATAAATGATTGATGTTGCTAAAGCTCCAACTTTGTTTTTCACATAACGTCCTTCTGTTTTCCTCGGCCTGCACAGTATTAAGAAAAAAGCTCCATTTGGAGAAAATAGAGGCATTTTTTTTCGAATTTCGGGGGTTCCGGAATTAACTTTAATGCCTTTTCTCCTGGAATGAATTAGTAAAACCGGATCGATGAAAATATTTCGTCCCCAAGGGGACTTTTGCCTTTGTTTAATCTTAAATCTACCAATAGCACCACACCTAAAGGCGTGGTTAATATTTTTTTCTTGGGTGTCCCTGTGAGGAAAACAAGAAATCGTCGTTTACTAAAGGTGGAATCGTATTCGTCCAGCTCGGAAAACCTCCGGAAGATCATTTCAAAACCAGCCTCTCCCTGGCGCACCATTTCTTTAGTCTCTCAACGCCTCGGTCAGCATCAGCAAAAACGGAATGCTCTTTTCATATTTCACTTCATAATAGTTTACCCCGATCTGCAGATTCTTGTAATAGGCAGGGCGGTTGTCCCAGTAGTTTTTTTCAGACGTAATGCACCAGGCATTGTCGCCCAACATCCAGGCTAAGAACCATTTTTCCATCAATCGGGTGGCCCTTCCATTGCCATCTACAAATGGATGGATGTTCACAAACACCAAGTGAATATACGCAGCATAGTAAAATATTTCGGTTGTGGTCAGTTTTGCCTTGAGTAAAATGGAGATGTCGGCAAAGAGTTTTTCCAGTTCGGCTCTGATCAATTCAGGTTCAATGGCCAGGTAAATCAATCGACCTTCGCTTCGAACACCCACCTGGACTTTCCGGATTTTACCTCTTTCCTTTTTCAAAAGAATGGATTTGGTCAGGATCTCATGTGCTTTCAATGCATTTTCAAGAGTCAGTTCGTTATCCCTTGCAAATTGGTATGCAGCAATCAGGTCTTCGATCTCCTTCATTTCTTTTGTTTTGAGATGAAGGTTAAATTCGGTTGACTTTAAATAGGTATCAAAACTCACCGTATTACCCTCAATGTTGGATGAGTGTACCGCAGAGTTGGCCATGTAAAATTTGAAATCTTCCAGACTTTGCGGGCGATTGTTCAGTGTCGCGAATGCAGAATCTAAGTCTACTTCCAGATGCTGGTTATAGTCAGTAAAGTATGCTGAGTTTAAAATTCTGAAGCCGGAAGTCATGTTTCAAATATACCGGATTGAGGGCTTACTACAAACCCAAACTCCCGATAACTCACCAACCCCTTCCCATCCACATTCGCTTTCCAGCCGGCATCCTGGTGGCTTTTGGTTACCTTTAATGTCGCATCATACACTGAAAAACAGATCTCCTCTTAGTCCTAATGCACTTGGATCTATATTATTCCGGATCAATTGTCCGGATGAGTTTCAATAACTCAATATCCGGCATGTTTTCCTTTTCTGACTTATCAAAAATAGCCAGCAGATAAATTGTGGTATCAGTTACCTGCAAATAATAAATGACCCTTGCCCCACCAGATTTCCCCTTACCTTTTGATGTTATGGCCATCCTGATTTTGTAACAATGATTCCCAAGCGGAATTCCTGATAATGGATCTTTGCCCAGTTCCTCTAGAAGATGGACGTAATCCGTCTTCAATGAAGGATACTTTTTTGCCAACCGCTTGATTTCCTTTTCAAAGCGGGGAAGTGTTTTAATCTCAAAGTTCATTCAGCAAATCCGATGCATTCCGGGCCTTCAGTTTTCCGGTTTTTACCAGATGCAACTCATCAATGGCCTCTTTCATTTGCTCAATCGCTTCTGCCTGATAGTTGGATAACGTTTTCGTTTTCACGTAGGGCAGTCCTTTCAAAACATCCAATAAGCTTTGGGCCTTGTTGTCTTTGATATCAAGCAATACTCTCATAGAACAAATATAAAGAGATTCTGTCCTACACTCTGCAAAATCATAATCTACTTTTATTCCACACAAAAAAACCCACCGGCCATCAACCAGTGGGTTTCATAGTAAATTCCAATGTAATCTCTCTTATTTATACCGTTCCCGTCAACTCGGCTTTGCGCTGTGCGATGTCGGCCAGGGTATCGTTGAGGACGGCGATGGTGGCACGGATTTTACCCACGTTTACCTGTTTGTCCAGTACCTTGAAGACGTCTTCCTCCTTCAGGCCTGTGGTGATGAAAACTTTTCGTGTGTTCAGGGTGCTCATTCGCCTGATGGTCTTATCACGTTCCGTTGATTTCAGAGGCAATGCATCGTAGTAAATCTGGGAAGCGGTGAGCTCCTTTTCAATATCAGTCAGCTCTTTCTGATCGTCTTCGGCAGAACCCGTCGATTCGTTGGTACTGCGTTCACGTAATTAAATGTCCAGGCCAAGTGAATTGATTTCTTCCTGGATTTCGGCCCCATACGCGTCACATTCCTGAACGGTTTTAAAAAGGGCGGTGTTGATAACTTTTGTCATTTTTTTAAGGATTTGAATTTTTTGTTTTTGAATTTTTTGTTGTCTGGTTGATTGGTTTCTCCGGTTCTGGTCTGGGAAGACCTGCCCCGTGGAAGCGTTTACCGATCGCTGCCCTTCCTGGCAGAATAGCTTCTGAACGTGGGTACCGTTTGTTCGTTGGCTGTAAGCATCTTTTTGTTTTTTTGTTCCCGGCTGAGGCTTTCGGACCTTCCGTTGCCGAACCGGTGATGCAAAGGTGTGGGGACGATTTCGTTCGGCTTTACTGCGTAGAGCGGCCCTTTTTTTCGAATCCGCGCAAATCAATAATTTTCCTCCGTTTTTGAAGGAAATCCGAATTTTTCCGCGTTTTGCAGTAATGACCCTCTGAGAATCGGCGGGAATCAGTGAAAATAGTTGACCCCATTGCTGATTTGCGCTGAATTTTCTGGCACTTTTTTTCAACTATTTTTTGGCGATACCGGATTTGGGTAAAAGAAATCAGGAGAAAGGAAGATGAAACCAGGTTTTTGGAGAGTAGTCAGGAATTCGTAATCAGTAATCAGTAGCCAGTAAGAAGTAATCCGGCGGAACGTGGCGCCTCAAGCGCCAAATCAGGTTTTTGGCCACTCTTAACTTTTAACTCTTCACCCATAACTATGCCTTGGTGTTAGTCTCCATAAACTGCCAAGGTGCGTGTGTCGCCACGCATCAATGCGACAACTACCCGAAAGAGCGAAATTCAACTCTGCCGGATTTCAAGAAAAGGTGTAGCCCGATTCCGGTTTTGGCAGGTTTTTCGGCCAGAGAAATGGGTTGAGGAAATAGCTGATCAAAGGGAGAATGAAAAGGATATTCGGGAAAACGACGGTTGATTCGTGGAGACACGAATCCAGGCGGAGTATTCAGTAATCAGGAGTCAGGAATCCGTAATCAGGCGGAACGTGGCGCCAACAACGCCAAGACACCGCCAAGGTGCGTGTCGCCAAGCATCAATGCGACAACTACCCGAAAGAGCGAAATTCAACTCTGCCGGATTTTATGAAAAGGCGTTGCCCGGTTCCGGTTTTGGCAGGTTTTTCGGGCAGAGAAATGGGTTGAGGAAACAGCTGATCAAAAGGGAAAATGAAAAGGATATTCGGGAAAACGACTGTTGATTCGTGGGGACACGAATCCAGGCAGAGTTTTTAACAGTAATCAGGAATTAGGAGTCAGTAGTCAGGTTTTTGGCAACTTAACTTTTAACTCTTTGGCGCCAGTGCGCCACTTCGTGTTGCTTTTAGCTCCATTTCGCTCAGCTCAACTTTGCTCAGCATTCTTAACCCATAACCCATAACCACTAACCCATA
>CAMCXM010000150.1 GCA_945883425.1 Spirosoma fluviale
CATACCATTGCCGGTCACCTTCCGGAAATGTTGGGCGACAGGATTCTGTCCGCACTTCGATTCTTAGAGATCAGGGACAACTCTCTGGCTTTCCGTTCGGTGCTGTTTTCAGATTCGGAAAATGCATCGATCGAATCCCAACTGCAGAACTTCCGTGAGGCCATTCCAAGGCTTAAACAATTGCGGAACTGGTACATTCTTTCGAACCAACTCTTTTCAGACGGAGTCGGGCTTACCATTACAACTCTTGAAGATACAGCAAAGTACTTTCATCAATCTAAGGCTGGTTGGTCTTCAGCTCTGGGTTTTCTGACGGAGCTTTTCCCTAATCCCAATGTGCGGCAAGATGTTTTACACCAGCCGGAAATTCTACCAGACTGGTTCAATGTAAACGAGCCGGCCATCCTATCCGCTGATCATACATTGATTGAGGCCCCCGAAAGCTGGTCGTTAATGGCTCTTCAGTTATTGGAAACGGAGTTGGCAGAGTCCACTGATACAGATGTCCTTGTGCAGCTTTTGCATGGAAACTGGGTGCAGTTCCGGATTCGGGAGCTTCGGTCGAAATTTCCTGTGCTTCAATATTCGGAGACATTATTTGAGAAGGATATTCGACTTCTTCAACGTCTCATTGAAGACAGGCAGCCGGTTTCGGCCGATCTGGTGAGTGTACGCCTGGAAGAAAACAGCAACCGTGACATACAACGAAACCGGCTTCAGAACCGTGTGAGTTACCGTGGCCTTTACCATCAGGTTACAAAAAAGCGGATGCGCTTACCGATGCGCACCTTATGGGAATCGTTTGGAGATGAAATCCTGAAACTGATACCTTGCTGGCTGGCTACGCCGGAGTCAGTCTCAGCCACATGGTCCATGGACATGCGGTTTGATATCGTTGTTTTTGATGAAGCCTCTCAATGCTTTGCAGAAAAAGGAATTCCATCGGCATTCCGTGGTAAACAGTTGGTTGTGATTGGTGACGATAAGCAGCTACCGCCAAATCAGTTGTTTTCGGCACGATGGGAAGAAGAGACCGATGTGGATGATTATTATTCAGAACACGATTCGTTTCTGGATCTGGCCAAACAGTTTCTTCCCCAGAAAATGCTTCGGGGTCATTACCGGAGCCATTATCCGGAGTTGATTGGATTTTCAAACCAGCATTTTTACCAGGGTAAACTGGAAATGATTCCCTTTCCGGAGACCATTCGTGAGAGGTCCTCTCAACTTATGTTTACCAGTACTGATGGCATTTGGGAAAACCAGCAAAATATTCCGGAAGCCCAATTGGTAGCCCGGGAAGTAGTGAGATTTTACCAAAGCAATCCAGCTGAAAACCTGGGCATCATCACGTTCAATGCCCGTCAGCAGGCGTTGATTGAAGAACTGACAGAACTGGAAGCCACGCAATCCGGATTGGTTTTGCCGGAGTCGTTTTTCGTAAAAAACATTGAAAATGTACAGGGCGATGAGCGGGACCACATCTGGTTCTCCATTGCCTATGCTCCATCTGAATCGGGCAAAGTGGTTTCTCAGTTTGGATCGCTCAGTCAGGAAGGAGGGGAGAACCGGCTCAACGTGGCCATTACCAGAGCCCGCATGTCGATAAGGGTGTTTTCATCGTTTCTTCCGGGAGAATTTCCGGTGGCGGATTCAGCGGGAAGAGGTCCCGTCCTTTTGAAAAAGTATCTGGAGTATGTATATCAGTGCAGCCATTCTCAACTCGACTGGAATGCACAGTTGATGGACAAAGCCCGGTTTGGGTCATTGTATTCTTTTTGCGATGAAATGGAGGGTCAGAATCCTGTCCGGCTTTTGATGCAGAAACCACAGATTATCCAGGGTTCTACTTCGATGAAAGAGCTTTTCGGGCTTCGTCCTTTTTATCTTGGTGAGCTGGGTTATGAGGTTTCATACGAATTCCGTCATGTCCGACAGAAAATCTGAAATGCGATTGACCGGAAAAATTCTTTTCATAATTTTGTTCCTGATTCGGGGCGTAGCGCAGCCTGGTAGCGTACTAGCATGGGGTGCTAGGGGTCGTGGGTTCAAATCCCGCCGCCCCGACAAATAAAAAAGCGATTGGTTCTCAATCGCTTTTTTGTTTTCATCCAGACTTAGCCGGAAGGAAATTTCAGTCGTTATTTGGTTACAATTACCCGGGCACTCCAGGGGCCTTTTTCGTTCGTTCCGAACAGGAAATAGTATCCGGTTTTTAAAGTTGATGCATCGGCTTCCATTCCGGTGCCATCGTATCGGAAGTTCAAATCCACTTTCTGACCAAGCATATTGAGGATTTCAATTTTACCGCCGTTTACATTTACCTTAATGGTTTGAGATCCTGCATCATAAGTAGCAGGAACTTTTACAGTTTGTCCGGGCTCTTTCGGTGCAACTACAGAGGCTGGGCCAAACTGATATTTCACAACAAAGCAGGCTTTGTCAGCCGAATTCAATGCATTGATAAAGCAATACCGGATGGTGGAATTTCCTTCCAACCCACCTGGATCGATGATTCCTTTGAAGGTGCCGTTGAGTTGATTCGGATTTACCGTTATGGTATCCGGTGAAACAATGGTAGTGGGTGCGTAACAGGATACGCCCCAGCAAAAATAATTAACATGCTCAGGTGCTATCACAATTTCTTCTCTGGAAACTAGTGTCCGGATCGGAACGTTTGTGTTGTTCTGAATGTCTGCACGAGCTTCCAGTAATACGTTTGTACTCGGATCCTGCAGGAGGGTATCTTCCGTTAAAACAGTAAGGCTCTGTGCTTTAGCTGACTGAAAAATTAAGAAAGACCCAAAAGTGAAGAGTATTAGTTTACGCATAGGCTTAGAATTCGATTACAATATTAACAGACTTACCAGATTTATCAATTTTAGTGATAAAATTATAACAGCATTTTTTCGACTTCCGGTATTGATTGATAGGAAGTAAGATCAAAATGACAGGGTACTACCGATACGAAACCTTCACTGAGTGCGGCTTCATCGGTGTCGCTCCCGTGATCGAGATTGGTGAAGTTGCCACTTAGCCAGAAATAATCCCGGCCTCTTGGATCCTTGCGGTTCTCAAATTCTTCCTGCCATCTTGCCCTCGCCTGGCGGCATATCCGGATTCCTTTCAGTCCGGTTTTGGCCATTGGGAAATTCACATTGAGGGCAGTATGGTCAGGAAATGGACCGTCCAATGAGCGGGAAACGATTTTTCTGACAATCTCCCGGCAATGTTCGAAATCGGCGTTGTGGTCGTAGTCACACAACGAAAAGCCGATCGATGGAATGCCTTCCATAGCGCCTTCGATGGCGGCCGACATGGTACCAGAGTAAATAACGCTTACCGAACTATTGCTGCCATGGTTGATACCCGACAAAACCAATGCTGGTTTGCGGTCTTTCAGGATAAAATGTTTGGCCAGTTTTACACAATCAACGGGAGTGCCTGAGCATTCGTAGGCTTCAACGCCTGGAATCAATGTGGATTTGTCGAGCCGGATGTGCTCATGAATCGTGATGGCATGGCCCATTCCGGATTGAGGAAAGGAGGGGGCTACTACGACGATTTCACCAAGATCACGCACAAAATCGACAAGAGATGCAATTCCTTTAGCGAATATTCCATCATCGTTGCTGATGAGAATGAGGGGTCTATCTTTTTTCATCTTATTTTTTTAGTTTGTTGTATTCCGTCACAATCCGGATAAGGTCTTCTTTTTGTGTAAGAGAAAGCTTTTGAGTGCTGATTAGTTTTTTTATTTCGTCTTTTTTATCGGCCAGTAAATTCAGCACTACCTTTTTTGAATTGTTCACCGCCCTCACTTTTTTCTCCGGAAACAAAAAGAAGAATTCGGATAAAAGTCGGGTTCGGGTGGTGTAATATGTTCGGTAAGTAAAATTGTCATACATCGGCACAGTTTCCGTTACCAGCATTTCACGGGCCAGAAGGCAGATCGACTTTCCGGAATAGAGCATTTCAAATAATTTGGATGGTTTGAAATCAGAATAGGGATGGAACGGAAACGAGTAGATGTACCGTTCGTTGTCGCTGTCGTTGTCTTTGATATAGACCATTATGATTTGGTTTGCCCCAAATGTTTTGACGGTGTTTTCTTCATTTATCTGAACCAGATCATTTTGGTAATTCACAATGATCGGTCCATAGAGAGTATCCTCATCAACGGTTACAATGTAGCCGGGATTCCAGTTTTCAAGGTCCTTGATGCTGTTCTGGGCTATCCCATAGCCAAATGAGGCAAGAAACAGAAGAATCGAAATTGTAGTTTTAAGTGTATGCAACTGAAATTCAATCTAGTTTGATAAGCACAGAAGTGAAATTCTGATTTTCCGGTGCAAAGAAAGCGAGAAATGAATAATTCCCATTTTTTGATTTAAGCGATTAATAAACAATTCTTTACACAATTTTCTTACTTCCATTTCTCTTTGTGTTTTGGTTTGATGCTAATTTGTACCGCATTATTATACGGAGCATATCCCAACTGTCTATGAAAAATATAAAGCTGATATTCGTCCTGACCTTGTTTTCGATGGCTGCGGCCCACTCACAGGAAATCCGGACGAAAGTAAATGAGTCAACCTTCGATTTGAAACCAGATGCGGTGAAGCAAGAAGAGCTGGATGAGGCCACAACCTTTGTTTTTGCAGGAGCCGGCTATGGCAGAAGGACTGGAGAAATTACGACCGGTTTTATTGCCAATAGTACTGATCTGCCAGTGATATACTATCAATCCACAACAGACAAGTCTCCATTTGTGAACGGTGTTTCGATTGATCTTGGATTCCGTCATTTTCTTCCAGGTAATTTTGGCATCGGTCTTCGTACAGGGCTTTTCTTGAACAACGAACCATTTTTTGTGCAAAAAAATCCAGGCGAAAAAGCAAAACAGAATACCTACATTTATCAGGGCACAGTTGAAGGTTTGTACCGACATTACCTTACAACCAAAAAGACGTCATTTGTCTATGGATCAATAGGTTTGGGGTGGAGTATTCTCAACCAAACCCAAAAGTACCGGAATACCGAAACGCAATACGAGGAAGGTTTTTTTACTTTTCGCCCTGCCGTTGGTATCAATGTTCCAGTATGGGATGTGGTTCATTTATATGCAGAAACAGCGTATTCCCTGGCTCAAGGCAAAGTTACTGCCGGTAATTTATCTCTTTCGCAGTTTCAGGTATCAGCCGGGGTTCAAATCCGACTGAATTCGTTCTAAGGACTCTATTTCATAAAAGGAAGGGTCTTCGCCAGAAACTCCAGTTCTGAATCCACACCTTTTACTTTCAGGTTTACGTCCGGAAGCAATTTGTAATCCGGAATGAGGCCTCTGAATGGTATGTCGCCCATTTCATGATCGAGGTAGAATAACGGTAACGTCACCCTCATTCGTGTATTGCGTAGCTTTAAAGTCGGCATGATCATGGCGTTCGTTCCTTTTGCTCCACCACCGCTTTCTTCCCCCAGCAGTTTTACATGCATTTTTTTGCGGAGCTGAGCAGCCACCATGGTCGCAGCACTAAATGTTCCACCGTCCATTAGCACCACCAGTTTGCCCTTAAAACCATGTTTTTCGACTGGTTCAAATCTGAACCGGTTGATAAGTATATCGTTTTCCAACTGACAGGTGGGTCGTAAACCTTTCTCCTTTGATCGGAGATTGCGGAATTGGAACATCGAAAGTCTCATGCCCAACGACATATTGCTCCTTCGGTTCAGGTGTATTTTTCCGTCCCTGCGCTTAAAGCACATAGAGAAAGTATCGGGCAGCAGGTAGGTGAGGAGTTGATTGGCGCTAAAGAGATTGCCTCCAGAATTTCCTCTCAGATCGAGCACCAGCATTTTGATTTTTCTTTTCTCAATTTCCTTAAAAGCTGAACGATACCAATTATCAGAACCGCCGAATCCATAGATTTTAAGGCAGCCGATCTCGGAATTGGATGTGAGAACCGTCAATTCCCGGTTCCGGTCTGCCAGGATGAGCCTGGTGCTTTTCGGACGGAATGATTTGGATACCGGCTTTCCCTGAGACCGCAAACTGAAAACATGTGTACTGAATTGGCCGGATGTATCGACCAATCCAGATTCAAAAGAGTAACTCGGACCTTTCAGAAACAGGTAGTAAGTCGGAAAGTTGAGTGATAAGTGAAACTGGCGGAAGGTTTTGTGGTAACCGTCTCCCGGAAGGAAATCCAGAATGTCCTCCGAAATCTGTTCTGTCGATTCCTGGTTGATGGTAAGCAACCGGTCGCCAACAGAAATGGTGCCGTCATTCGAACCGTTGAAGCGAACAAACATACCTGCCTGATTCTTCAGAATCTGCAAAGGAAAGAATGGTTTGGGTTTGGCATTCTGGTAGTAGTTGTAAAAGTCGGTGGATGGAATAGCGGTGGTGTGTCCACATCGCAATGAGTTGAGTGTTTTCCGGAGTAGCCGAAGGAACTGTAACTCCTGTAATGGTTTCTCCGCTTCATACAAGGCTTCTTCAAACGCCAGGCGGACGGAATCGTACCGGATGGAATCGACGCAGACAGGGTGATATTGCAGGACTTTTCGCTGAAGCCATGACAGGTCTTTCTGCATGTCTTTTGGCTCAAAGTAATTATCCGGATGCTGGGCACTCAGGTGAAATGGAAATGCCACCAGAAGACTGAACACGATGCCAACAACCAAAAAGCGGGTCAGAAACAGAGCATGAAAGGTCTTCATCTGGAGCATCGGTTTGGTCCTTCCCATTGATTGCTTACCGTTTCCAGGAATCCTCCATCAATTGTTCACAATTAAACGAGCTGAAGTACTTCTTCTTTAATTAGTTTCAGCTGTCGAAGCGCTGCCGGAATTGTATCGGTCGGAAGCCGGCACACATTGTTCTGGCAAACAAATACCTGGGTTTTGTCTGGTTCTGTAAACCGGTTTTCCAGCAAAGGCAACTTGCTTTCGGATGTGGTTCCGCAAATGATTTTGTTTGGATAAAATATCTTGTCAAGCTCTTTTCGGAATTTTTGCGCATTCTTTCCCACAATGGCAAGTTCCACAATCGGGAAGCGATTCATAAACCAGACCTGCAGCCAGTTGCTCATGTACCGGATTTCACTCAGGATGAGAGGTTCGGTTTCCTTCAGCATCCGTTTGACTATTTTTTGATATTCCTCATTATAAAACAAAGACCCCAGCCTGTGCAGACTCATGGCCATAGCGGAATTTGAGGACGGAATCACGTTGTCCATGATCTCCTTTTTTCGGGCGATCAGGGCCGGACTCAGATTGCTGGTGTAAAAAAACAGGCCATCGGCACTGTCGTAAAAATTCGCGATGGCATAATCGGCCAGCTTTCGTGCTTCCTGTAGCCATTCTTCGTGAAATGTGGCTTCGTATAAAGCCACATAGGCATCAATTGTAAACGCATAATCATCCAGAAAACCGTCGGTATGTGCTTTCCCATCTTTGTAGGTGTGCCAGATTTTGCCTTCTTCTCCGGTCAGTTTTTCGCGGATGAAATTGGCATTGTCGTAGGCCAGTTTTAGAATTTCAGGCTGGTCAAACGCACGGTAAGCATCGATGAACCCTTTGGTCATCAAGGCATTCCAGGAGGTGAGAATCTTGTCATCGAGGCCGGGTGCCACGCGGTTTTTACGAACGTCCAGCAGCTTGCGGCGGCATTCCACCACATATTTGTGCATTTCGGTATGGCTTCGGTTGCTGTACAGCAGGGAGAAATCCTCCTCGGAAGTTGTCCGCCACAACACATTGGTGCCACCTTCAAAGTTTCCTTCATCCGTTACCTGAAAAAGTGTGCAGAATTCCTCGCCTTCTTCACCCAGAATTTCCAGAATTTCCGACTTTGTCCAGGTGTAGTACTTGCCTTCTTCTCCTTCACTGTCGGCATCCAAAGCCGAATAGAAAGCACCTTCAGGCGACGTGAGTTCGTTTTTTACAAAATTGGCAATGCTGAAGGCGACATCCCGGTTCAGAATGTCGAGTGTAGCACAATAGGTATGGCTGTAAAGACTGAGCAACTGGGCATTGTCGTACAGCATCTTTTCAAAGTGCGGAACTTTCCATTCCGAATCCACGGAGTAGCGGGAAAACCCACCAGCCAGCTGGTCATGAATTCCGCCATACGCCATCTTTTCCAGTGAATGGGTTACCATTCCAAGTGCATCCTTGTCATCG
>CAMCXM010000151.1 GCA_945883425.1 Spirosoma fluviale
ATAATGATAAATTAGAGCTTGTAAGCAGCTTGAAAAAATTGCACATCTTCGGGATGGGTCGCATAAACTATATTCATTCTATTTTTGATAGTATGTTGGCAGTATCATTTGATCAAAGATTTGTAATCTTTAACAAAAATAAAATAAAATATATTTTTCCATACGTTTCGAAATCTCATGTAGAAACAAAGAAAGATCTTTATATTGCCACTTCTAGAGATATTGTTAAACTTCCAAAAGCTAAAATCTCAGATTTCACAATAAAATTTAAAGAAAAAAACAATAGTTTTTATTTAGACACAAAAGAAATCGATGTTTCTTTATACTCCCTTTCTCCATGGCTAAGAACTAGCCAGCTTTACAAAGATAGTTCTGAAATTTACATTTGTTCAAATAAAGGTCTATTACAGATAAATTCAAATAATATCGACTCTTCATTATTAAATATTAGCAAAATACTAAAGTATCCAATTAAAAATATACATAAATTAACATTAAATAAATTTATATTAGCGATACCTGGATTTGGAATTTCAATACTTGATAAAAAATCAATAAACCAAATAAAAGACAATCAAATATTGCCATTTTTTAACGTTAGTAAATTCCTGAACTACGATCGCAATAGTATCTGGATTTGCTCAAATAATGGTCTTTATAAAATAAGTTTTAATCCGGATTTTTCAGACTTCGACTTATTGCGTTTCACCATCAACGATGGTCTCCTATCAAACGAAGTCAATGATATCACCTACAGCCAAGGGAAATGGTGGGTGGCAACTTCAGGAGGAGTGACCGTTTTTGATGAGGCTTACTTCAAAACCAAAAATGAAACCCCACCAAAAGTAGTTTTCAGAGAACTCCTGCTCAATGGATCCACAACCATATCTGATGAAAATCCTCTGGTTGAAGGAAACACCCGCATAAAATTTTCGGTTGGGTGCCTTTCATTCAAGCATTTTCGCAACATTCGGTTCCGCTATAAACTCCATCCGAGGGACTACTGGCGGTACTCAATGGACTTTGACCATGAGCTTGCCAACTTAAGCCGGGGAAATTACCAGATTCAAATACAGGCCCGTAGCCCGTTCAGTGCCTGGAGTCGCTCCATTGTGCTTCCGGCGTTTACAATTTTACCACCCTTCTGGGAGCGTTGGTGGGTGCAATACCCACTATTCGGTGGAGGTGCTTTTCTATTTGGACTTCTTTTGTTTACTGGTTATAGGATACGAATCAACCGAATTCGTATGCGGAACCAGCTCATAGATGCTAATCTCACAGCCCTGAGGGCACAAATACGGCCCCACTTTATTGCCAACATCATAAACTCAGTCCAGATCTATTTCCTCAATAACAAAAAAGAGGATGCCATCATTTTTCTTGGAACATTTGGCAAGATGGTACGTCGAATTCTGGACACATCGGAAGAAGAACTTATTACTGTTAGTGAGGAACTGAAGCAAATACGGGAATACCTCGATTTTGAATGTCGCAGAACCAGCCGAAAAATTGACTATGAGATCCGTTTCCCGGACGACATGAATATGAATTACATTTACCTTCCTACTATGCTCCTCCAACCCATTCTGGAAAATGCCATGATTCATGGATTGCAGGTCGGTGAAATATCAGAAGGCAGCATCGAAATTCAGTTCCTTATCATTCAGGAAAAAGGACAAATGCTCAAAAAAAATGCATTCAATATTTCCCTGGAAGGAAGAATGTTGGTGTCGATTTCTGATACAGGAATCGGACGAGCAGCAAGTTCCCTTAAAAAGCACTCCAGTTCAAGATCTTTTGGAGTTAAAAGTATTCAAAACCGTTTGAAATGGATCAGTGAAAAGTTTGGTTGTGAAGCATTTGCAATTATTGAAGATCTTAAGGATAAGTATGAGGAACCATCAGGAACCATGGTTACACTAAACCTGCCTTTGTTCATAAAAGATCCAATTGCGGAAATGGATTAATCTGCTACTTCAATCCGGTCTTCCAATAAGCGCTTGTCCGGATTGATGATAAAAACCTCTTTCCTTGCCCGGGTAATCGCTGTATAAAACCACCGATAAAACTCCGAATCCAAAGGTCCTTCTTTTAAAAATCCATGGTCCACAAAGACGGCATCCCATTGCCCACCCTGCGATTTGTGGCAGGTAAGTGCATACCCAAATTTTATCTGTAATGCATTGGCGACAGGATCTGTTTTCATTTTAGCCCAGCGTTTCCGGATACTTTTTTCTTCGAGCTCCCATTCAGCCAATAAAACCTGCTGAAAGGTTCGGATCTGCTCATCGCTTAACTGCGGAAGATCCGAGTACAACAATTCTGTAAATGCATAACCATCTAATTTTTCCTCATCTTCATTGGCATCTGACAAAGTCAGCTCTAATGACGTAATCCTCAAAGGGTAATCGTCCAAAGATCGCCCTACCCGCCTCACCGTACACAAGTCACCATTCGCTACAAAGCCCGTCTTTGACTCATTGTCCAGAATCGAATAGTTATTTTTCACAACGATTACCCAATCTCCTGACTCTAGTTCTTCTTCCCGATACAGAATATGCCCCCTGATCCCGCGGTTGTATTGCATGGCCTGCTTATTTGTGCGGGTCAGGACAAGGGTTTTCTCCATTCCATATTTGGCATACGCATATTCGATTCCCTCGAAAACCCGATTGGCCGACATTTTGAAAATATCCGGATATCCAGCTGTTTTCAGAATAAAGCCAGGCTTAATGCCACGAATCACCTCCCTGAGTGCAGTTGCATTTTCCAGGATACCAGAATCGAGTTCCTGTCTGACTACATCAGAAAGTTCATGTTCAACTACATCCAGACCATATCGCATCCTCATCTCGTCTGCTTTTAAGGCAAGACTCAGATCGGTACCTACGGGCGGCAGCTGGGCTGTATCACCTATGATCAACAATCGATTCCCTTTATTCTCAAAAACATAGCGAACCAGTTCTTCCAGAATTCCTTTGCTTCCATATTCCTGCTGGTTGCCTACCATGGAAGCTTCATCCACGACAAACAACGTTTTATGAAAGGAGTTTTTCTGCCGTTTCAACGTCGGATATCCCGTTTCATCTAACTCAAACCGGAAAATGCGTTTGTGGATGGTAAATGAAATACGGCGGGTAAATCCAGACATAACTTTGGATGCTCTTCCGGTTGGAGCCATCATCTGCAATTGAAGCTTCAATTGAGGCAGAACACTTATCAAGGTACTCAGGAAAGATGTTTTTCCTGTACCAGCATAGCCTTTCAGGATAAAAGTTGGTTTGGCTGAAGATGAATCGGCAAACCAGGCCTCCATCTTCCTGAAAAGTAATAACTGACCTGGTGTAGGTTCGAAAGCAAATTTTTTGGCGAGACTTTGCGCAATTCCTGGAAGTGGCTTTAGCGAAGCTCCTTCTTTTTTGGCAAGTTTACCACCTGATAATCCACCCCCGTTTTCTTCCATGATTTCCAATCAACAAATAAACAACCCCTTCGTTTCAAAGCAAAGTACATTTCTGGAAGATGTAGCCGATCACCTAATTGATCTTCATGGTCAGAATATGCTTGATGTTCTGGTTGTGCTTCCGAATTCACGTGGCATTGGCTATTTAAGGCAAGCTTTGAAGAAAAAATCAAATGGCAAATCTTTAATCCTCCCGGGAATGATGGGTATGGACAACTTTGTAAGTGAACTTACTGAGGACCGAATTATAAGTCCGCAGGAGGCAATTCTTGAATTGTTTGCAAGCTTTCGGAAAATTAAAAATCCCATTGAACAATTATCTGATTTCATACCCCTTGGCCAGGTTTTACTTTCTGACTTTGAGGACATTATCAGAAATGGGCGGAATCCGGACGAGGTGTTTGGGGAATTAAAACGATGGGCTGCAACCGGCTCATCTTTTTCCGATTTCATGGATGAAGAGCAACTTGAAGCATTGAGGCGCTTTTCAGATCATTTCGAGGGCATCCTCTCCAGCGGAACCCAGCGCTTTGTTGAGTTATGGAACTTGCTTCCTGCGGTATTTGCTGATTTTCTTGAAAGACTTCAAAAAAGAGGAAAAATCACCTCTGCTCTGGCTTACTCAAACGCCAGCAAGCAACTGGTTTCCAGCCCAATGCTCTCAAGGTTCCGGCATTTCTGTTTTGCAGGTTTCGGAAATTTGACAAGGACAGAAATTGATCTGATGAAAATAATTTCGGAAACCCGAAAAGCAGACTTCTGCTGGGACATTCAACCCTGGTATTCCGAAAATCCATCCCACGAAGTAAACCGTCTTTTCACTCGTTTACGCCGGGTTTCTTTCTTTCAGCCATCGATTGAAATCTGGGAAAAAAAAGGCGCTCAAAAATCAAAGCCAACCGTATCACAGGTTATCTGCAAAGGGGCATCCGGAATGGCTCAATGGGTTCATCAATCAGGGCAATTTCATACGAATAAAACGGCCCTGATTGCAACGGATCCCGGACTGGTTCATGCCATCATTATGGGAAATACAGATGAGAACTTCCAGTTTAATGTCACGATGGGTTACCCACTTGCTTACTCGGCACAAGCACACTGGATTCAACGTATTTTTCAGTGGGTTTCGCGACCGGTGCCTCGCATCACTTCTGACATTCAATGGGTTCTTGCCGACTCTCACTTCGTTCATTTTTTCCCCGAATGCTTTGAAAAATGGAACCAAATACGTCACGAAAAATCCTATTTTACAGAAGAAGAACTAAAGCAAATTCTCAAAGCCGGTCCCGAATGGCTTTGGCCAAAATCTGCCTTTGAATGGATCGAACAAATGCAGAACTGGCTCAAGAAAATTCCGGCAGACCAATGGCAGCCTGGTCAGGAACGGGCGGCCTGGAAGAATGTTCAGCAATGTTTTGACGATCTGAAATCACTTTCAGACTTGCCTGACCATCCGGATTTCAGCTTCTCAGCTCTTTCGCAATTATTGCCTTCTGTTCTTTACAAATACCCGATCGACATTACCGGATCTACCGAAACAGGGATCCAGGTGATGGGGCTGTATGAAAGTCGCCTTCTCGATTTTGAACACGTAATCATTGCACCCGGGGAAGATGGAAACATTCCAACCAAAAACTCCGGGCAGACATTTCTTCCGGATAACATCCGAAAAGTATTCGGACTTCCTACCCGCACCGAAAAAACCGAAGATGAAATCTACCAGTTTTACAGGCTTACACACCGATCCAAAGAGATTACCTTCCTCACCGGAAACGATACAGGTAAAAAACGAAGCCGGATTCTGGATCAGATTGAATTCGGTGAATATTTTCCATTTCAGAAACAACTTCAATCATTCGGAAACGGAATCCTGCTTGCTCCACCGATTCAAATCGAAAAGACAGATTCTCTTTTAGAGGCGATTCAATCATTTTTCACGGACGATCCGGAAACAGAAGCCAAATCTTCCCTGAGTCCCAGTTCAATTCACAGTCTGCTGGTCTGTCCCCTTCGTTTTTATTACCAGAAAATCAGCCGGATCAAAAAGCCAGATACGTTTTCCGACCTTGAGATGAACCCAATGGATTTCGGAAACTGGCTGCATACCAGCATTCAAAAACTGCTGGAGACATTTGGGTCAGGACGGACTTTCATTCAATCAGAGCAGTACGACAAAATGAAAGATCAGTGGGAAACCGTCAGTTCCAAAGTATGGTTGGAAATGAATGGAAAGACTTCGATTGGAGGTCTGGACTCCTTTGACGTAGAAAAGGCCATTGGTCGATGGATGGCGGATCAGTTTTTTGATTACATGAAATTATACCGGCCGCATCGCTGGCTTGGGAATGAGTGGTCATTTCCCCCGAAAACATTGGAAGAAGGAGGCCGGTTCTGGTCCATTTCCGGAAGGGCGGATATCATTTTTGAAACAGAAACCAGCTACCAGATTTTTGATCTGAAAACCGGATCAATAAAAGGTCAAAGTGATTATCAGGCAAAATTTAAAAAGGACGGCACGTTTCCGGAAGCCAAAATTCTGAAAACAAAAGACTTCTTTCAAATGCTGATGTATAACCGTATGGCGCAGCATGAAGTCTTTTTTAAAGGAAAACCCGTACGTTCCGTCTTGTTTTTTCTTGGAAATCCCAAAGAGAACAAACTGGTTGACCCTTTTGACCATGTTCAAACTCCGGAAGAAGAGCAGGAAGTGTTTGATGCTTTGGATGAAATTGTGACCCGAAGATTGAAAGAACTGGCAGACCCTGCCCTACCGATCATTCAAACAGAAGACATAAACAACTGTTTATACTGTGATTTCTCTTCTATTTGCCAGCGGTAGTTCCAGAAAAAATCAAATTTCAATCAGGTTAGGTCGACCTAAATGAATTCAAAATTTTGGATTCGCCTACTTTTTCTTTTTCCGGACCGATGCGGCATCCTTCTTTTTTTCTCTTGCCTCTTCTGCTTTTCGGAGAGTCCGTCTGGCCTTTCTTTTGTAATAGCCCCTAAGCAGGAAATTTTCCTTCGCCGCTTCCATATTTTCATTCAACCCTCTTGAGCTTCGCTTCAGGTTGGTCATGGTTTGGCCCAGATCTTTGGCCAGAGATGGATCGCGTATCAAACGCGAAAAGGTCCCGTTTCCTTTGTTGATGTTATGCGATATCTCAGAAAAATCCTTTGTGATCCGGGCCACATTGTCTACCGACAACTGAACACTGGCCATAATGGCATCGGTTTCAATGGGTTCAATTGAACTTAATCTGTCACCATATGACACCACTTTTGCATTTTTTGATTCGCTTTGGGAAATGCTCAGGACCCTGTCTCCAATAATCCCTTCTGAACCAATGGATGTTTCACAATCTTTTTTCAGGAACTTCTGGATTTCTTTCCGGATCAGAAAATCGACAACAACCGTAGAGTCATTTACAATTGAAATACGATCGACCGTTCCCACATTGATACCAGCAAACCGTACTTTGTTTCCCACCTGCAGCCCACTCACATTGTAGAACCGGGATGAAAGATGAAAAACCGGATTGAACATGTTTTTCTGCTTGCCAATAACAAAAATGCCCCCGGCAAAAAGTGCCAGCCCAACCACTATAAAGAGGCCGAGCCAGAATTTGAAATTTGATTTTTGCGCTTCCATATCAGGATATCGTTTTGAGTTGGTTGTTACTTAAAATAGGATTTGATAAAGGGATCTTTTGAGGTTGTGAAGTCATGATATGTACCTTCCTTAAAAAGGATTCCGTCATTGATCATGATGATCCGGTCGGCAACTGTTTTTACACAGGCGATGTCGTGTGTGATGATGATCGATGATGTCTTATATTGCTTTTTAACGGCATTCATCAGCTGGCTGATTTCATCGGATGTAATTGGGTCAAGGCCCGTGGTTGGCTCGTCGTACAATAGAATTTTCGGATCCACTATGATGGTTCGGGCTAGACCAATTCGCTTTTTCATACCACCGGAAAGCTTAGACGGTATTTTATCGACTGTATCCGGCAAACCAACATTGTCGAGTACCTCCTGAACTTTTGCCTCAATCTGTTTTTCATCCAGTTCTTTCCGGATACGTCGCAATGGAAATTCAAGGTTCTGGCGCACCGTCATGGAATCATACAGCGCCCCACTTTGAAACAGGAACCCGATGTCTTTCCGAAGTTCTTCCAGATCCTTCTTTCCGATGTTGTTCATTTCCTTTCCAAAAACCTTTATCGAGCCGGAATCAGCCTGGAGGAGCTGCACAATGCACTTTATCAGAACTGATTTTCCACTACCGGATTTCCCGAGCACCACAAGATTTTCACCTTCATATAAATCGAGACTTAAGCCGTTCAAAACGGGCTCACTTCCAAAACTGATTTTGAGATCCCGTACTTCAATGACCGCTTTCCGGGATTCGGGTATTGATTTTTCTTTGTTTGAATTCTGCTCCGTCATAAAAGCATATCGGTAATCTGCACGGCAATTACATCCACGACAATTACCAGAAGTGATGCCATCACAACAGCGGAATTGGCTGCAATTCCAACGCTCTCAGTACCACGGCCCGCATGAAACCCTTTATAGCATCCCACAAAACCAATCACACCACCGAAGAAAAATGACTTGACCACGGCTGGTAAAAAGTCCATGAACTCCAATCGGCCAAAAGCCTGGGAGAAGAAGAGTACAAAATTAATATCGCCTTTC
>CAMCXM010000152.1 GCA_945883425.1 Spirosoma fluviale
TGCTCACAACTACTCAGGATTTTTTAACTGCCATGCCGACAGAATTTCTCGAGCCGGATTTACTCCCTGGTATTCTTGCCGGAATGGATCGAGACAATCTTGCATTCGGATTTCTTTACTTCCCGGATCAGAAACGGTTCCGTTTTGCAGCTTGCGGAAAAGTAGATTTTCAGTTTGTACCCACTCCAGGTGATCTTATTCAGTTTCAGGATGTATCTGGTTTTTGTGTGTTCCCTTTTCATCCACAAACGGAACAAGGTTACTTTATTCCTCACCTGGTTCCATTGGAACAGGCAACAGGTTCTGTGAATGAAAAATTAGAATCTGCCGGAAGAGAGGCTGAATTCCAACTGAAGGAAACGACAAAAGAACATTATTGTACCACTGTTGAGTCAGCTGTGGCTCAAATCAAGGTTGGCACTTTTCAGAAACTCGTTGTAAGTCGCAGGGCAGAATTTGTATTTTCAGAAGATCAGATCGGTTCGTTTGTGGCTTCTGTGATTTCTCACTATCCGGAAGCCAATATCTCAATTTTCAATATTCCGGGTGAGGGTCTTTGGGTGTCGGCCTCGCCAGAAGTACTGCTTGCGTATAATCCGTCCGACGGCATCCGTTCGATGGCTCTGGCAGGAACCCGAGTTTATGAACCCGATTTTGAGGAAGTATCCCTCTGGTCTTCAAAAGAACTGGATGAACAAAGCATTGTTTCAGATTACATCCGCGAAGCGTTTCATGAAAGAGGTATTTCTAAAGTAAAAGAGAAAGGCCCTTATCCCATTCAGGCAGGAAATCTGATTCACCTTCGAACGGATTTTTTTGCCTGCGACGCTCCATCCGATGAATTCTATCCAATTCTGGAATTGCTTCATCCTACATCAGCTGTTTGCGGCAGTCCCAAAAAGGAGTCTCTTGCCTGGTTGCATGAAAATGAGGATTTTAACCGGTCTTATTTCTCTGGATTCTCCGGAATACTGGAGCCGGAATTCAAGAAAATTGTAGTGAATCTCCGGGCAGCCCAAATTCAGGACGGCATCATCACTCTTTTTGCCGGGGCTGGAATCACAAAAGCTTCAGTCGCTGAAAAAGAGTGGATCGAAACTGGAGAAAAGTTGAAAACCCTCGGCCGCTTTTTATAAGGACGGAATCAAAGCTACCGGGTGGTGAGCGTGTCTGCCCCAGCTTTGGAAAGTTTGGGATTGGAACTCCCTTTCTGAAAATCTTCCGCTTTCATAAACTTTGACGGATCATCTTTCTTGTGGGCTTGTTGATTGGCGATGGATTGAGAGATACTGCTGCCAAAAGTCACCACTATAAGGACAGAGCATAACAAAATCCCCAATTGTATGAACATGATCGGAATAATCCGGTAAAGGTAAAAAATGATCAGGCCAATGATAGAAACAATTCCAAGTGCGGCAACGCTGAAGGAGAATACGTAGTTGGCACCATAATCGATTTTGGAGGACAATACAAAAATATCCTTGTTAAGGACGGCAATGAACAGAATAAGAAAAAATCCACTCAGAGCCGCAAGGAATCCGACTGCTGAGTATTCAAACTTTTTCTTTAGGTAGGAAAGTATCAATGCCCCTAGTCCGAAAAGGAAAAGCAGGATAGTAGTAAGGTGGAAGATAGAATTGTCCAGGATAGTCATTCTTTGGGTAGTAGTTGTATAATTATAGATACGGTTTTTACGTATTCAGTAACCGAAAAAAACTCAGTTTTTTAGAGAATATGCAGCGGCAATCGAAAGCATACCTTCCGGTAATTCCAATTGGTTCAGTTTCGTCACTCCACCCTCAATCAATGCGTCAAAACTGAGGTCTTTAAGATTACTGGTTTGTAGGAAGTTATCGATTTCTTCTTTGGTAGGAAGAGCCTTGCAATTCGCCAGACGGGCAAGCTGGTTTCCTGTCAAAACGTTCGATTCCCGGATGGCAACCGGCAGTCCGTCAAATCCGAGAATGTCTTTGGTGCGGGGCTTGGGCACTTCAAAAATAGACTGCGCATCGGCACGACAGTAGTATTCATAACCCATTCTTCCCACCAGATCCATTTTAAACTGATCCACTTTTCCTTCTTCATTGAGTAAGTGCTCCTGATAATGAACCGCCAGAATGCGGCACACCACCAGATTCCCGGCTCCGCCCTGATCACCGGTTTTGATTACCTGCTCCACTTTGCACTCAAAGGCGGCCGGCGATTCACCCACCCGGAACGGCTTTACAAACTGAGACACCACTTGCGTAAAGCCCGCTTTCGCAAACTCATTCACGCCTTCCTCAAAATCGGTGCTTGCCAGCGATACCTGTTCCACCATCGCATAATTCACCACGTTGATTACGCATTCCGGAATCGCTTCCACGTTGTGAAGGGTGTGCTTTGTGGTATTGTCTTTCCCACGACGTGCCGGTGAGAAAATCAGGGTAGCGGGATTTGTGCCAAAGGCGTTGAAGAAACTGAAGGGGGCCAGATTGGGTCTGCCTTCTGCATCGATCGTACTTACAAATGCAATCGGTCTGGGGCCAATGGCCGCCAGCATATAACTGTGAAAGGCGCCCAGACTCGTTTCTTCCGGACGGATGGTTTTCCAATTTGTGCTCATATCAGGATTTGGTACGTTTAAAAAATTGTAAAATGGAATTGAGATCCATGGCGTTAAGGACCTGTGATGTGGTTGCCCCGGCTTTTCGGGCCAGCCAGACGCCGTATTGCATCATGGCCATGCCTTCTTTTTCGTGGGCATCCGGATTGATGGCAATGATCGCTCCCTTGTCGAGGGCAAGTGCCAGATTCTGCCAGTCCATATCCAGACGGGACGGATGGGCATTTAATTCGATGGCGACCTGGTTGGCGACGCAGGCATCTATGATTTTATTGTAATCCAACGGATAGCCAGGTCTTTTCAGCAGAATCCGGGCCGAGCAATGACCCAGCACACGGGTGTATGGATTTTCGATGGCCTTCAGCAAACGGGTGGTGGCCGTTTCTTTGTCCATCTTCAGGACGGAGTGCACGGAGGCAACCACGTAATCAAATCCCTTCAGGAAATCATCGGCGTAGTCTAGTGAGCCATCGCCCAGAATGTCGGATTCGATTCCTTTCAGGATCCGGAATGGTGCCAGCTTTTGGTTGAGAGCATCGATTTCGGACCACTGCGCCTCTACTTTTTCTTCATACAATCCGCCAGCATACTGGGCCGATTTGGAGTGGTCGGCAATACCAAAATATTGCAGGCCATGGTCGATGCACCATTGGGCCATTTCTTCGAGCGAGTTCTTGCCGTCGCTGTAAGTGCTGTGGTTGTGGATGCAACCTTTGAGATCCGAGTTTTGAATGAGGAGATTCTTCTTCTCTTCAAATCCTTCTTTCCACTCAAAACTGCCGGTTCGTAACTCTGCCGGTACAAAAGGCTGATTTAGTTTCTGAAATAATTCTTCCTCGGAGTGGTAACCCCCTTTTTTCCAGACAGTGTACAACGGAACGCCTGCATTTCTGGCTTCCTGCCAGTGTTCATCGGTTGTGTTCAGGACGAATTGCTGTTTGGAGAATTCTTCCTCACCGGCAAAAAAGAAACAGCATTGGGCCGATTTCGGGAAATACCAGGCCATCGTTTGAAAAGGACCCGATTTGTCTTTCTGCAATTCGAAATCCGGATGCGATTGAATCCAGGTTTGAAAGGCCGTCCGCTGTGAAACAGGGAACAGAAATTCCAGTACCCGAACGACTTCATTTTTGGTAACCAGGTCGCCCACCCGAACAAATCCGGTGAGGCCAGCTTCCTTCCATTCGGTTTCGAGTTTCGTTGCCAGGTTTTCCCCGTGGTGCATGAGCAATTTTCCCTGCACACTTTCGAGAAAGGCAATGCCACCGAGGATGGTGTCCTGAATCTTGACGCCAAATCCTTTCAGCTGCGAAACCTGTGAGCGAAGACAGGCTTGTTTGAGTTCTTCCAGCGTGGCAATGCCGGCGTCTTTCCAGAGTGTGTTGACTTTTTTCGGACCAATCCCGTTGATCTGCAACATCGAGCGAACACCCGCCGGGATCTGCTTTTCCAGTTCATCAAACTCCGGATAGGTTTCCGTCCGTAAAAGGGACAGAATCACCTGGGCCATGGTTTTGGAAAAGGTACCGTTGATTTCCTCTTCCGCGTGCAAACGCAGGGGCCGGCTGGTTTTTTCAACCTGCTGACTTAGGTTACGGAAGGCGGTGATTTTAAAACTGTTCAGTTCGAGCAATTCCATCCAGGAAATCACTTCATCCAGCTTTTCAACAATTTCAGAATTGGTCATAGAAATAAGGGCCTGCAAGTTAACAGACCGATTCTTTTGATCCGTGCCTTCCGTAATAAAACCGGATTATTTTGGTCAATTGCTTACTTCCATCACCGGAATTCCGTCCGGTAAATATCCCACCAGACGGGCCTTTTCGAGATAGGATTTCAAAATAGACTGGGCATCCTGCGTGTCGTAATACGCGTTGAGATGCGATTTCAGATCCTCAAAATCCCGGATTTCGGAATCACCCGGCGTAAATCCGGTTCCTTTGATTTTTCCTTTTTCTACCCAGATCACGCCTTTTTCGTCCGCATTTCGTCCCACAGTGCGGATCAGCAAGGTCTTGCCGGTAAACGATTCGGCAATTGCTTTTTCGGTCGCTTCGTTGTAGTCTTCCGGCAGCGCTTCTTTTCCGCAAATGCGGCAGATTTCACCGTTTTCAGATTCGTACCGGCACACCGACGATTCTACATTGAGCACCTGATTCAGTTTCAGGCAAAGACCAAATTGCATACTGGTTTTCAACAGGTGCAAGGTAGCTTCTTCCTGCGTGCGAAAGACAATTTCGGGTTGGGTCCATTTACCCGTCTGGCCAACGACCAAACGACAGTATCCTTTCTGGTCGTAAAACCGGAAGATGCCAAAATTGAGGCGGAAATCTTTGTTGGTGGAATTGTAACGGGGATAATGCTTTTTGATCAGGTCGTTTTCCATCAGGAGGGCCATCATTTCGTGCCCCGACGTTTCAAAACTGAGATCGTGGATGGAATCGAGAAACGACCTTTTCATTTTGGTGTGCGTGTGGCCGGAGAAATGTTGTTTCACCCGGTCCCGCAGGTTGATGGCTTTCCCCACATAAAGCACCTTGCCTTTGGCGTCGTGGAAAAGGTAAACGCCCGGCACTTCCGGTAGTGTTTCGAGGCGACCATAGGGAATATTCGGCGGTAAGAGATTGATGCCGGACCGTCCGTTTAAGAGCAGTTTGATGACTTCGGGACCGCCTTCTTTTTGCAATAAACGGGAAACAATATCCGATGTAGCCACTGCGTCCTGCAAAGCCCGGTGCGCCCGTTCGTTGTGGATGCCAAAAAACAGACAGAGATTTTTGAGACTGTGCGATCGCAATTCCGGAAGGAGCTTTTTGGCCAGACGAACCGAGCAGATTTTCTTTCGGTCAAACACCTGACCCAGCCTTTTGAATTCTTCCTTGAGAAAACCATAATCGAAGTTCACGTTGTGGGCCACAAAAATCCGGTCTTCGGTGAGAGCCAGAATCTGATCGGTCAGCGCATCAAAGGACGGGGCGTCTTCTACTTCTTCGTTGGTGATGCCATGAATCTGCGAAACCGACCAGGGAATGGGCACACCCGGATTCACCAGACTCTGAAACCGGCCAGTCTCCACGCCATCGTCCATCAGCACCACACCGATTTCCAAAATCCGGTCATGTAGGGCACTTCCCCCGGTGGTTTCCAGATCGACAACGGCAAACTTCATTTCTCCACAAATGTAATTATGAATGATGAGTGATTCTCACAGTGGCGCCAATAGCGCCAAATTATGAATGGAATGCAGTTGTTGGATAGTTCCGGTCTCCACTTGTTCGTTGAGTTAGCGCAGCGCTCTACGAACGTACTATAAGAGGTAGGTTGTAACCATGCCGTTGGCTTGGCATAGCCCGGTAGTGAAATATGCGGATCAGACTATCAGGATTTTGATCACATGTGATGTCCATTTGTTTGTTAAATGCCAGTTACAATTTGGCTAATTTCATTTCTACCGGGACAGAGTCCCTATATACAACTCAAAGTTCGTAGTTCCCTTTGGAAAACTACGAACAAGAGAGGCTTTTTTATCAAATACGCCTGTAATGCCTTGTAAGTGAGTTAAAATGGTGCTTTTTCGAAATTGTATGTAAATTCAGATATTAGTTAAAAACCCCAAAATCTTTTAAAAAACATCCTTCCAAAATGGAATCTCTACGCCTAGATAAAGCTCCTTATCTGATATATCTGATTTGAATTTAGACCTTTTGTACCTTACCAATATGGTATGTTCTCCATTTGGAAGATCGCCAATCGGTATCATTGAAAATAGCCCAATGTCAGACCTGTTCTTCTCCTTTCGTCCATGCCAGACCACAGAGTTACAAACACGACCATCTATCACTACTTCCAAAATGGCAGCAAGATTTTTTGTTCCTGATTTGTCGCTACCATCTGAAATAAATCGATCCATATCAAGAGAGTAATTCAAGTTCAACAATAAAAAATTACTTTGAATAATTTTGGAAGGAATATAATATTGATAACGGTCCCCAAACTCAGCTTCATCCGAATAGAATTTGTAAACAACTTTCTTTTCTTCTCCCATTGAGGAAAGGTATAGTCGATTATCAAGTATCCTTTTTAAATTAAAGTTTGCTGGGAGGCCCCTGTAATCAGACAGGCCAAATAAAACTGTACATAAGGTTACCAGTAAGAACATAAAAGCGCCAAGGTAAAATCTTCTACTTAGTATATTACCACCAAAAAAAACGAGGGATCTTTCATACAGAGGCCTTAAGCTTATTTTGTCGAAAAGATAGAAATGCGGATAAAGGATAAAGCTTAGAAAGGGAATTCTCCGGAAGAATCCGACTGTTGCTAAGTCAATTATGTAAATCAATAATGCAGGGAAGGATGACAAAAATAAGAAGGTCAGGATTCCATTTAGCCATGAAGGGCAGTAGAAAGACGTCCAATTTGTCAAAATAAGAAAACCCAGAATCGCAGATAGGCCAAGCAAAATAACTGTTGAAATAATGGAGCAATAGATAACCAAACCGCAAAGCTGATCCACCCGCATAATCTGGTCTTTTAGATCATCGCTTACATGTTTTGTCCGAAATGGAAATTTCATTTTTGGTCGGGTTTTATTTATGCCCTGAGGGAAGACATAATTGAGACAAACCATGGATAACCAATATGACCTTAGGAAAAGATGCAAAATGAAGCCGTTGGTGAGGATTTTTATTCCAGTTAAGCCAGCAATGACAAAAACAGAAAAACCGGAAATGTGGACAATTGGGATTAAGGAATTGCACCAATTTAAAAACAAGTCTGGAAACTGAATCAATGTAAAAACAGCTCCGCCTGAGATTAACAGCTCAAGTTCCCATGAATTTTCCTGAAGATTCTGTAACCACCTCGGGATTTCTGGTTGATTATTCGCCATTTTATTTTTGGATTGGATTTTTATTAAAAATTATTACTCTTCAAATTTTATTGGTAAAGTCTCTTAGTGCACAACCCATAAACATGCGAAACTATCCACCAATATTGGACTTTGCTAAATTCCGGCAAAACGTAACTACTCAGGTTGGTTGTAAGTAGTTGAAATTAAAAGATTTCGGTCGAACAAATATATTCAGTTGTCGAAATGTGAGTTGCAAAAAAGGGCATTGAGAGTGCGATGGATTTTGGGGTTCTGTAGGGGGGTAAAGGACATTTTGAAAAAACCGGGTATGGATTGAGAAAATCAACGTTCACTATGTCTGAATGTTGATAAGTTGTTGATTGGCAGTTTTGAGATTGAGGATCAAACTGGAGTAAGTTTGGGTAATGGAAGATTTGCAGGCCTTCATTTCCGAGCTCCGTTTGATAATCAGTCAACAGTCTGAAACGATTAAGGAACTCAAAGAGACGCTTGAATCGCAGTCC
>CAMCXM010000153.1 GCA_945883425.1 Spirosoma fluviale
AGCACCCGCTTGGCAATGGCTTTTCCGGTTTGGGTAGCGGCCAGTCCGCCGAGAGCGGTTTCCTTGTAAATGGTTTCCATGTTCTGGCCCACTTCGCCCAGAGCTTTCACACATTCATCCACCGGAATGACCGCATCTACATGAGACAAGGCCATTTGTGCTGCAGCATACGCAATGGAAGCAGCCGACGCATTCCGTACGATGCAGGGAACTTCCACCAGTCCGGCCACCGGATCACAGATCAGGCCCAGCATGCATTGAATTACGATTCCGACCGAATTAAAAACCTGTTGCGGATCTCCACCCAGCATATAAACCAACGCACCCGACGCCATGCAGGCAGCAGAACCGGTTTCGGCCTGGCAACCGCCCACAGCTCCGGATAAAGACGCATTGTGTTCGATAATCAATGCAATGCCGGATGCAACCAGCAATCCTTCGTGGATTTTTCGGTCACTGAGGTTGTGAATTTTCTGAGCGGTTGTGAGCACACCCGGCAGAATTCCGGATGCACCCGCCGTCGGAGCCGCCACGACACGGCCCATGCAGGAATTCACTTCCTTGGCACCCAAAGCGGCAGAAATGAGCATGGTAAATTCCGGCGACAATACATGCAGGTTGTTGTTGGCCACTTTTTTTCCGGAATTGTTCACCATCCCGGAACGGGACTGCATATTCTCTGTCAGTCCGGTGTGAACCGCCTCTTTCATAACCTGATAGGCACGGGCTACTCCTTCCCAGATATCTTCCTCTTTTTTATTTTTTTGAACTATTTCATACGACAATACAGGGGCATATAACAATTGATTGCTTTCTTTGATTTCGTCAAGCCAGCTTTGGAAGGAATCGAACAGCATAAAATTCAGTATTTGGTGTGTGGGCTAAAGATACAACCGCTTTGTTCATACAAAGAAATCCGGACCGTCGTCTGTTTGGGTTTCCTGCTGTTTATCAGTTTGTTCAATCCGCTTGAAATTTCTGCACAATCCGTTTTTACCGCCAATAAAATCCTGTTTAAAGGTCTGAGGCGAACCAAAACCACCATCGTTTCCCGGGAAATTACGTTCAAAACCGGCCAGAAAATTCTCATTGCCGACACCTCGGTTTTGTTCCGGAAATCGGCGGCCAATGTGTTCAACACCCACCTGTTTAATTATTGTCGTTATGAAACCGACTCCGTCCGTGTTGACTCGGCCGGGAATTGTTCCGCCGATGTGATTTTCTATGTGAGCGAACGCTGGTACACGTTTCCATCGCCGATTTTCGAATTGGCCGACCGGAATTTCAATGAGTGGTTGTATGACCGCAAAGCAGATATACGTCGTGTGAATGTGGGCATGCGGTTCATCCAGAAAAATGTGCGGGGTCGCAACGAAGATCTGATTCTGAGCATTCAGGGCGGATTTACCCGTCGATTTGATTTCGGGTATGTGATTCCGTATCTGGATAAAAAGCAGATTTTTGGACTGCGGCTCAAAGCAAGTTTTGCCAATAATAAAGATGTGGCGGTGCGTTCAGATGGCAACCGACTGGTCTACAAACGGGACGAGACCAGTTTTGGGAGAGAACGAATGGCAGCTGGTTTTCAGATTTCTGCCCGGCGGAATATTTACGACTATCATTTTCTGGATGCCAACTATTACTACAACCGGATTTCGGACAGTACCTATTTAGAAAACCCTGCCTATTTTCTGGGAAGAGATTTTCAACGATTCGGAGAGATTCGATACAGTTTTGTTTCCGACCATCGCAATTTCCGGAACTTCGGCACGAAAGGAACCTGGCTCAGTCTTTTCATTACCCGAAATGGAATTCTGCCGGTGGACAATTTCCGGATCTGGATCGTCCGTGGGATTCTGGCCAAATACACCACATTGAAACCCTGGCTATTTCTCGGTTCCAAAATCGACATAGAACTCAGCACAAATCAAAAGCAGCCTTATCTTGGAACGCGGGTGCTTGGATTTGACAACCGCTTTGTCCGTGGCTACGAGCGCTATGTGATGGAGGGAAATTTCAATGTGCACACTCGCAACTCCGTCCGTTTTAAAGTATTGTCCACTCATTACCATGCCAACTGGTTTCCGGTGCGGCAGTTCCGTTTCATTCCGGTGGATATTTACATTTCTCCCTTTGCCGATGCCGGTTATGTACGGAATGCCTTTGTGCTCGAAGAAAACAAGCGCCTTATCAACACGCCTTTGTTGGGTTACGGCATCGGTTTGAATATTGTGACCTTTTATGATGTGGTCTTTCGGGCCGAATACAGCATAACCCGGCATGGCGATAAAGGATTGTACCTTTCATTTTTGAGCGATATATAATGAATACGGTCATCAGAAAAGCAGAAAAGCGGGATGTGTCCTCGATTCGTAAACTGATCGTCGAACTGGCAGAGTTTGAAAAAGCCGGTGATCAGGTAAAGATTACAGAACGGCAATTGGAAGAAGATGGCTTTGGTGAATCGGCATTCTATCAGGCATTCGTAGCGGAATGTGATGGGCAATTGGTCGGTTTCAGTTTGTCCTTTGTGCGCTATTCAACCTGGCGGGGAAAGATGTTGTATATGGAAGATTTATATGTGACGGAATCGCACCGTGGGCAATCCATCGGTTCGGCACTGCTCGAAAAACAGTTGGATTACGCGAAGGAATCGGGAATCAACTTTCTGTGTTTTCAGGTTCTCGATTGGAACCAACCTGCCATCTCGTTCTATAAGAAATATGATGTCACCTACGATCCCGAATGGATCAACGGTATTATCCCCGTTCGCTGAGCATTTTCTGTATTAACTGTTCGGCACTCCACGGAGCCAGAGTAACACCTTTGGCGCCCAATCCATTCAAGGCGTACAATCCGTCTTCCAGTTTTTCAATGATGGGCCTGCGGTCTTTGGTTGTAGGTCGGATTCCGGTCCAGGAAGAACGTACCGTCATTTTTGCATGCAGTTCCGGCTTTATGTCCTGGGTGATGTCGTTAAATCCGGCTTCGTCGATTTCGTTGTGGGAGAATTCTCTTTCATAGGTAGAGCCAGCCAGAATTGTTCCATTGTCTCCCGGTACCAGAAACTTTTCGGTTTTAAGAATGGCATCCCCAAAATCAGGCAGTCCATCCAGTTCGTATACCTGTCCTTTCACCGGCCACATATCGTCTGCTTTCCAGGGACATCCCATTCCCAGACAGGAAATAACAGTGCGGGCTTTGATGTTTTTGTAATGCCAGTGACTTCCTTCCCTTTTCAATTCAGATTGATTAAACCGATCTTCTGAGTAAATTTCATTCTGGTGAAAATAAGAAAGGGCATCCTGAAGAAAGGGTAGGGGATTCATCCGTCCGCCTTTGGAGATCCGGCACCAGGCGACTGTGTTGTCAAATACCACTGGTACAGGGTAGCCGTCCGTTTTCCGGATGTCGAGTAAATCATCGTAACCCAGATTACTGGACTTGCCGGTTAGGAAGTTCATTTCTTCCACACTGTGCAGTGCTTTGAATATGGGTTTTTCCTCCAGATAGGATCCGTCCTTTCCGGGATTCAATACACTGAAAACGCGTTGATAAAAGTGAAAAGAGTAGGGAAATATTTCATCGAAGTTCCAGGTCTGAGCCATTCGCCGTCCGGTGACAGGATTGACCAGACCGACCGCTTTTTTCGATGCCGAAGGTTGGTCTGAGTGGGCCAGAATATGCACTGAATGCCCCTCCAGGTGCAACAACAATGCCAGACAGGTACCGGCCAGACCCTGACCAAGAATAAGGAAATCGGCTTCCCGCGGATTGGTTTTCATTTTCGGGTACAATGCTACGATTAGCAGAATGTAAAATTCCCCTTTTTTCGCACGCTATTTGATTTTTCTCAGATAAAATTGATAAAATTGCACGCAGGAATGAATCCTGAAAATTGAAAGTATGACCGAGTGAAGAACGGTGGTCATTGCCTTCAGTTAAATACTTTTACGCACACAAAATGAATAACTTAACAAATGAGTCAGAGCTCAGGTCTTTGGGCTACACAAAAGAAGGAAAGGTTTATCTGAAAAGTTCTCTGGGAAAACCAGACCGGGTGATTGGGGATGTGAAAGCAGGGGAGACGGAAGCCATCGATTATTTTATCCGTCGTTTTGACCTGATAAGCAAAAAAGTGGACGCCATGCTGGATGCCATGGATAAGGCTGAAAATAAGGGTTCTTATCTTATGCAGGTTCTCCACCTCAAAGATTCACTGTATACATTTAACGCCATCGGCCGGTTTGAAGATTTGCTCGCTAAACTGGAAGAGGCAGAAGTGCAGATCAATGGGTTGATTGAATCAAACCGGGTTAAAAACTACGATCTGAAAAAAGAACTTCTTGCTAAAGCGGAAGAGGAAATGCAGAATCCGGATGTGAAACTGGCGATTAAAGGAATGAAAGATGTTCGTTTCAGCTGGATGACCATCGGATCCGTTTCAAAAGAACTGGAAGATGATCTGGAAGGGAAATTTCAAAGCCTTCTGGATGAATTCCAGGTAACGAAAGATAAGTACACAGAAGAGCGAACCATTGAGATTGAAATCCGCAAACAAAAACTGCAGATTTTGCTCGAAACCGCATCCAAGCTGAATACCTATCCACCTGAAGTAGAACAAAGTTTCTATAAAATGAAGAAGCTGGAAGAGGAGTGGAAAGGCGTAGGGAATATTCCGAAAGCGATTTACGGCCCTCTTTTTGATGAATTTAAGCGGATTAAAAAAACAATCACCAAATATGCCCGAAAAGGTCAAGGTGGTGGTGGCGGAGGTGCCCGCGGGAATTTCGGTCCAAAGCCAATATTCATTCCCCGTTTTGTGCCGCCGCATGAGGAGGCCTTGTACGATAACCTGAGACGCCGTATGGGTCTGATCGAAGAGGCCGAACGCCTGTTGAAAATCGATCTCCGTCAGGCTAATGAAATGGCCAAAGACATTCAGGCCCGCTGGAAAGTGGCCGGTCAGATTCCGGATAAATACAAATCTGAAATCTTCAATCAGTTCAATGCTATTTCAGACCGCATTTTTGAGTCCAGCTATCTGGCTCGCGTGGTTCACACCAAATACCCTCACTTCCGCACTATGCCTCCAATGGAGCAGCTGGAAGCCAAAATTGAGGCCATGGATGAAATCATCCTGAAGGAAGATATGACGGTGAAAATCACCCAGGCAGAGTTTGATTTTATGAGTCCGGAAGAACGGATGACGGACGAAAACCGTTCCCGATTCTCCCGCCTCAATACCTCAGTTCGTAAACTGAAAATGAAGTTCAAGATCATGAACGAAATGCGTCGGGAACTCGATCGTCTTCGGAATCCGGGAGCTTCATCATCTTATGGTTATCAGCAGCGTGATAGAGGATCCTACCAAAGCCGTCCGTATAACAGCGGTGGCGGCGGTGGTTACAACCAGGATCGTGGTGGTTATAACCAGGATCGGGGAGTCTACAATCAGGATCGTGGCGGTTACAATCAGGACAGAGGCGGTTACAACCGGGATTCCGGATCTGGCGATCGTCGTCCGTATGGAGACCGTCCGCAGGAAGGAGGTGACAATCGGCCCGGTGGGTACACAAGACCCGAGTCAGGAACTGGATACACGGGCGGTGGAAGTTATAGTTCGGGTGGAGATCGGGATACAAACCGCAACTCCGATTCCGGATCTTCACGGTATTAATCATACAGAAATGTTTTCACAAAGGCATGGGATGAATCTCATGCCTTTTTTCTTTGGCAACCATGGGAAACGACATCCGGATTTTTAAGAGAAAGCTCACCAACCTTTCCTCTGCCAATCCTATGCTGTGGATGGGCAAAGCGAAAGCGGATGTTCAGCTTGATCTGAAGCTGTTTGAAGAAACTGACGGCACCTCAGCCTGGTCAATCCTGGAATCAGCAATTTCAGATTCAAAGAAGATTAAACTTTGTGCTGTTCACGATCCACGGAACGGCAACGAGAATAAAATCAGCCGCAAATTAAACCGACTCACAAAAATCCGGAAGCTGGTGCTTCAGGAAAGAGGCGTTGATGATCTGTTCATCGCATGGCCTTTTGTGCTGGGCCAATGGCAGGATGGCTCCTGGGTACGGACTCCTTTTCTCTTTATTCCCGTCGATCTCGTTTCAGAGCAGAATTCCTGGAAACTGAAACCTGAAATCAAAAAGGCATTCATCAATCCTGCTTTTCTTCTGGCCTATGCTCATTATTCCGGCAGACCACTGGAACATGATTTGTTCGAAAAGGAAATTGACCTCGATGCCACAGACGGGACTTCCTTTCTGACGGCACTTTACAACCTCATTCAATCCTCAGGGATTGATGTAAATTTCAACAGTGCGCTGTTTGAAAAGCAGCTCGAAACATTTGATCCCATCCGTAAGGCAGATGTGCCCGCCGGGTTCCAGCCGGGTGTGCTCAAGCTTCAGCCTCAAGCGGTTCTGGGACTTTTTACGCTCAGCGATTCTCTTCTGATTCCGGATTTTGATTACCTCGAAAACCAGGAAATTCCGATTCAGGACATATTCATTAAAGAAGACATTCCGGCTGGTCCGTCAGTAAAAGAGAAGAATTTTTTTCTTCCGCTCAAAGCCGATGGCAGTCAGGAAGAGTGCCTTCAGTTTATTCGTTCGGGTAAAAGTCTGGTGGTACAAGGCCCGCCCGGAACCGGAAAATCACAGTTGATATCCAACCTTCTGGCGGATGCCGCTGCCGCTGGAAAGTCAGTCTTGCTGGTTTGTCAGAAAAAGGTCGCCCTTGAGGTGGTTCATCGCCGGCTCACTGAAATCGGAATGGAAAGCCATGTGGCACTCTGGGCCGATTTTAAACGGGATCTGACTCCTGTGTACGAACAAATGGCCCGCCAGATTGATGATCTGGAAGAAGCCGAATCGCGGAATAAGAGTCTCGATACTGTCCTTCTCGAGCGACGGTTCCTGCAAAACGGACAAGACACCGAACGCATTGTCCGCCATCTGGAAGAATGGAAATCGGCATTGTTTGACGAGTCGGTTGCTGGAATTTCCTGGGTGGATTTGCTGGCGGATGAGGTGCCGTCCGATGATTCGTTGCTGAGTTCCGCTTGTCAGTTTGGAGCCTTCCGCAAAGAAGAATGGGAACCTTTTCTGTTCTGGTTTGAGCGGCACTGGGATGAAATCAAAGCAGGTCGGGCAACAGGTACCTGGTTGGCTGGCCGGTCGAACTGGCTTGTCAAAGGACAGGACTGGTTTCAGGCAATTGCTTTGAAGTTGCGGGAGGAGAGTTCCTTTCTGGTACAGTTGAAAAACACGCTTGCGAAAAGGTCGTTTGTTTGGTCAGGTGATTCCATTACGGAAACCATTGCCCTTATTCATTCTTCTGTTGAATTCATCCGTCAGGAATTTCCTTCCGGCTGGGCCGATTGCAAGGAATTCATCGAGACGATTCCTTCCGGCCAACTTTTTGCGGACGGTGCACTGGAAAAACTGGATCAGGAGGCAGCAGAACTTTTGGAACTGCTATCCAGGTTGAAAAACTGGCCCCCCAATATGCCAGTGGTCAAAATAGAACTTGAGCAGATTCAACAATTGCATTTCCGTTTTGAAGGCACCGCCCAATCGGGATTTCTATTTGCCATTCAATCGGTTGTCAGCAAGGAAGCTGCACAGTACCGGAAAATTCGCAAGCTTCATACCATTGCCGGTCACCTTCCGGAAACGTTGAGCGACAGGATTCTGTCCGCACTTCGATTTTTAGAGATCAGGGAGAACTCCCTGGCATTCCAATCCGTGCTGTTTTCAGATCCGGAAAATGCATCGATCGAAATGCGACTGCAGCATTTCCGGCAGGCCATTCCAAGGCTAAAACAATTGCGGAACTGGTATATACTTTCGAACCAACTCTTTTCTGACGGAGTTGGGCTTACCATTACAACTC
>CAMCXM010000154.1 GCA_945883425.1 Spirosoma fluviale
TATCCTACATTTTTAAAATCTCCGATCCGTTCAAATCCCAGCGAGGTATGGAGGCCTTCGCTTTTTTCGTTGGGAACCGTAACCCCGGCATATACATTTACATAGCCCTGCATTTTCAGCAAAGAAAAAAGGGTTTGATATAAAATACGGCCCAGGCGCTTTCCATGTCTGTTTTTGTCTACATAAATGGTGGATTCCGGCGACCATTGATATGCGGTTTTGGTTCGATGCATACTTCCGTACGCGTAGCCCAGAATGATACCGTCCTGTTCGACCACTAACCAGGGATACATTTCACTATAGTGGCGGATCCGTTCTTCAAACTCCGAAATGGTTGGAACGTAATAATCAAATGTGATGGCCGTTTCCAGAACATAGGGAGCATAAATCGAAGCAATTTGTTCGGCGTCTCGTGGTTTGGCCAGACGAAGATGAAGTGCATGTTCCATAATTGGCGGGGTGTTGTTTGGATGGGCAAAGTACAGCAATCAGACGGGATCATAATTGAAATCAGGAGAGTTTTTTACACGAAAACCGACCTGAGGTCACCATCATTCTCGTGTGCGGCCAATGACAATCAGATCGCGGACCGGTTCACCTTTAGCATTTGCGTACTGAAGCAGATTTCGGAATTCAATAACCAGATTCTGGTCTTTCAGGCATTAAGTCAATTGAGCAACTTCATGGAAATGCATAAAGATTTCATCGCCCTCACTGGAAAAAACGTATCCCGATTTCTCATAGAAATCTTCCCAAGAACCGATCAAAATAAGCCAACATAAAAAAAGCCACACTTTCGGGCGTGGCTTTTTTACAAAAATTTTTAAAATCAGGCGAAAACTGATTCTTTCAGGGGTTCGTACACCATGCGTACGCCTTCTTCCAGATCAATTTTATGATGCCAGCCAGCGTTGTGGAGTTTGGTAACGTCCATCAGCTTTCGTGGCGTGCCGTCTGGTTTGCTGCTGTCCCAAACAATTTTGCCTTCGTAGCCTGTGACGCGTGCCATCAGTTCCGCCAGTTCTTTGATGCTTAGATCTTCGCCGGTTCCGATGTTGATCAGGCCCGGTTCAGAATAGGTTTCCATCAGAAAGATACAGGCAGCGGCCAGATCGTCGGCATGAAGGAATTCTCTTTTGGGAGAACCGCTTCCCCAGACCACAACTTCCGGTACATTGTTCTGTTTTGCTTCATGAAACTTTCGTAGCAAGGCTGGCAGAACGTGACTGTTGTTCAGATCGTAGTTGTCATTCGGACCGTACAGATTGGTTGGCATCACCGAAATGAAATCACAGCCATATTGCAGGCGGTACGATTCGCACATTTTGATGCCCGCAATTTTGGCGATGGCATACGGCTCGTTGGTCGGTTCCAGAAGTCCGGTGAGCAGGTATTCTTCTTTCAAAGGCTGAGGCGCCATTTTCGGATAAATACAGCTGGAGCCGAGGAACATCAGTTTCTTCACTCCATGCACATAAGACTGGTGGATGACGTTGCTCTGAATCATCATATTTTCATAGATGAAATCAGCCCGGTACACATTATTGGCATGGATACCACCTACTTTTGCTGCCGCCAGAAAAACATAATCTGGTTTTTCTTCTGCAAAAAACGCTTCCACAGCGGCCTGGTTCCGGAGATCCAGTTCTTTGGATGTGCGGGTCACGAAATTATTGAAACCCAGATTTTCCAAATGTCGGTGAATGGCAGATCCCACCATACCCCGATGTCCGGCTATGTATATTTTTGAATTCTTTTCCATTTCAGAATGCGTTTCTGTCTTTGGCGGAAATTCTACAGTTCGTAGTAGTTCATGATCTTGTGACCACCTTTCTGCAGGTATTTATCCCGCTTGAAAAGTTCCAGGTCATTCATCATCATATCTTTTACCAGTGCTTTGAGATCGTATTTTGGTTCCCAGCCCAGTTTGGTTTTCGATTTGGTTGGATCACCGATCAGCAATTCCACCTCAGTCGGGCGGAAATATTTCGGATCTACCGCTACAACCGCTTTTCCGATTTCGAGTTGGTAATCCGGATTGGAACAGGATTTTACATAACCTACTTCTTCCACTCCTTCTCCTTTGAATTCGAGGGTAATACCCACTTCATCAAAAGCCATCCGTACAAAATCACGAACATAGGTGGTAATACCAGTGGCAATCACATAATCCTCCGGCGTTTCCTGCTGAAGAATGAGGTACATGGCTTCTACATAATCTTTGGCATGTCCCCAGTCACGCTGAGCATCCAGATTTCCAAGGAAAACCTGATCCTGTAAACCCAGAGCGATTTTAGAAACGGCTCTTGTGATTTTACGGGTAACAAATGTTTCTCCGCGAATCGGTGATTCATGGTTGAACAGGATTCCGTTGCAGGCATACATGCCATATGCTTCACGGTAATTTACGGTAATCCAGTATGCGTACATTTTAGCAACGGCATATGGAGAACGTGGGTAGAACGGAGTTTTTTCGCTCTGTGGAACTTCCTGAACCAGACCATACAACTCGGAAGTCGATGCCTGGTAAATTTTTGTTTTCTCGGTTAATCCAAGAATACGGACGGCCTCCAGAATGCGGAGGGTTCCGATGCCATCTGCGTTGGCGGTATATTCCGGGGTGTCGAAGCTCACTTTTACGTGGCTCATTGCGCCCAGATTGTAAATTTCATCCGGCTGTACCTCCTGAACAATACGAATCAGGTTGGTAGAATCGGTGAGATCTCCATAATGAAGTTTGAAACGAATATGACTTTCGTGCGGATCCTGATACAGATGATCGATGCGATCCGTGTTAAACAAGGAAGTACGACGTTTGATTCCGTGAACTTCATAGCCTTTATTCAGCAGAAGTTCAGCAAGATAGGCACCATCCTGCCCTGTAATTCCTGTTATGAGCGCTTTTTTCATGAGACTGAAAACTAGTAATTGGGGGCGCAAGAAACGCAAATTCTGTGGTTTGAGGAAGCTGCAAACAAAACGCTTCGTCGAAATGGGCTAGTTTTGCTGTTGAAAAAAGAAAAAAGTCAGAATTTAACACAGTTTTTACATGGTCGTAGGTTCAAAAGTGCGGATGCTGCATGGCATGGGAGAGGGGATCATCACCAAAATTCAGGGTGATCAGGCAACTGTTCTTCTCAATGAAGGGCTGGAAATTCCGTTGCGGGTCAAGGACCTTGTGGCCATAGCCACCCGGCAGGAGGAAGTTCAGATTCAGAAGGCCGATCCCAAAGTAGCACCGATGCTCGCTGCCCGCAACAGCCGGATGTTTTTTGTGAAGGAAGGTGTTTTTCTCGCCGGCTTTCATGTATCGCCGATGCTGGTGGATTTTTCCATCGTCAACCACACCGATTTTGAATTGTGTGTGGTGATCTACAAACTCGGGCGTCCGGTCAATCAGTTTTACGGTCAGCTTTCGGTGAAACCGAAATCCGTTACAGCTTTACCGGGTTCCCTTCCGTTTCAGGAAACACATCACCTCGTGGGACTGGCAATTCAGATTCTCAAATTTCATCCCGATCAAAGTGAACCCATGCCGCTGGCTGAATATCGGCTGGCCTTTTCGCAGGTGGATTGGGCCAAAACAAAACGGACGGTACCCATAATCGAAAAGGAAGGATACCTTCTGCAACTGGACGGTGAAATCGTGAAAATCGATGCCAAGGCCATGAAGGAAAGTATGATGAACCCGGAAATAAAAAGAGAAGTTCCATTGGCAAAACCAAAAGGCTTTATTGAATTCCGGGAAATCGATCTCCACATCGAACAGCTCCGATCGGATTATGGTGATCTCACAGCGGCAGACATGCTCGAAACTCAACTGGCTGCATTTGAAAAGGCTCTGGACAAAGCCATTCTCGACGGTGTTTCCCGTTTGATTCTGATTCACGGCGTGGGTGCCGGCATATTAAAAGATGAAATTCACCGACGTCTCGGAAAACACTCAGCAGTGAAGCATTTCAAAGATGCCAGAAGAGAAAAATTCGGTTACGGAGCGACAGAAGCCCAGTTGTAAAGGCCGTTACCGTCTGGAGTTCATTCCTGAAATTGTATTTGAAATGGTTCAATTGAATAGGAATTGGGTCTCAGATTTGCTTGCATAGTTCTATAATCGTTTACTTTGGCCCTTCAAATTCTTATGGAGCAGATCAAAACCTTGTCCATCGTCATTCCGGCATACAACGAAGGCCCGACCATTCACCGGATTCTGGACCGTATCAAGGCGGTTGTTTTAATGAACGGCATTGCAAAAGAAATTATCATTGTAAACGACTGTTCCAGGGACAATACGGAAGAATCGATTCTGGCATACAAAGCAGCCAATTCCGATCTCAACATTCAGTATTACAAGCATGAAGTAAATCAGGGGAAAGGAGCGGCTCTTCATACTGGAATTTCAAAAGCGAAAGGGGAGTTTCTGATTATTCAGGATGCAGATCTCGAATATGATCCGGAAGAGTATAATATTCTGTTGTCTCCGATTGTTCGTGGGGATGCCGATGTGGTGTATGGTTCCCGATTTATGGGAGGAAACCCACACCGAATGCTCTTTTTCTGGCACACCATCGGAAACAATTTCCTCACCTTCCTGTCCAATATGTTCTCCAATCTGAACATGACCGACATGGAAACCTGCTATAAAATGTTCCGGACGTCCACCATTCAGGGCATCAAGCTTCAGGAAAAGCGGTTTGGATTTGAACCGGAAATCACAGCTAAAATCGCCCGTATTCCGAAAATCAGGATTTACGAAGTGGGGATTTCCTATTATGGAAGAACCTATGAAGAAGGCAAGAAAATCGGAGCGGTGGATGGTTTCAGAGCGATTTACTGCATTCTGAAATACAATCTGTTTTCAAAGTAACCGACCTTCAGTCGCCTTTACACTTTCCGGACATCTTTCTGGTCTAACGCAAGCAGTCCGTATAAAACCAGCGAGCCGATAGACGCAAGAAGGATGTTGTCTTTCCAATATGAAAAGGCTGCATCGAGCTGACCGGTTTGCATTGCCTTTGCTAAGCCGATGAAAATGAAGATGCCGGCAAGACCAATGAAAAGATTCCGTCCGGCAGAAATAATAATTTGCAACACAGCAGGGTTGTAAAAATCCGATTCTTTCAATGTGTGAATCAGCATCCTTTTAAAGGCGTACATAAATCCAACACACAGAAACACCGAAAGCAAACCCAAAGCCGTGCCGGTATTCTCCTCCTGAAAAAGAAAAAAATCATAGGAGCCATGACAGATCGTGCCGAGACTGTATCCGAAGAACAGACCCGTTAATTTCATAAGGAGGGATTGATGGCGGCTTCGCCAAAGAAAATATCCGGGCAGGGCAGTGTAAAAAATATGACCTGATACACAAAGCAATCCTCTTACATGCAGCACGTCGATTCCATAAGAACTGGCATACAACATATTCTCTGCTGTAGCGAATCCCATAGCAGATAATGCGGGATATTTGATGTAGTCAACGGATTCATCTACCCAGCGACTCAATAGCAAAATTCCGAGAAATGGGATCAGTTTGGCCAGTTCTTCCACTGCCGCCACTCTGAAAAGGGCAAACTGAAAAAGTGCGGCCCCGGTGGATTTTTCATCCAGCGATTTAAGGAATGGCGAAAGTCCAATGATTGGATCCAGAAGGAAAGGCGAAGCGGCTCCCAATGCCAGACAAAGGAAAGTTGCCTTCCAGCTTTCGGGTTCAAAACTGTCGATTTTGCGAAAAAAACGGAGCCAGACATATCCCAGCAGGAGAGAACCCAGAATTGGTAACATTAATTTAATATGGTAACAGGATGATTTCTTTTGAATCCGGGGCTGAAATACGGTGTTTTTTTTCGTTCTGAGAGTCTCCATGCGGGACCTTGTCCATTTCTGATTTTGATTTTAGACCAACCTTCCTCTTTGCGGTTCAAAAAGCCTATCTTTGCGGCCCGATTTTTATCATCATGATCTCTACCAGTAACGTATCTCTCCGCTTTGGAAAGCGCCTTTTGTTCGAAGATGTCACCATTAAGTTCATGCCAGGAAACTGCTATGGCCTCATTGGAGCAAACGGAGCAGGAAAAACAACTTTTGTAAAAATTCTTTCCGGAGAAATTGAGCCGCAAACAGGTGAAGTAATGATGCAGCCCGGTCAGCGTCTGGCCGTGTTGAAACAAAATCAGTTTGCCTTCGATGAATATCCGGTTCTGGAAACGGTGATGATGGGTCATGAGCGTTTGTATGCGATCATGAAAGAAAAAGATGCCATTTACGCCAAAGAAGATTTTACCGAAGCCGATGGAAATCGTGCTGCCGATCTGGAAGCCGAATTTGCCGAACTCGAAGGATGGAATGCCGAATCGGATGCCGCCACCATGCTCAGTGAACTGGATTTCAGCGAAGATCTGCATTACAAACTGATGAAAGATCTGGACGGAAGTCAGAAAGTGAAGGTGTTGCTTGCTCAGGCTTTGTTCGGTAATCCGGATGTTCTCCTTCTTGATGAGCCAACCAATAACCTGGATCTGAAAACGGTTCAGTGGTTGATTAACTTCCTCGGTGATTTTAAAAATACAGTGATTGTGGTATCCCACGATCGTTACTTCCTCGATGAGGTTTGTACGCACGTTGCCGATATCGATTTTGGTAAGATCCAGATTTATCCGGGTAACTATTCGTTCTGGTATGAGTCAAGTCAATTGGCTTTGCGTCAGAGAGCAGATCAGAACAAGAAAATCGATGAGAAAAGGAAGGAACTGGAAGAGTTCATCCGTCGTTTTTCGGCCAACGTTTCCAAATCAAAGCAGGCCACAGCCCGCCAGAAAATGTTGGTGAAGCTGACGCCGGAAGAAATCAAGCCTTCGAACCGGAAGTATCCATATATCTATTTTAAAGCCGAACGTGAAGTGGGCGATCAGGTTTTGATCGTCAAGAATCTGGGCTACAAAAATTCAGAAGGAGAGTGGTTGTTCCGCAACCTGACCTTCACCATTGAGCGTGATCAGAAAGTGGCCGTTGAAAGCCATAGTTCAACTGGTAGTACGGCTTTGTTTCAGGTTCTGGCTGGCGAAATTGAACCAACCGAAGGTGAATTCAAATGGGGTGTAACCACTTCACTTGGCCATCTTCCAAATGACAATGGCTCATTCTTCAAAGATCCGGATCTGAATCTGGTGGACTGGCTTCGTCAATATTCGGTTGAAAAAGACGAAAGCTATGTGCGTGGTTTCCTGGGTCGTATGCTGTTTTCCGGAGAGGAAGCGCTGAAGAAATCCAACGTACTGTCCGGAGGAGAAAAGGTGCGCTGCATGTTCAGTAAACTGATTCTGGAAGCCGGAAACGTATTGATTCTGGATGAACCAACCGATCACCTCGATCTGGAAAGCATCACCGTCCTTAATAACGGACTTACCGATTTCAAAGGAATTATCCTGATGAAAAGCCGTGACTTTCAATTGAATAATACCGTTGTAAACCGTGTGATCGAAATCGGAAACGGCGTCATTATGGATAAGCTCGGAAAATTTGAAGAGTATATAGCTGCCCGTGACGAGAAGAAAACGGTAGGAGCGTAATTCATATTCGGTTAGAGCAACGGGACTGGGTTTCAAGGATTTTATCCCTGAAATTCAGTCCCGTTTTATCCCAAATTCCGCAATAGAAAAAGCTTTGAGTTCATAAATGATTGATTTTCACCTTAAGTCCTCTACATTGGAGAGCTTGTCCCGAGCCTGCCTCGGGAACCTGTCCCGAACTAGCTTCGGGAGGATTTAGGTGAGGTTCTAAAGCATAGAAAA
>CAMCXM010000155.1 GCA_945883425.1 Spirosoma fluviale
AATACCCTTCGGGGTTTGGGGCCGTAAAAAAACGGGATCAAGGCGTTGAGAAGATTCCGCTTTCAAATGAAAAAAGCGGGTTTAACCTGTAGCGAAACTATTCAGCCAACACCCAAAGTTGCTCGGTAAAATCCGTTTGTTTTGAATGAAGAAATGCAACAGCTTTCTCTTTGCTTCCAAACGATCCAATGGCCAGACGGGTGAGTCCCTTTTCAGAATTGGCATGAACCGATGTGTGGAATCCCTTCTGCTGCATTTCCGCTGAGCGTTTCTCCAACCGAGCGGATTCTTTAAAGCTTCCGGCAATCACATAAAAGGTTTTGGTTTCAGTCACTTCAACCGGAACGGGTTGAGCGGATGTTGTTATGCCCGCCGTTTTTTCAGATGAAACGACTTGGGGTTGCGATGGTGTTTCGCTTGCGGCCTCTGTTTGAGCCGGTACCGGAACCAAACCCGCTTCCTGACGAACCGTTGGCTTGGCAGCCTGCGAAATCATATGTTCCTGCGATAATCCGGACAACATATAAACAGCAGAGAGTGTCATCACCAACGCAGCCGCAACAGCCGCATAGGCACCCCAACGAACACTTGACCGGCGGGGACTAACTTCGATTCCTTCCTCTTCACGCTCAGCCTCATCAAACGGATGCAACGGAATTACCGGAACTTCCCTTTCGACGACAATCCGGGTTTTGGAATACACCGTTTCAGCGATGAGAGGCTTCAATCCAAAAGATTCAGAAGAAAAGATGCGGTTCTGCGCAGCGAAAAAGTGAACGTTTACTTCCACATCCAGCGCCAGAGAACCAAAATCACCCATATCAAAACGGCTCTCCTGCTGAAGACTGTGTTTTGCGTTCTGAACGAATTCGGCTATCACTTCTTCTGCATGGGCCACTTCGATGTTTTGATGGCGGGCAATGAAGGAAGCCAGGAATGAGTCTCCGTCGCTTTTCGCCCGTTGATTGAATTCAATGGTACGATCCGGAGGAAGAATGGACTTTCCTGCAAACTGAAGTTCGGCCGGTTTGTAGGAAGCATAAAATACGCCCAGTCCCGGCACCGCAACTTTGGCGTGTTGGTTCAGTAAAATATGAAGAAAAGGTCCGATCATGTCTGTAGTTTCAATTTGTAGAACCGCCGATCTTTCCTTTCAGAACGAATCAGGCCGGTTTGAAATCCTCAGGAGAGGATGTACAAATAAAGTTCATAACACTGCCCGAACCAAATCGGGTTTTTAAAAAACCACCGAGGCGCCGACCATTATGCGCAATCCTTGTGTGGGATAGTACAAATACCGTTGATTCTTGTTATTCAACAGGTTATGTACTGAAAGGAACGCAGAATAGCGCTTTTTGAAGAAATATTCGCCTTTGAGATTGAAATCTGCTAAACCCTTAAGCTTTTTAGTCTCAGCGGTTTTCGGTATGAGGCCCCGGAGTCCGCCCATGTAATAAAATTCGCCGGAAAGCATAATTTTCTCTGAGATTTGCTGGCGACCGAAAATCGTGAGCACCGAGTTGGGTGCATGCCAGGGTTCTTTGAGTTTATCTACACCATATTTGATAAATGCGTACCGGATTCCGGCTCTGGTTTTCGTACCCAGATCATAAATGGCTTCGGTTTCCCAGGTAAAGCGACGGGTGGAACTGGAGTCGTACACCACATCAAACTGCTCCTGCCGTTCTTCCGAATTGATAAAAAAGGCCTGCTGATTAAGTTTTTCAAAGGAAATCTGGGTGCGGTAATTCAACTGTCCTTTCATCTGTCCTTTCAGACCCAGGTAAAAATTGAACAGCTGATTTTCATGACGGAGATACACATCCGGAGCGAGAAATGGGTTGGCTTCCAATGTTGACCGCAACGTCTTTTTGTTCATTCCACCCCGAACTCCTGCGAATGCAACCAGTTTGGTATCGAACAGATTTTGCTGCAATCCGATGATCGGATGAATGTGAAACGACGATTTCGAACCTGAATAAGCACCCGATTCCAGCACTTCCGGTTCATTGGACACCGACATCTGGACACCGGCGTGTACCTGAAATCCTTTAAAGCCAAAACGATAAACCGGCTCAATCCTCCACAACGAACGGTTGACAGAAGAACTGTCGGTGCGCTTTACCAATGAGAGGTCCGTCATTACATCAACAGAGGAAGAATCTTTTATTTTGTACCGTCCGTTGAAATCGAGGCTGATTTCCGATTCGGAAGCTTTGAATCGATCTGAGATGTTGCCGATTCCGAGTCCCACTTTGTATGAAATGGGCTTGTTCTTTTTGTTATTTTCCAGCCCCAGATTAAACCAGACACTCTGGATGATTTGCCTGGTGGAATCGGAAGAGAGTTCATTGGATGAATCCCGATCGAAACCATAAAAATTATACCGTCCGCGATTGTAGACCAGACCGCCACCCAAGGTAAAATTTGGCGTAAAATACCGGCCATAAGCGCCCGCCTGATTGTTGCTGTAACCCGACTTTGAAACCGGTCCGTTGGCCGATGCCTGATGATTAAGGTAAACTCCGTAGGCGTAATCTTTCTGCCGGCCGCTGTTGTAAAAAGCATCGAGCAACGTGGATCCATAATTTCCGGCACCCAACCGAACGTATCCTTCTTTGGCAGGCTCTTCTTTTTCCGCTTTCAGAACGGGGGGATTCAGTTTCGGATCCAGAAGAGGAAGCAAAAGACTAAATTCTTTATACGTGTATTTCTGCTTCACTTTTGGAAGTGGCTTCAGACTCAGGGTTACTTTTTCCTGAGGCTTGCCAACTTCCGGCAACACGTTCTTTTTATTCTTTACAACCGTAAAATATTCCTCGGGCAATTCACCTTCCTGGGCAGCGGCCTGAAAGGATAAAACGATACAGAAAAGGAAAAGGATTTTTTTCACTTGGCAGTCAGGTTTTAGTCGTTGGGGGATCTTTGCGTGTAAACGGCCAGGTTCTTCCCGATATTTTCGCAATTCTCGGTTTGGCAGTTGGCGTAGAATGTAAGAGAATGATGAATCACCTTGAATTTCTGGGTTTCTTCCACCATTTTCTGAATGTTGTACAATCGCGGATCGCAGAACTCGACCACCTTATTGCAGTCGGTGCAAATGAGATGATCGTGCTGCCGGCTGGGGTAGGATTTCTCAAACTGGCTGATGTTCTGGCCGAACTGATGTTTGGTTACCAGAAAACAATCGACCAGAAGATCAAGCGTATTGTACACCGTGGCCCGGCTGACCCGGTAGTTTTTATCCCGCATGGAAATAAAAAGCGATTCCACATCGAAATGACCTGTCCGGCTGTAAATTTCTTCCAGGATGGCAAAACGCTCAGGGGTTTTCCGGAGTTCCATTCGCTCCAGATAGGCTTTGAATATTTTTGTTACCTCCTCGTAAACAGCAGAATTAATCGCCATAGGCCAGTGTGAAACCGTTTTGATTGTGTGGCAAATGTAGGCAAAGGATTTGGTTTGAATGAAACAGGAAATCATTCAAAATGAAGGGATTTGCCAGTATCTGTTAAAGGATTATTTCCACCGAAGCGAATCGCATAAAAAAAGCCTGAGGCATAAATCGCAGGCTTCCTTAATAACATTGCATGTAAAGAAATCAGGTTCCTTTTTCGCCTTCCGTTTTCACTTCTCCTTCCTGGTATTTGGACGGACATTTCATCAGGATTTTATCGGCTTCAAAGCGCCCGTTTTTCATAGCACCCACTACCACAACTTTCTCCGATCGTTCAAAATCGGCTGGCTTTGGCTTGTAGTAAATCACCTCCTGTTTTTCTTTCTTTTCATCGACCAGCAAAAACCGGAAGTAATTCGGATCCAGTGTAGGATCGTACTGCATACCTTCGATTTCTCCGGAAGCGGTCTTTGGAAGCTGCCCAACTACATGAACTTTGTCATCGTCGCCGTCTTTTGCAAGGGCTTTGGCTTCAGAAAAACAAACATACGAACTGGCATCTCCCGTGGTCGAAATGATGACCGCAATACCCACCGCGATGGCGAGCAATCCTGCTAAATGCAATGGTTTTACTTTCATTTTGCGGAACGGCTTTCTTTCTCCAGCCGCGAGAGTTTTCCATCGATACGGATCAAAAACAGAACCAATCCGCCCACTATGACAAATATACAGGCCACCACCACATAGATTTTTCCTTCCTGACGAAGGGTATCGGCCATTTGAACCGACTGATCCTGGGCAAACGTGGTCAACACATTACTAACCAGCAACATTGCCAGCATCCAGAACCGAAGCATTCGATTCACCGGACGAGGTTTGATTGTATTCATTTTCACTAATTCGATTTTCAAGAAGTTGTGTGCGGATCACCAGTTCCGCAATCCATGCGCCGACCAGAATCCAGGCAATTACCGCGGGATAAAAGACCATCCGCATATTATTGTCCATATCGTATTTACCGAAGGCCGGATTTCCACCATTTCCCGGATGCAGGGAATCGGTAAAGCGGGGCAGGATAAATATGAGGGGAATAAAAATGGCGTAGGCAAAAATGCTGTAAACCGACGAAATACGGGCTTTATCACGGACGGCACTGATGGATCCACGTAAAACCAGGCATCCAAAATAAATCATCAGTCCGATTGCCGAGGCCGTTTGTTTGGGATCGTTGCTCCACGGAGCGCCCCAGGTATAATTGGCCCAGACCATTCCGGTGAGGAGTCCCAGAATTCCGTAAATGATACCGACCTGAATGTATCCGTGCGATTTTACATCGTATTCCAGATCACCTTTCCGCAGATATTGAATGGAATTCCAAACGGAGGCCGTCAATAAAAAAACCATTCCAAACCACATAGGAACGTGAAAATACGTATTCCGGATGGATTCGTTTACGATGTGAAGACGGGGAACGGGTCCCAGAAACCCTTGCCAGCAGATGTAGGCGAGAAGGACAAGAGACAGAATTTTCCACCAGGAAAGTTTCGGCATAAATTCGCTTTACAATTTTCCAGAAAGCTGGATTATTAACTGCGCCAAAGGTACGGAAAGAGAATGAAGCTAAGTGCAATCATGATCGAATCCATCCCACAAAGTGTCCATATATTTTTCCAGGCCATGTCCCATCCCAGATCGTCGAGAGCGGTAACGGAAAGTCGGGTTACCAGTAACAAAGTGGGAATCAGTAACGGAAAGCCCAGAACCGGCAGCAAGGCAGCGTTTTTTCCGGTCTTCGCCGAAATGGCAGAAACAAGCGTCAAAGCCGAGGCCATTCCAACACAAGCGAGCTGAATCACCACAAAAAACATCCAGGAATCCTGAACCGGATTTCCAAACAGCACCGACAGAAAAAGCCAGGCCATTAGTGATGTGATGTTGAGCATCAGAATGTGGTAAATGAGCTTACTGAAAATCAACAGATCGGCACGGATGCGGAAATAGTAGTACCAGTATTGCTGCTCGAGTTCCCGGCTGAAACCGCGACTCACCACCTGAAACGAAGAAAACAACACCACCAGCCAGAAAATGGCGTTCCAAACCAGGGGATTGACACGGGCCTTTCCGGCGACGGTAACCTGATAGAGTGTAAAACAGGCCGAAGCCACGAACAAGAGGACGGTGGCCGTAAGCACACGCTGCCGGAATTCCAGACGGAAATCTTTGGCAAGAAGTGCGAAGAGCTGATGAAACACCGGTGACCTGTTTGTTTTTGAGAAGGCAAGATTCGGGAAAATCAGGCAGAATTCAGAACAGAACCCAAAACTTACCAACAACAGAAAATCTGATTCACTCGATTCTACCAAAATCAAAAATCAGTAAGCCTTGGATTTGTACAGAAATGTTCCGTACATTCGTTTTATGATTTCCAGATTAACTGAGAATTCGACCAAACAGAAAACCGTAATAATTCCATCTCATGAGAGTTGCAAACAACGCCCGTTTCGACGCCAGGCTACCCAAAGAGCAAAAGGAGTTTCTTGAATATGCCGCCAGTTTAAGTGGATTTAAAAGTCTGTCGGAGTTTGTTCTGTATGCGGCACAACAAAAAGCCAATCAGATCATCGAGCAAAATCAATTGGTTCTTAAAACCAGGCGGGACCAGGAAATTTTTTTAAGAGCGATCACAGAAGACCGATCCCCAAATGATAAGCTGAAAGATACCTATCAGAAATATGTAGACTTTAAAACGCAGCAAAATGCAGCTAACCCGCCCATTAGAAAAACAACACAACAGGGCTAACTTTGACTGTGGCAATGAATCATTGAACCGTTACATCCGGGAAGTCGCCTCACAGGATGTAAAACGAGGAATCAGCTTCTGCTGGGTTTTGGTAAGTGAAGAGGACGACATTTTAGGATATTTCACCTTATCCAACTCCACCATCCGAATCGAAAATCTGCCCCAGGATTTGAAAAAAACATTCCCAAAAAGCGGGATGGAATTTCCGGCAACCCTGATTGGTCGACTGGCCAGAGACCGGAATGTTCAATCCAAAGGAATAGGCGGAATCCTGCTGATGGAAGCATTGGAACTTTGTTATAAAGTAGCCAACTCTGAAATAGCCTCCATTGGTGTACTGGTAGATCCGATTGATGAAAACGCAATCGCCTTTTACAGCCAGTTTGGATTCGAAATGCTGCCGGACATAAACCGGATGTTTCTTCCGATGGGTGTTATCCGGAAATTAATTGATGGAGGAAAAACTTTTTAATTGGATTGAACCAATTATAGGCCTGCCGGGCCGGCATGCCAAGCCGAAGGCATGGAGTCCCTGCATCCTATTCTTGTTCGTAGTCTTGCTCTGCAAAGACTACAAACAAGAAGGAACGGCTTTTCCGAAACAACGGTTCGAATACACATCGACGACGACCAGCTAAACTAAACGCCGTTCTGATTTTCAGATGCTGCTGAATTACAAAAAAGCATTTCAAAGCCTCCTATGCCATTTTTGCCCGTAAAAGGCCCGAAACCACGGCTTATGCTCTCCAACACCCGAAAACAAGACACCTAAAAGCCACAGACAAGGACCAAAACCCGATGCCGGAACCCTATGAACGGATCCATTAAGGATACCTCAATCTTGCCATTTCTGATTTGGAAGTATGCAAAAGGATGCCTTGCTTTGGAGTATATAGCGAATCTTCCCTGCAAGGCCCATGCCATAAAACTGGCGTATTTATCCTAAAGCGGTTTACGCAAGTTTGAAAGGGGGGCGGTGCGTAAAGCGGCTCGTTAGCCGATACTGAATCAAACCTACCTCCAAGCCTTTCCAGCGACTCAACTATTACTTCCAACCGCAGTGAGAACTACTGGATGATTCCGCTTTTTGTAAAACACAAATTTCCATTTGGATATATTGAAAAAACCAAAGGCCCACCAGGAAGGGTGCAACCGCCTTTGAATCATTTTTATACCCAGCTTCTTGCCATGGCAATGTTTGATAATTCCCAGGTAAGAATTAATACTGCTTAGAAATAGTGATCGCATGGTTTTATCTGGTTCAGAGCTTTTTATCAACTGCTGATTTAACTTTTCTATGGCTTCATAGAAATTGCCTTTGGTTCGATTGGCTATGTACTTACGGCCTGGCTTTAAAATGGCTCCCAGAAACTTTACGCCTTTTGAATAATGCTGGAAATAGATTTTGCGGGGATGAAGCCGGAGAGAAAGTTGAACTTCCAGAAAGGACCGAATAATAGGTATGGCTGATATTAATTGGTCTTTTTTTGGATGAACCAACACGAAATCATCTACATAGCGGCCATAAGAACGGAATCCCAGATTTGCGGTAACAAACTCATCCAGCAGATGCA
>CAMCXM010000156.1 GCA_945883425.1 Spirosoma fluviale
AAAGGTTAGCAAATCTGGTTGGTATTTGAAAATGTGTCGCGATAAACCCAAATTCCGCAATAGAAAAAGCTTTGGGTTGATAAATGATTTTCACCTGAAATCCCCTCGTTTGGAGAAATTGTCCCGAGCCTGCCTCGGGAACCTGTCCCGAACTAGATTCAGGAGGATTTAGGCGAGGTTATAAAGCATAGAAAATCAATCATTTACATCCTATTTGTTAATCTGGACTAAAAAGTCCCGGCATTTCCTCTCTATTCCATTTCGCTTTGGGCAATTTTGGGAAATCCATTTCAAACTCCTGTCTCATCTTCTATCTTTGCCACTCCCGGATTTTCCGGAAATGGATGCCCGATGGCAAAACCGAATCAAACTGAATTACTATGTCATTAAAAGTTAAAATCGACGCGGCCATTAAAACCGCGATGCTGGCCAAAGAACAAACCCGGTTGCTGGCACTTCGCAGCATCAAATCGCTCATTCTTCTGGAAGCAACCAAAGAAGGCGGAAACGGAGATTTATCAGAGGATTCTGAAATGAAAATCCTCAATAAAGCTGCCAAACAGAGACGCGATTCACTTGAAATTTTCAAGCAGCAGGGAAGGGCTGATCTGGCAGAAAAAGAACAGGCTGAACTTTCGGTGATCGAGGAATTTCTGCCGAAACAACTGAGTGCCGAAGAACTGGAAGCCAAAATCAGGGAATTTGTTGCGCAGGTTGGCGCCGCTGGTCCACAAGATATGGGGAAGGTGATGGGCGTTGCCACGAAAGGACTGGCCGGTCTGGCCGATGGAAAAGCAGTGTCGGAAACGGTAAAGAAAATCCTTGCAGGAGGCTGATTCCTTTTTCCTTCATCCGGTCGATATCGGACTGGCCCTCCTCTTATTGTGGGGGGCCTGGAAAGGCTATAAAACTGGTCTGGTTCTGGTGCTGATCAATACGCTGGCTTTGATTGCGGCAATTGTGATCGGATTCAAATTCCTCACCGAAGCCACCGTTCTGCTGGACGGCCAGATCAAAGGAGGTAAAATGATTCTGCCGGTTCTGGCCTTTATTCTCTTGTTTGGAGGGACCTATTTTTCCTTGCGCTGGTTTGCCGGATTTGCCAGCCGAAGCCTGAAACAAACGTTACTCGGTCCTGTCGATCAGGCGGCGGGCGCTGTTCTGGGACTTTTCCGGATGGCCTTTATTGTGAGTTCTGTCCTCTTTAGTTTTGATCTTCTGGGCATTAAAATGAAACTGCCCGGTAATCAGGAACTCATTTTGTTACCCGCCTTATTAAAATTTGGTGCCTTTAGTCTCAAAGGTCTGGCACCCTTGCTCCCATTCCTGAAAAAGCTTCTTCCGGCCTGATAAGTCACTGAAGTCTGGAGCTTCCTGAAAAAACTGTTCCTGTGAGTGAAAAGTGAATTTGTAAAATTCGACTTTATAAACCCATTTTGCACATCAAATACGAACACCGACTTTATGGCAAGCCAATCCCTCTGGAGAAAAAAACCAATCTCGGCCTATCAGGCTGATGCAAAAAAAAGTGACCTCAAGCGAGTATTGACCCGATGGGGTTTAACATCACTCGGAATCGGAGCCATCATAGGCGGGGGGATTTTCACCCTTACCGGTATTGCGGCACATGATTTCGCAGGCCCTGCTCTGGCGATATCCTTTATCATCGCGGGTGTTGGCTGTCTGTTTGCCTCCCTTTGTTATGCTGAATTTGCCTCTGTCCTTCCGGTTGAAGGTTCTGCCTATGCATATGCATATGGAACTGTTGGTGAGTTTTTTGCCTGGTTCATCGGATGGAATCTGATTCTGGAATACATGATGGGTGCCACAACAGTGGCTGTTGCCTGGAGTGGATACTTTGAAAAGCTGCTGCATCTCTTTGGAATTGACCTTCCCATCTGGATTATGAATGATCCGGTTACAGCAGCAGCGAAAGCACAGGCACTCGGAATGGAGGCTCCTGGTTTTGCTTTTAATCTGCCTGCTATTCTGATCACTATTCTTGTGACCAGCATCCTTGTGAAAGGCATCAAAGAGGCTGCCAGTACAAACAATGTCATTGTAATTCTGAAAGTTGCTGTAGTGCTTTTTGTCATTATTGCCGGCGCCTTCTATGTAAATACCGATAACTGGCATCCGTTTATTCCGGCGAAAATCACCCTTCCTGACGGCACTGAATCATTTGGTTGGGATGGCGTGGTAACCGCTGCCACCATCGTTTTCTTCGCCTACATTGGATTTGATGCCGTATCAACCCAGGCTGGTGAAGCCATCAATCCAAAGAAAGATGTTCCGTTTGCCATCATCGCATCACTTATTATCTGCACTGTTCTTTACATTCTTGTATCACTCGTACTGACTGGTATGGTTCCTTATACCGAACTCGATCTGAAAGCACCGGTTGCTTCTGCATTCGAAGGAGTAGGTGTAACCTGGGCCGTGTTTCTGATTGTCATTGCTGCTACAGCTGGTTTAACGTCGGTTATGCTGGTGATGATGTTGGGACAAACACGTATTTTCCTTGGCATGGCAAAAGACGGACTATTACCAAAGAGTTTGTTCGGATCCATCCATCCGGTTTTCAAAACGCCCTACAAGTCAACGATTTTGGTAGGTGCCGTGGTATCGGTTGTGGCTGCTTTCACCCCAATCAACAAAGTATCTGAGATGTGTTCAATGGGCACTCTACTCGCATTTGCCATGGTCTGCGGTGCTGTATGGTTGCTTCGTGTGAAAGAACCCGATCTGGAAAGACCATACCGTACACCAATGTTGCCATTGGTAGCCACATTGGGTATGGGATTCAATGTATTTCTCATGAGCAAAGTGCGCCATGAAACATGGGTCGCCTTCCTGATCTGGGGTAGCATCGGAATTCTTGTTTACTTTGCTTACAGCCGCAACGCCAGCAATCTGAACAAAGAAAGCTCCGAAGTGGATTCATAACAAAATCTATTCCGGCGGTTTCCGTGAGCGGGCATTTCCGAACAATCGGTATTCTTTGGGATGAAATCCTTTTAAACCAAATTCCAGTGTTTCCATAAACGAAATAGTAAAACTGGCTTCGGAAGAAAGGACGGCATCAATTTCAACCTGATTAATGCCAGATTATGCAATAGGATTTAAATGATTGATTTTCTATGCTTTATAACCTCACCTAAATCCTCTCCAATGTAGAGGACTTAAGGTGAAAATCAATCATTTATGAACCAAAAGCTTTTTCTATTGTGGAATTTGGGTTAATCAGGCCAAGTATAGATGGCAGGGTCCACACCTTTCGTTGCGACCGGACCAAAGAGATAGCATTCTGACAACTCCCGGGCTTTTCTCACAATGATCCAATCACTTTGTGCAGCCAGAGTCCCGCAAAGTGATTGGAGAATCTCTGCTATGTCGTGCAGTTTTGCGTAAATGGGTAAAGCGGTGGATGTGCCAAAGAAGGTTCACAATTCATGAACCGATTCTGTGCCATTTGTCTCTGGATTGGTGTCGTTGGAACAGGAAATTGCAAGAAGTATCAACAGGCTGAATTTTATAAATCCCACTATGCGTAGGTCAGGAGTAGTTTTTCGTTTTCAATACGGGTTGGAAGTGAGCGAAGCCGGGTGGCTGCCGGACCTGTTTTGACGTTGCCCATCCAATCGAATACCGAGCCGTGATTTGTGCATTTGATCTGAGTTTTCCCTGCCTGAAGGTCCCAGTCCTGATGCGTGCACCGGAGCAACAAGGCAGTGAAGGAAGTCGGTCCCATTTTGCGGACGAGGATATCGTATCCAACTCCCGGGGCACGAACAATCCGGACTTCTTCCAGTGCAAACTCTGAAAGTGGTATGGAAATGGTACCGTCCGATACCTTGGTTTTAAAAACTTTATAAGATGAACAGCTTTCTGCGAGTCCGGCCAGAACCCCAAAGCCAATCAGGCTGCAGGAGGTTTTGAGGAAGTCTTTTCTTGCGATTCGTTTTTTCTCCATCGGAAACTTTAGGCCATGCCTTGTTTTAATTTAACTTGGTTTGATAAAAAGGCAATGGGTAAGGAGCAGGATAGATGTACACGCCCGGAACCAGATCAAATTTAACAAAGCATTGCTCCGTTTTGATTTCACCCTTGTTGCCACCATTGACCATGGTGTCATCCAGTTCCATTTCTGAAAAGAACGTGATTTTGTTACTGAACCGGTGACCAATGAACAAAACGGTTCTGCGTAATCGGGCTATGGCCAGATTATTCCGGAAATCCTGGTCAAAATACAATTCTCCATTTCCAGAAAAAGCCGTTGCCCGGTTGCCTTTTACATTCAATCCTGCTGATATGGAATCTTCGTGGGTGAGGATCTGGCCAAAAGAGCTGGCGCCGATCAGGACCATAAGTGAAAGAAGAAACCCGCCCTTCTCATTTAGATTCACTCTAAACATACGGTAAATGTATAACCGGATTCGGGCTCACAATAGAAAAAAACTGGAATTTTCGAGATCGATATCAGAAAATTAAGACTGGCTGAGAGGCGGGTTTGCCTCATCGTGAAGTCCAAACTTTGATCGCAAGCCACAACCAGGCCGCTAAAAAGCAGACACCGCCCAACGGTGTTATGGCACCTAACCAGCGAATTCCGGTCGCACAGAGAATGTACAATGAGCCCGAAAAAATGAAGATTCCAACCAGAAATAATAAGCCAACCCAACCAAAATCGCTCTTTGGCAGCAGCAGACCTACTATTCCGACGGTGACCAATGCCAGAGAATGATACATCTGATACTGAACAGCCGTTTCAAAAGTGGCAAGGCGCTGATTGGCAGTGAGAAAATCTTTCAGGGCATGTGCTCCAAATGCTCCAAGGGCAACCGAAAGAAATCCCAGGACCGAACCCGTTACGAGCATGATTTTTGGTGAAAGCATAAATTTGCAGATAGAGAGATTGTTTTAATTTGCCACAAAATTAGGGAATGGCATCACAGAAACTTGGATTACATCAAACGCTTTCACAAAAGCTGTCGCCCCAACAGATCCAATTCATAAAGCTGTTGCAAATTCCTACGACTGAACTTTTATCCCGCGTCGAAGAAGAGCTCGAAATCAATCCGGCATTGGAAGAAGGAAGAGAAGACCCGATTCAGGAAAACGATTCGTCTGACCCGGATGAAAAACCGTTTGATGATCCCGATGAAGTGCCCGAAGGCGAGGGAATCGACGACAAAATCAACATTGAGGACTATCTGAGAGACTCTGACCAGGCAGGTTACAAACTACAGGGAGACGGTCCGTCCGCAGATGACGAAGACCGTGATGTGCCGGTTGTGAGTGGAACTACGATCAATGACCTTCTGATTCAACAACTCAGTTTTCTTCCGTTATCAGAAAAGAAAATGGCCATTGGCATGCAGCTGATTGGTTCGATTGACAACGACGGTTACATTCGCCGGGATCTGTTTTCAATCGCCAACGATCTGGCTTTTTCACAGAACATCGACACTACCGAAGAAGAGCTGGAAGACATTCTGGACATGATTCAGCAATTTGACCCACCTGGAATTGCAGCCCGAAATCTTCAGGAATGCCTTATTCTTCAACTCGATCGAAAACGTGGCAACTATGAAGTAGCGTCGCTGGCCATTCAGATTGTGGAAGATCACTTCGAGGATTTCACCAAAAAGCATTACGAAAAAATCGAAAAACGACTGGGCGTGGACGACCATGATCTGATGAAAGACGCCATTTCGATGATCACCCACCTCAATCCGAAACCCGGCGAAGTGTCGGAAGGAACTGGAGGCGGAAGTCAGTTCATCACGCCAGATTTTATTCTGGTCAACAATTCCGGAAAGCTCGAACTGTCACTCAACGGACAGAACGCACCCGAACTGAAGGTGAACCGGACCTACCGGAATATGCTGGAGCATCTGGCTAAAACCACCAACAAAACCAAACAGGAAAAAGAGGCACTGGGCTTTATCAAACAGAAACTTGATTCTGCCCAATGGTTTATTGACGCTATCCGGCAACGCCAGCAAACCTTGCTTCGGACAATGAACGCCATCGTGGAATTTCAGTATGATTATTTTCTGGAAGGAGATGAAAGCAAGCTGAAACCCATGATTCTCAAAGATGTGGCCTCTACCATTGAAATGGACATCAGTACCGTGAGCCGGGTTACCAACAGCAAATTCGTACAAACTGATTTTGGAACATTTCCGCTCAAGTACTTTTTTTCCGAAGGAATTGCGTCGACGACCGATGGTGAAGACCACAGCAGCCGGGAAGTAAAATCGATTCTGAAAGAAATCATCGACCGGGAAGAGAAAGAGAAGCCTTTGTCGGACGAGAAACTGGAAGAAATGCTCATTGCCAGAGGCTATCAGATTGCACGGCGTACCGTTGCCAAATACAGAGAACAACTTAACATACCGGTTGCCCGGCTTCGAAAAGAAATTTGAATTCCTACAGCAACATCTTCCGCCAGTTTTTGACGGCCCGAAAAGTGACATCTCTGGCGGGCGAAACGATGTGGTTGGGCGCAGCGTGGATCATTTCCATCGTGTTCCATCCACTCCTGATGCCAACCTATCTCAATGCCATCATCTTCAAATACTGCTCCGATCTACTGCCACTTACCGGTGATGCAAAAGTCCAGATGCTGATTTTCGTGTTTATTTCCACCTATCTGGTTCCTTCGCTGGCGACCGGTATCTTGTGGGCGACCGGAGCCATCAGCAGTCTGAGTCTGGAAAAAAGGTCTGAAAGGCTGATTCCACTTTTGGTAACGGCAGTGATTTACACTGGAGTCAGTTATATTTTTCTCGATTACCTGTCAATGGCCCGCCTTCTTGGATTGTTTATGGGCACTATTGCTCTGAGTGTGATCATGACGGCATTTATCACCCATTTCTGGAAAATCAGCAGCCACATGGTCGGCGTGGGAGGCTTAGTGGGATTTGTTTTTGCCGTCGTTTACCAAACTCACAATTTCAGTCTCGAGTACCCCCTGATTGGCTCTATTGCCATGGCCGGAGCGGTAGGAAGCAGCCGGCTTTATCTCAAAGCCCATTCACCAAAACAAATTATTGCAGGATTTTTGCTTGGAATAGTGCTAAGCTGGTCGGCAGTCACTTTTTTTGTGTGACCAATACGTATGGCAAAAATTACAGAACACATTCAGAACGCAAAGGGTGAAACCCTTTTTTCATTTGAAATATTACCTCCATTGAAAGGAGAAAGCATTGATCTACTGTTTGATGCGATTTCACCATTGATGGAATTCAAGCCTCCGTTTATCGATGTAACCTATCACAGAGAAGAGTACATTTACAAACACAGGGAAGGTGGACTTTTGGAAAAACGGGTTACTCGCAAACGTCCGGGAACCGTTGGGATCTGTGCGGCCATTATGAACCGGTTTCACGTGGATGCCGTTCCGCATTTGATCTGCGGCGGATTTTCGAAGGAAGAAACCGAAAATGCGCTGATCGATCTCGACTTTCTGGGAATTGATAATGTCCTGGCATTGCGTGGGGATCATATTAAGTCGGAAGGATTCTTTATGCCGGAACCAAACGGACATGCGTATGCTTCAGACCTTGTGATTCAGATCAAGCAAATGAATGAAGGAACGTATCTGGATGACGAACTGAAAACCACCACCCCAACCGATTTCTGTATTGG
>CAMCXM010000157.1 GCA_945883425.1 Spirosoma fluviale
CTTCCACGAGGGTTTTCGTTTTGAGGCCGGTGCGAATGTCGTAGACTTCGATGTTGCCGTCTTTCATGGCCGAATACGTGCTGCCACTTTTGAACCAGTTGACATCATCAACGGTTTCACCTCTCCAGATCGGAGATTTCCAGACGTCATCGAGGGTGATGGCTTTTTTCTGTTGTGCTTCTGAGGCACTGACAATCAAGCCGAATCCAATAAAAAGAAGAAAATATTTTCTCATACAATTCCAGAATGGGAGGGCGAAAGTAATAAGGCAAAACGGAAAGAAAATCCAAAAAGGTTGAGAGGTGGAAATTGGTTGCTGATTGAAACGTGATTCAGCTATCCAAAAATCGAGGAGCTAAATTGATTTCGGACATTCATCATTCATCTCTACCCTTATTCGAAAATCTATTACACTATGCTGTTCTGTACTTTCTAAAAGTTTGTTCCAATATTTTTTGCGAAACCTGTTTCCATGAAACCGCCGTTTTTTTACCGCGGAGTCAAATGAGAAAAAAGGAGAACCACAGAGTTTTGCGTTTCCACTTTTCTCTGGAAAAAACTCTGTGAACGAAATGGTTGCCGGAAAAATCAGACAGTCCCCTCGGATTTCGGGCTGCCTGGTGGCGGTTGCAGAAAGATAAGCAGTCCGTCAAAATCGCGAAAACATCCGAAGGCATTTGTCAGCGACTCCGTCATAAAATTCATCTGCTTCGGGAAGAAGCCCGGTTGGCGCAGGAGAATCTTTCGTTTTGGGAAGGGAAGTAAATTTTCACATGATCAGGGAAGAGGATTCCAAAACTTATCCTAAATTTGACTTTATGTCGGCCAGAGAAATTTTGCAAAACATCAAACAATTGCCTTACAAAGACAGGCTTTTGCTCATTGAAAAAGCGTTAAAGACACTTCACGAACCCGTAGAAAATCCATTGGAGAAAGCCGCTGCTGCTTTGTTAAACGATTATGTGAACGACAAAGAGCTGACATCCTTTACTTCTCTGGACTTTGACAAATTTTATGAAGCGAGGTGAAATCTGGTTGATTTGCCTTGACCCTACTGTTGGGGCTGAAATTCAAAAAACCCGTCCGGCTGTAATTATCAATTCTGACGCACTTGGAAAATTACCACTCAGCGTAATTGTTCCCATCACAGATTGGAAGACTCATTATTCAATTGCACCATGGATGGTTCAGATAAAACCAACGGATGCAAATGGGCTTTCAAAAATTTCCAGCGCTGATTGCTTTCAGGTCCGGTCCGTTTCACACGACCGATTTGTAAAAAAACTAGGATCACTCCGTCCTGAAACTTTGAAACAAATTACTACTGGTCTCCGCGTTGTGTTAGAAATAACTTAAGAGAATAAGGATTTTTCAGCCATTCAGGGAAGCGATGGCAGAGATCGGGGGAAAAGAAACCGAATTGTAACATGTGATTGAGAGTAGTGAGGAATCCCTGGATGCCTTGAATATTAACCATTCTGGAACCGCTGGACTTGTCCCGATTTTACATCGGGAGCCAAGTGAGAAAAAAGATAACCAAAGAGATTTGTGTCACAATCAAACATCCGCATTTCGTTGTGAAAATCTCTGTGTAATCAGCAGATTCAGGAAAGGACGGGATATTGTTTTCTACAGGAATTCCGTATAATAATTTTTATTTTCCTTCATGTTTTCACTTTCTCGATCCCACCCAATATTCCACCCTTTTCGAAACGGATGCCGCCCGTGAAATTCGGTACTGGAGAAAAATTGCTGAAAACGCAGAGGAGGCAGCCGATGATCTGGAAAAGGAACTGGAAAAACTAAACCAGAGTCGCCTTCAGGTGGCCAGAGTTTTCGCGTTCACATAAAATGTGGCGGAAAACCGGACAGTCCCCTCGGATTTCGGGCTGCCTGGTGGCGGTTGCAGAAAGATAAGCAGTAAGGCAAAATCGCGAAAGCATCCGAAGGCATTTGTCAGCGACTCCGTCATAAAATTCATCTTCTTCGGGAAGAAGCCCGGTCGGCGGAGGAGAATCTTTCGTTTTGGGAGGGGAGATAGTTAATTCTTGACGCATTAAAATATATTCCTTCATCAGTTCTCGGAAAAAGATTCGGCTTTTCTATATTTGTCCGAAGTGAAAAACAACAGAGGAAAATGAAGTCGACTGCACAATACCTGACTGATCCAAAAGGAAAAAGAATTGCCATTCAATTGTCGATTCAGGAATACAATCGACTCATGGATTTAGTTGAGGAATTAGAATCGGTTAAAGCATTTGACAAAGCATTAAATCGCAAAACTTCATTTCAGCCATTCCGTGAAGCGATGGTAGAGATTAGAGGAAAAGAAACTCCTCAGTAACATGACTTATGAGATCCTAATCGAAAAAACTGCAAAGAAGCAGTTGGCCAAAATCCCTGAACCATTTCTTTCCAACATAGAATCGGCTATCAATAATTTGCAATACAATCCAAGACCTCCGGGGTGTAAAAAGCTAATTGGACGGCCAGGTTACAGAATTAGGATTGGTAACTACAGGGTAGTTTACGCAGTTGAGGATAACCAACTTTTGGTTTTGGTTGTAGATGTTGGGCATAGACAGGGTGTGTATAAATAGTCAAGATTTCAGAGTATTGCTTGGGCATGTTGGAAAAATTCTTTTGTTTGAAGTCTGATAGTTGTTGAAACAAAAAGTACCAATATTGAAATTCTTCGACTTTAAGAGATCACAAAGCCTCATAGAAAACCAAAGCTCCGTGGACCTCTTTGTATTCCCTCATTTCCTTCCGATTTAAAAATCAGATAGTATAAAGACAGAACCGAAGTTTTCTGTCCCCGGCAGAATCTGCCGAACCGATACGAGACGATTTACTTACCACTGCCCATTTCTATACGGTTCTCAGAAATCTATTTTCCCTTTTGTCCGATTCAGTAACCCTTCGGCAAGGCCTTCCGTTTATATTTGCTCACGAAAAATTAACAGATCACATGAAGAGTTTTTTTAAGTACACATTCGCCACCGTTCTCGGCCTTTTCCTATTCTTTTTTGTTGGATTGATGATCCTCATTGGAATCGGGGCGGCGAGCGGAAATGAAACCGTTGAGGTAAAGGACAATTCCGTCCTTAAAATCGATCTTTCGCAACCCATAGCCGAAAGAGAGCAGAACAATCCACTCGAAGATCTGGGCATCCCGGGAGCCGGTGGAAACGTAACCGGACTTTACGAACTGAAAAAGGCCATCGCCAAAGCAAAAGCTGACGAGAAAATCAAAGGCATCCTGTTAGAAGGATCGTTCGGCCGCATGGGATATGCCACCAACGAAGAAATCAGAGCCGCACTTCTCGATTTCAAAAAATCAGGGAAATTCATTTACAGCTACGGAGAGTATTTCTCTGAGTCCAATTTTTACACTGCCACTGTTTCTGACAGTATCTTCCTCAATCCGGAAGGTCTGGTTGAATTCAACGGGATTTCGTCTGAAATCATGTTTTTCAAAGGCGCTCTCGACAAGCTCGAAATTCAGCCGGAAGTTTTCCGGGTAGGAGAATTCAAATCGGCGGTGGAGCCTTTCCTTCGTGAAAACATGAGCGATGCCAACCGTCTTCAGGCAACGTCATTCTTAAATAGTATCAACCAGCACGTGATGTCGCAGGTAGCGGTGAACCGGAAGCTTTCTCCGGAATCTGTAAAAGTTAGTTCCGACAGCATGAAGGCCCGAAGTGCTGAAGATGCCGTCCGTTTGGGACTTGTTTCCAAAGCGGCGTATTACGATCAGGTGCTGAGCACATTGAAAAAGAAACTGGGTGTTGAAAAAGACGATGACATAAACTTCATTTCCTACAATAAATACCGCAAAGCCGAAAGCGAAGAAGAGAGCAGTGCATCAGACAACAAGATTGCCATCATCTTCGGACAGGGTGAAATCAACTCCGGTAAAGGCGACAATGAATCGATCGGTTCCGATAAAATCTGTGAGGCACTTCGCAAAGCACGCAACGACAAAAAGATCAAAGCGGTTGTTCTCCGGATCAATTCACCAGGCGGATCAGCTCTTGCTTCCGATGTGATGTGGAGAGAGATTCAACTTACCAAAAAAGAGAAACCAGTGATTGCCTCCATGTCGGATGTGGCTGCTTCCGGCGGATATTATATGGCGATGGGTTGCGATAAAATTGTGGCTCATCCAACCACCATCACCGGTTCGATTGGGGTTTTTGGCCTGATGTTCAATGCACAGAACATGTTCAAAAACAAACTGGGGATCACATTCGACGGTGTAAAAACAGGAGCCTATTCCGACATTGGAAATGGAACCCGTCCGTTTACAGAAGGTGAAAAACAAATCATTCAGTCGGAGGTAAACAAGATTTATGAAACGTTTACTACCAAAGCCGCAGCCGGACGAAAAATGCCGGTGGAGACGTTGAAGTCATTGGCGGGAGGTCGGGTTTGGTCCGGCACAGAAGCCAAAGCAAACGGTCTGGTTGATGAGCTGGGCGGACTGGACAAGGCCATTGAACTGGCGGCTGCACAGGCGAAGATCGGCAAAGATTACCGGATCAAATTGTTGCCGGCACAGAAGAATTTCATTGAAGAGATTATGGAACAAATTGGTGGAGAAGCCCGTGTGAGCATGGCGAAAGCTGAACTCGGTGAGCTGTATCCGTTGGTAAAGCAGTTCCAGAAAATCAAAACCATGGAAGGCATCAACGCACGACTTCCATACGATTTCATCCTGAACTAAAGCGAATCAACCATTGAAACGAAAACCGGTTTCCTGAAAGGGGGCCGGTTTTTTTGTTTGCGGGGATTTTTTGTGTTGACAGATGCATCAACATTCAATTACAATTTACCGGAATCAAATGGATTCCGAAATCGATTAAACGGGTGTTCAGTCAATATTGAATATCAATAATAAGGAACAGACTCTCAAACGATCATTCGAAGGAATAAGGTAATGATTCCTTTAAAAATCAACTCCAGATATTCTTACTTTTCTTCCTCTACAAAACACCGTTCCATTTGCGGATGGCCCACTCGGTGGACAAGAGTAAAATCAGGAGAACCAGAATCCACCACATGCTCAGGATATTTTCGTCCCAGTCGGTGAATTCGATTAATGGTTTGGGAAGTTGACTCGCTTCAGCCAGGCTTTCCATCGATGCGATGCCCACCGCTTTTCCCTGATTTGAGGTTGCCAGTTCGGTCAACATGCTGTGATTGGCTTCCAATTCCTGGGCCTCCAGATCGTTGGTCCGCACGATAAAATCACCTTCATCGGTTTCTGGTTTTCCATTGATTACGGCGGTCGCTTTGTAATGATACGCACCCGGCTGAAGGGAAGGTGTCCGGAAAATGGCATTCCCCGCCGCATTGACGAAACTGTAGTTTTCTTTCCAGCCATCGGTCCTACTTACCTGAATTCCGATTTTCTGGTCATACACCGGTTCAAACAACTGGTTATATGTTTCAATGCCAAACCCGGCCTGATCGCCTTCCACCAGTTCCGAATTAGTAAGAACCACCCGAAGATGCTTTTTCTTTTCTGCCGACAGGAGCAACTGGACCGTCTTTCCAATGAGGTTATCAACGGCTTCCGAATTTTCGTTTTTGGCAAACTCATTGAGTCGCCACAACCAAAGACCATCGCCCCAGAACATAGCACGTTTTACGGCTCCGTCCACCTGAACTGAAAGCAGAGGCGTAGGCGAAATCACCCTTCCCAATTTCTGAACCAAAACCGTTTCAGACGGAGACTTCCAGGAATACGACATTCCGGGAGATTTGATCGGAGGAAGGTCGGAGAAGACTTTTTTCCATTTATCCTCAAATACAAACCGCTGGAAATCATCCGAAAATGCACCTGATACTTCATCCGTTCCGCCACCAAAACCCTGGAATGAAAGCCAGGAACCCGCATCCTGACGGAGCTTGTTGACATCAGTCTGACCCGTTGAAATCAACCAAACCGATGTGGAATTTCCTTTCAACAAAGCGGAGACCTGGGCCGAAAATGTATTGTTCCGGTCTGGCAACTGGTGAAGAATGACCAGATTCCACGCATCCTGCTTCCAGGAATCGACGCCCCCGATGATGGTGGTGAGTTCGATTTGTTCCAACGGCGCTAAAGCAGACCGGATCGCTTTGATGTCCGGATGGGGAGCAGCGGCCACCAGCAACACTTTCTGTTTGCTGTCGACTACCTCGACAAATAGGGTTTTGGAATTGTTTTGAAGGGTTACCTCTCCGGCGATCGGGGCGACGTCAATTTTATACTGACGGATTCCTTTTGACTGAGGCCGGATGCTGAAGTCGACTGTTGCGAGTCCGTTTGCTGAAAGACTGACCGTTTTATTTTCAATCACCTTTCGTCCTTCTGACACTGAAATCCGGATTGGTTCATTTCCTGTTTTCTTTCCTGAAACCAGCACGGATATCGGAAAACTGTTTCCTAGGAAAGCGACTTTATTGGTCCGCACTTCATTGATCCGAAGGTCTTTTCGTGGTACCGGATTTCCCAGCAAAACGGTATTCACGCGAAAATCGAACGAGGATCCGGCCAGATCGGAGCCTTTGTTGATAATACCATCCGAAGCCAGAATGACCTGAGCCAGATTCTGGTTTTCAAATTCTTCCCGGATCCGACGAAAAGCCGGCTCCAGTGACGTTTCATTTGCGGAATAGCGGATCGTAGAATCGGCATTGAGGTTTCCAGCCAAACCGGTCACAAAAACACGGCTGCCTGCCTGTTCGAGTTTTGCCTTCAGTTCTTTCAAACCAGACCCAAATCGCTGAAGCGAATCAGGTGAACTTCCCAGAGGAACCGAAGCCGAATTATCAACGAGGATTACCGATACCGGAGGCAGACTGGTTTCTTTAAACTTACGGATTAAAGGATTGAGCAACAGGGAAGCCAGCAGGAATAAAAAGAGGGTCCGGATGCCAAATAATGACCACCGAACAGAGGCCGACCAATCGGCGGGACGGGAATATAAGAACCAGGAAGCCAATGCCGACAGTGCCAAAATCAGCAACAGCCAGGCAGGCGAGTGTTCCCAGAAAAGATGAACGTTCTTCAAGAGTTGAGATTAAACCGGGCGCCAAAGATAGGCAAGCAAGCGTCATTTCCGCCACGAAAAAAGCAGTTGAAATAACGGAAACGAAAGAATAAAGGAAGGCGGCTGAGACCTACCTTTTCACAAACAAGGAATCACCCCATCCGGTAACCGCTACCTTTTCCCAACCCATGGATTCCGGACGGGATCTCAGCTCTTGCCAGACTGGGTTTCGCTGAAAAAAATGGTCGTAATAAATGGTGGACCGCAGGAAAATCCGGTTCACATTTTCCTTTTGAAGGAATCCTGAAAAATCCGACAATGCGTCATAATTCATCTCAAAGCCCGTTTTTCCACATTGAACTACCGCTGTACCGAGGTATTCGGTGGCGCCGGTTGAGGCATCAAACATCCGGGTGCCTGCCGGCCAATTCATTTTTTGCAATCTGTGGATCAGTTCTATTTGATGAAGATTCTCAGATGTGATGACCCCAAACGGTTCCTTCCTGTCTGGATTGGTGGACGATTGTTCTCCTTTTTCCC
>CAMCXM010000158.1 GCA_945883425.1 Spirosoma fluviale
CCCAGAATCCGCAATGGAAAAGATCAATTAATCCAAATCGACTGATTCACATTCATTTATGGCCCCATTTCATTTTTCCCCGAAAGGGAAATTTAAAGGTGTGAATCAGACGATTGACATCCTAATGCGGAATCTGGAACAAAAAGGCATTGTCCTCAAATTCAGAGAGAATCCCTTCGGGTTTGAACCGTCTGGATGAGAGGAATCACTTTTTCTGAACGTTTATACCTGTGCCGACGAAGGATTAATTTCCTGCAGAAATCCAAACCAGGAAACTCCGGTATCAAACTTCTGTGGTCTGGAAATTCCCCGTACCCATTTTACTTTGCCCGATCGTGTGATAATCCGGTAGTCGCATTGCCACTGCTCCATTGTGGCAAATGAATGGTGAATTGCCGATTGAACCCGCTGCACATCATCCTGATGGATAAATTCAAATATCAGTGAAGGTTTTTCTTGTACCTGTTCGAAAGTGAATTCAGACAATCCGAAAATTCCTTCTGATACATAAGGCAGATGAAAGCTGCCGTCTTCCTTCATTTCATATTGGTAGAGGCAACCCGGAACGTGATTCGTAAGATTCTGCAGACGGAGTGTCGATTCTTTTAGTTCGTTCTCCACTTTTTTGAATGAGTCGATGTCCTGAAAAGTTCCGTACAAACGGGTACAGGCACCGTCCTTGAAATCGACTTTACCGATGGCCCGCACCCAAACATCTTTTCCTGTGGCCGTCACAATCTGCAGTTCCACATCGTACGGAATTCCATTCTTTATGGCGTTCATCCCTACTTCAAAGTACTTCTGGCGGCTTTCTCCTTCCTTGTAAAACTGGATTACCTTCTCCACCGTTGGTTCAAAATCTTCTGGCAATTCATGGATTTCACGGGTCACATCTGTCCAGAAAACCTTATCCGTGGCTACGTCATAACTCCATCCTCCTACTTTACCTACCCGGTTGGTTTCCAGAAGGTAAGCCCTTGTACTGGCCAGTTCTTCTTCGGCTTTTTTTCGCTCGGTTACATCCCGTTCAATGGAGATAAAGTGGCTGCACATTCCTACTTCGTTGAAGACGGGATCGATCCGGAAATCAACCCAGTACTTCCGGCCGTCTTTTGAATAGTTCAGCATCATACCTTGCACCGGAATTTTGGTTTTCAGTGCATTGTCTACTTTGTCAATGGTTTCCGGATCCGATTCTGGCCCGTGCAGAAAACTGGCCGGGTCTTTTCCGGCTATTTCTTCCAGCGTGTAGCCAGTATGATCTTCAAAGGCCTGGTTTACCCATGTAATCCGGCAAAATGGATCGGTGATGATGGTGAGATCGGTGGTCTTGGATCCCACCAGTGAAAGCTCCTGCAACCGCACTTCCGCCAGTCGCTTCTCTGTGACATTGGTGGCAATAAAAATGGTTTCCAGCAACTGACCATCCTCGTCTTTCAGCGATGAAGCCGTGGCCGTATAATATTCCGGCTTTCCATTCACCGTTAGTTTAAACTCCAGTAACTGAGGGACACCTTCTTCTTTCGACTCGTGGATCGCGATGATAAAAAGCCGCAGGTCTTCGTCGGCCAGCCCCATTTCCTTCAGGTGTTTGTTCACAAACTGCGATGGCAATGTGAACAGCAACTCATTGTCACGGTTCTGAATATACTGTGTGACGATGAAATTTTTGTCCACGGCAAAGACCAGATCCCCCAGACCAAACAGAATTTTTCGCAGGTTCTGGTTGGCTGTGCTCATGGCCATTTCCTTCTGTTTTTCTTCCGTTATGTCGGTTTTCCGAACCAACCACGGATCACCAGCCAAAGTTTCTGTCCCCGCTACTGAGATTGCTTTGCAGTGCCACCAGAGCTGGGCCCCGTCTTTATGCCAGCATCGGATTGTTTTTTCACAGGTTTTCTGTCCTTTTTCAGAACAGGAACGGACCATTTCCAGAAAGGCATCGAGGTCATCGAGGTGGACAAAATCAATTTGTTGTTTCTCCGTTTCCGAAAATGTTACTGTTTCGAAACCCATCGATTCCCAGATGGCATCCGGAAACCAGGTTGTCTCCAAATGATCTGGATTCAAGAGCCAGTAATGCTGTTCCAGTTTTTCAACCAACAGATTCTGAGCCGGTTTTCCGGTAATGAGGTTTCGAAAAATTGCAGGTGTCATTTCATTCATTCCAGGCGGGGTTGCATATACCGATCGATATCGATCCAACGGAAAGGTATCGTTATTCAAAAGTCCAAAGCTATAGAAATTTGTGAGAGCCGGAAAAACCTTCGCCCGCTACCACCTACCCGTCGTTCGAAGGATCTTCTTTTGATGTAAGGAGAAAAAAACGCTTGGGCGCAGAACCCATCTTTATTTCGCACCAACCCCGGTGGCGCCATAATTTACGTTCGTTGTTATTTTCCTGATGCAGATTCCAGATTGAACTGAAACAAAACGAGTAGTGGGAGAGGCGTGAAAATCCGGAATAGAACCAGATTTTCCTGCTGGCATTTCTTATTTTACTTCCTGCATCAGTTTTCGCACAAGCGGAGAAATCACAATGAGCAACACCCCGGCGATGATCGCATACAATGCAAACTGCTTGTAGCCTTCGGTGTAGGAAAGTAATTTGTCCATCGGTGTCGGATTGGTGGCCACTGATACAATGCTGGCTCCAAATAAACCAGCCACATATTGTCCGTACGCACTGGCCAGAAACCACATTCCCATCATCAGACCCTGAAGCCGGGCTGGCGAAAGTTTTGTCATGATGGACAGTCCGATCGGTGACAGGCAAAGTTCGCCCAGCGTTACAATGAAATAGGCGATGGTGAACACGTCGAGCGAGGCCACGCCGTCTTCATTGGCAAAAAAGCGGCAGGCATAAAACGCATAGAAGGCAATTCCCAGAAACAGAAAACCGAGTCCGAATTTCACCACGGTATTCGGTTCCATCTTCCTACCCGACATCCACACCCAAAGCAATCCAATCAAAGGAGCAAACAGAATAACGAACAAGCTATTGGCCGCATTGTTCACACCATTTGGATCAAGCGTTAAGGCACCACCCAGCATTTTATCGCTCAGGTTATTGGCAGCAAACAAACTGAGGGAACCTCCTGCCTGTTCGAAAATAGCCCAGAAAACGACAGAGAAAAGAATGAACAACAACGCAGCTGCCAGCTTTTTCGCTTCAGCGGCTGAGTGGCGTGTCATTTCATAAACCAGATACAACAAACTAAATGGCCCGATGATATACATAAACATATCGGTGTATTCGGTGTTGGCCACCATCATCATGATCAATGGAATGGCAGCCAGAGCTCCGATGTACACCACATATTCGTACCATTGTTTACCGTCCTCCGTTTTACCTTCTGCCGTTTGGAAAGGCGACAATCCGATAGGTCCCAATGTGCTTCGGGTGTAAACAAACGTAATGAGACTGATGGTCATTACCACGGCAGCCAATCCAAATGCCACATTCCAGCGAAGTGCTTCCGGAACCATGGAACCAAGTAGTGCTCCTTTACCGATGGCTACACAAGCATATCCTCCGAGTAATGCCCCAATGTTGATACCGGAATAAAAGAGCGAAAACCCGGCATCCCGGCGACTGTCGCCTTCTTTGTATAAAGCGCCCACCATCGTGGAGATGTTGGGTTTAAAGAAACCCGTCCCGATGATGTTGAAGCTCAGGCCCAGAAAGAAAAACTCCTTTGGATCGTAGGCCAGAATGAGACTTCCGGTAATCATGAGAAGACCGCCCCAGAAAAGAGACTTCCGGAACCCCAGAATTTTATCGGCAAACAACCCGCCAATGAAGGTAAACGCATACACAAACGCCTGGGTGGCACCATACTGAAGATTGGCCTGCTTCTCTTCCATGAAAAGATGATTCACCATAAAAAAGGTGAGCATACCCCTCATTCCGTAAAAACAGAAACGTTCCCACATTTCAGAGAAAAAGAGGTACCACAACTGTTTTGGGTACTTTCCATCAAAAGTCTGGATTTGGTCTATCGTCTGCGTTTGCTGCATATTGGTTTGGTTAGATAAAAAAAGCCGCGTAGGTACACGGCTTTTGAAGAATGTTGTTTTTGATTAAAATAGTTTGTTTTCCCGCATCACGCCGTTCAGCCATTTCAGCATGAGAAACAACAGGATGCCGGCTGCGAGAACAAGGCCAAAGTTCATGTAGAAGAAATCTTCTTTGTGCTCAAATCCTTCCCACATGCCCGACAGCATACCCGAAAGTTTGTTACCCACCGAAATAGCGAGGAAAAATCCACCCATCATCAAAGCGGTAATCCTTGGTGGAGAAAGTTTGGATACAAGGGAAAGTCCCATTGGCGACAAACAAAGCTCGCCGATCGTAATCACACCATACGAAGCCAGGAGCCAGAAAGAACCGGCTTTGCCCGTCAGGTTGTTGGTTGAAAGGACGGCACCCACCATCACGAGTGAGGAAAGAGCCGTAATGATAAGACCAATCGCAATCTTGGTTGGCGTACTTGGTTCGGTATTCAGGGTGCGGAGAAATCCGAAGAATCCGATCACCAGTGGTGTCAGAACCACCACCCAGAACGGGTTCATAGATTGATACAATTCGGTTGAATACAATTTGAGATCCTGTCCTTTCGGAGGAACCTGATCGCCGGGAAGACTTTCAAAATACTTCCGTGATTTTTCCAGCTGCCCGATCTGGCCAGCAAATTCACCCTTGGCCTGCAGCTCTTCTTTGGTCACAGCGGGCATCGCATCTTCCTTTTCCCGCATACTTTTAATGGTGGCATTGAAGGTGTTTTCATCGCTGGACACGATGTCGTTGTTTACCACCACCTGCGCCATCCCGATGGAATTGGCGGTCGTTGAAATGCTTTCCGGCATTTTCCGGTCGGTGTGGTCTTCGGCCCAGATCGTCAGTGCATCACCGTTCTGGTGGAAAATGGCAAAGAACAGAATCACACAAGTGAATACAGCCAACAACGCTTTGATGGCCCGGCTTTCTTTGGCTTCGGCTGTAAAGGCCAGGTAGATAAAGAAACCGATTACGGGTAAACAACCGAAAATGAAGGCATCGTTGGTGTCGGTTCCGAGAATGTTTCCGGGAATGAGGTATCCCAGAATCCCGAAAATAAACATCGGAAGGACGGTCAGTCCAAGAATTTTGGCAGTTGGCATATCGCCGTCTTTCAGAGGTTTCACCACATCTACATGTTTGATGTGCTGAGTTCCCGCAATGAAAATGGTAACACCTACAAGCATTCCGACGCCAGCGGCTGCGAAGGCATAACCCCATCCGTAATTGATGCGCATATAGGCGGCTACGAAGTTGCAGATAAAAGCTCCCACGTTGATACCCATGTAGAATATGTTATAACCTGCATCCTTTTTGCTTTTCAGTTCATCGGTGCTGTACAGGTTTCCAACCAGAGTGGAAATATTTGGTTTGAAGAATCCGTTGCCACAGATCACAAGGCCCAGGGCTATGAAAAATGTGGTTTCACTGTGAATGGAAAGGCAGAAATAACCGGCTGCCATCATCAGGCCTCCCAGTACAATCGATCGCCGGTATCCCAGAATCCGGTCGGCCAACAGTCCACCGATAAAGGGTGTCAGATAAACAAGGCCAAGATAGGTTCCATAGATGTCGGATTTTTTGCCGGAATCAAATCCCATTCCGCCGTTGTTCCAGCCATCGAGCATATAAAGAGAAAAGATACCCAGCATCAGGTCGTATCCGAAACGCTCCCACATTTCGGTGAAGAACAAAATATACAAGCCTTTTGGGTGACTCGCTTCCTGAGTCAATGCTTGATTTGGTGTCGCCATTAAAGATTAAATTTATTAAAGGTTCGAAGTAAAGGCAAAATTGTCAATGCCCAAAGAAAATTCGGCAATGAAGCCTGATTGGAAAATTTCATCAGGAAAGACCATTGGTTCACCCGCTGAAAATCAGTCTGCTGATGATGATTTGAATGAGCACTTCATTTTAGGGTTTCTCTCTGAAAAACAGAACCGGTCTCTTCAAACAAAACACTGTCATTGTGCTTCTTTCCCGAACCGGCATAAAAAAAGCCACGCGGTGAGCGCAGCTTTTTTTTATAAGATTTAGCCGGAAATTATTCGGCTTCGTTTTCGTCTGCTTTGCGGAAAAACAACTTGCCGTCAAGAAACTCGTCGATGGCGGTTGCTGTTGGTTTTGGTTGTCTTTCGAAGTGACGGGAGATTTCAATTTGCTCCCGGTTTTCGAAAATTTCTTCGAGGTTGTCGATCCCGGTGGCGAACTCTGCCAATTTTTCAGTGAGCTCCACTTTTTCTTTGGTACCGATCTGACGGGCCCTGCGGCCAATCACAACGATGGACTCATACAGGTTTCCGGTTGGTTCGATGATCGAATCCAGATCTCGTGTTACCGCAGAAACCGGAATTTTCGGACTGGCAGAACGCAACTGCCGGGTGGGATCTATTTTCTGTTTTTTCATTTTGAATCTTTCTTCGCCAGAGCCAACTGTCGGGTGGAGTAGTCAAAAACGTCCTCCAGTTCTTTCAGTTTTTTGCTCTTTGGAAATGAATCGACAAAAGTAGTATAAAAATCTATTGTTTGTTGAAAACGTTCAGGCTTTTTAGCGTCGGTGCTGTTCTTCGCCAGTTTAAACGCCGACAGAATGCGAAGATACAATGCTTGCTCCCTGTCCGGAGAGTTGGGATAGTCTTTTGCAAAATTGTTCAGTGTGATGATGGCCGATTTATATTCCATCACCTGATAAAACAATCGGGCGTTTTCAAAATCTTTTGTCTCCAGCTTTTCATTGAGCCGGTCGATCATGGTCTGGCACTTTACCCTCCGTTCAGAATCGGGGTATTTGTTGATAAAATTCTCAATCGCCAGAATCGCTTTGTCGGTGTTTCCCTGATCCAGATAATAGGAAGGTGAATTTTCATATTGGGACAAAGCCACCATGTAGGTCGCTTCCTCCGCATAAATACTTCGTGGGTAGGTCTCCAGGAAATAATCAAAATAGAAGGCCGACGACTCCAGCAAACGAAGTTCGTACTGGCACATGGCATACAGGAATTCCGCTTTTTCCGCGTTCTCGGTTCCTTTCAAAAGTGGAATCAATTCCTCCAGCAATTGAGAAGATCGGTAAAAATCCTTTTTGTCGTAATAGGCATAGGCGCCTTCCCGTTTCACATCCAGATCGTCTGATTTCTGCAGTTTGGAAAATTTACTGCAGGAAGAGAAAACGAGAAGAAGGAAAAAAAAGACGATGCGTAGTTGTGCCATGAAGGTGCAAAGAAAGGAAGCTTTCCGGATATTTTTGTCAGCTAGCTCATCTCACCCCGGATTGCCCTCACCAGATAACGCCTTGCATCGGCCGGAAATTCCTGGTTGGCAAGAAGAAACATGAGTTTGGTGATGGCGGCTTCCGTGGTGGAATCGGCCCCGCTCAGTACACCAATATCCTGCAGGTGCCGTGACGTTTCGTACCGTCCTTGTGTGACGGTGCCACCGTTGCATTGACTCACATT
>CAMCXM010000159.1 GCA_945883425.1 Spirosoma fluviale
TTAAACCCAGATTCCGCATTAGGATGTTAATCGTCTGATTCACACCTTTAAATTTCCCTTTCGGGGAAAAATGAAATGGGGCCATAAATGAATGTGAATCAGTCGATTTGGATTAATTGATCTTTTCCATTGCGGATTCTGGGTTAAATGCATTTCACTGGAGCGAAAACCAAAGGGCTTTGCATCAAATCCAGGAATGGTTTCCATTTTGAATTCAGTTTCATATCGGAAAGGAAGGCTTCGCTCGCAGCGAAGCCTTCCTTATTACCTCCGGAACCGACCACACCCCATCCCGTTGAGAGGAAAGGCTGCGAAGTGACTCATTTTCAATCGACCACTGAATTTCCTGCTTAATGGCACATTTCCAAATTAAGTACAAAATCCTTTTTGTCGAATACGCCTGTTATGCGATAACGGTCTGTCATCGAGTGTCCTGCACGGTATATTTGTTCTATTCTTTGATCAACTTTTGAACTGTCATTCCTTCCGAAGTTTGGACCTTTACCCAGTACATTCCTGATTTCAAATTTCGAATATCGATCTGATTTTCAGGTAATAGAATAACTGGAGTTTTCCTGCCTAAACCATCTGAAATACAGACATCAAGAATGGTAAACCTGGTCTCCAACGTAAAGCTTTCTTTAACGGGATTTGGATAGATGGAAAAATTAGGGGTATTAACAATGCTCTTATAGCTTTGGGTCATTCCGCCTGTGGTAGTGTGGAGGATGGTGCCGCCCCGACCAACGATCCATCCGTTTTGGGAGTCCGTAAAATAAACGGAAGAAAGGATGTTGGTTGCTAAACCGCTTTGAGCCAGCCAGCTGCTGCCACCATTGCTTGTCGACAAAATATTGCCTAACCCTCCTACAACCCATCCATTTTGGGCATCTGTAAAGTGGACAGAAGAAAGACCAACTATCTGCCAGCACTGAAATTGAGCCGAATCAATAATGATTATCTCACCACTAAACCGTAAATTTATTGTAGGTTTTGTTATAGTAAATGCTTTCTTACTTCCGGTTCTGATTTACAAAATTACCAACTCTTTAACTGACTTAGTATTTGATGTAATTTTACCATAGTGAGTTGCTTCTGGTTTTAACGGGAGGGAGGCATAAGTAGCTTGAACGCGATCATTATATTTATTGAAATTGTCTGTGTCATTTGCATTTACAATAAACCCAATAATGTCATTCGCAATAAAATGCTCAACCTTAAAATGGGTGGCATCCTTTAATAACTTAACATGCTCTTTATAATGATTAGCAATATGGTTACATAGGCTAATCCAATACAAGCCAGTGCATCTGGGGTCTGTTACTAAGTCAAAATTAATAACGCCATTTGAATAACTCGTATAGGTGGGAAGGTACCCATCGCACATAGCCCAACTCTTAGCCAGATTGCCTTTGAAGAACGTATCAATTGCGTTGGCATCCCCGGACTCGGGCTGTGACCCTCCTGTTTTCATGAAGAGCTGTATATCGATTGATTTTTCTTCTGTGCTGTTGTCTGCAATACTGTCATTATTTTTTTTAATATCCACTTCTTCAATTTTTGATTCAGACCTACATTTTTCTTCATACTCAGGTTTTAGATATCCTTCATCTAATAGTTTGTTCCAGCGATTAAAACTTGCGCTGATAAAATTTACTCCATATGTTGTGCCGTTACTAATGTAATCATCATCATTAAGTGAATCGATATATAGATCTTCAAGTTCCTTCATTGAATTGCACTTCAAAATTGAGTTGACCTCAATTTTATCATTAAGAGAAACATGTATAAAATTTGCTTTTGAGTAGCTCAAATTAGGAAACACTTCCCGATAAAATGTGGCGCAGAATTCATCAATTTGTCTTAAATCATATCTTAGATTATCATAATAATAAAGCTTAATAATTATTTTGCCTTTTTGAATTTTACTTAAAACGGGAAAAAAAGAATGAAAGTATGCCCATTTTCTTGCGTAATGATGAAATGAATATTCGTTAATATCATCTATTTCTTTGGTTGAAGGGTAAATAAGTAAATACCGATTTTTTATAAGATTTTGACGGGGGTACCAGTTAACAGAGTCTGAATTAATTACTTCGATGCCTATGTAATTATCATCCTTAATTTTACTTACACATAATTTTTCAAGTTCTTTTATGGACTCACATGTTGATATTTCTTCATCACTTGGATAAATGGCCAATGGGATATATATGATGCGAGCACTTGAAAATCGAGGATAGTCGCGACCGTATGCTACATTGTAATAGTATAAGCAGTTTTTCGCAATTTGCCTGCACTCATCACCTAAATAAGGATGATAAAAAATCTTTAAAGTGATTGAATCTTCTCCTATTTCGCTTAGGGAGGGAAAGAAAGAGCTTGAATATGCCCATTCTTTAGCAAAACATTTAAATACATGGTTGTTCATTTCATCAACTCTTTGGGTAGTTGAATGAATGATTAATTTTCTGCTCTGTTTGAGCGAGGATTCGAAATGAAATTGATTTTCCATAATGTAATGATTTAAGATAAAACATAAATTAATTACATCAAGAAAAAGTATTGGGAAGTTGGCGCTTTATTTTGACCTGAGGCCCTCATCTTTCCACCACCGTTGCCTCGCGGCTCGGTTGGTTTCACATTTAAGTGAATCTTGATGTATGCGGCAAAAGTAATACAAATAATCAGAAAATGGGCGCTTACTCGAAATAAATTTTTAAAGTGAAAAAAAACTAAACCATATTACGAAAGCGTTTTAGCTGTTTTTGAAATTCTTTGCTCAAGCGGTGGATCACAATTAATGTGTTTTTTTAGCATTGGCTAACGAGCCTGTGCTTTATGAAGGTATGGAGTTTTAGCACTGAATATCATACGTTGCACGGAACTTCTTAAAAGTGACTCTCCTCCTGTGATGTCGCTCTGCCAGGTTTAAGAAATACAATGTTGGCAGAAGTGCTCATCGTCACGATAGGGATATTAGGTTTTCCCTTGTGTCAATACAAAACTTGGTTCCTTCCAGAAAATCCAAGCCAAGAAGTCCATTGTAATCAGAGAATATTCCGTGCGCTAAAAAGTCGTAAACCTGGATTTGAAATTTTTCTTTTGTCAGTCCAAGGGAAGCAAATGAATCAATTTCAAAAACTTCAGTTTCAATTATTCCGTTTGCCGTTTCAATTTCTACAGAACCAATACTGTCTTTGAGGTCGTGTCCGAGAAGGTACAAAGCATTGCTGGCAATGGTGGTATTTGTTGCTCCGGTGTCCAGAATCATTTTCAATTCAAACGTATTGTCAACCTCAACATTGACCAGAATTAGTCCACTTTCAGGCTCACGTTTGAACTTGTAGGTCGTTTCTTAATGCGATTGAAAATGCCTGTAATTTTCCTGGTCGGCCTGAAAGTTCCAGTATAAATCAGGGTTATTTTGTCAAAGTTTGAAGTTTTGTCCCGGCCGATATAGCAAACTTCCTTTTTGTCCTTGCTGTGAAATAATGGAATACCTGAAAGAACGTCAATTTTGCTATCGTCCATAATCGGATTTCCCAGCAAGACCCATTCGTCAGGATAGAGTATTTTGATTTCAGAAATATTTAATAGTTGTCCCATTTTCCTATTTGTAAGAACGCAAATTTAATCTTTCTATCGGTCACTTTAAAGTTTATGAAATTTGTCAGAGGCATTTCTGCCAACGTTTTGCAGCTACATGAAGTTGGTGATTTCGTAGCACAAACTGTCAGCTACCACTGAACTTGATACGAAGCACAATGCTTCATTTAACCACTGAAGCGCCAATTTCTTGTAGGTGCTGTTGCACTAAACCTTCAGTAGTTTTTCCGTTCGGGTGAATATTCGGAGTTTTGGATTTCAACGTTTTAAACAACAAATAGTCATGAAAAAAAGGAAAATCTGATTGAACAGGCATCTTCGCAAGTAAAAGGGTTTAAGCCATTTTACGAAAAACTTCATCAAAAAATTGTGGTTGCCGGAAAGAGCGAGAGCACTCTTCGTAGTTATTGCAGCCACCTTGCCAAACTGGCTCTTCATTTTAACCGGGGTCCTACCCAGAAAATCTTATGACCCGAAATTTCCGCTGACCCGCAACCCCCATAGCTTCAAAACTACTGAAGCTTCTCCCGACAAGTCGGGAAAGGCAGTGCAACAGCGGCTTCATTGTTGGCCCGCTGGGCCCAACGAAGCCTTAGTTGTTATAGGCGGTGCTCTACTGGATTGTAATATCCTCAGAAAAACACAGGACCCTTATGTAAAAGCCTTTATCACCGATATCACCAATCACTGTTCTATTAATAAAATCATCTGAAAGCTTTTCAGGAAATGCACATGAAAATTCTACATATTCGCCAGGCAATTCTACTACTTCAACCTCTATTTTTGTTTCATTATTGTATCTGACAATTTTTCCAACTATACCTTGCTTTGAAAATTCTTCCCAGTTTCTTCTTGGTATTTCTATTGTAATCTTACTCATTTAAATTGATTTAGGTTCTGATTAGCGTTTCTGACATTGCATATAATGTGCCGGTTTACGCAACTCACCTCCTTGACTTGCACATATATCCCAAATCCGGCCGGTTTACGCAACTTCGGATCTGTCATTTCTGAACGAGTCTTTCATTGAGCACTTCAAAGCAAGCTTTCCCATTCGTAACTTCCAAATTTCCACGTCCCAAAATTTAAAAATGTTGGCCTGTCGTTAAGAAGCCACCATTCAGTTATGATCCACCATAAGCCAAAAAAAATCCCGTCCTTTTCAGGACGGGATAAAGAATCGAGGGGCCGGCTTTGCTTAAGCGGGAAGGGTTGTAGAAGGGATGCTGAGTTCAAATGAGGAAAGAGGAGATAAGATCAGAGGAAGGCTTCGCTCGCAGCGAAGCCTTCCTTCAAAGAGGAACTTTTAAAGGATTTGGGCAAGACAGTTTATTTAGGGGACTTTTACATGAAGGCCAGAGGCAAAAGTAGTTCAAAGTTCAAAGTGGAAAGTTCAAAGGAATTAAGCGGAGTGAACTGAATTTCATTTATAATTTGGCGCTGTTGGCGTCTGTGAGCATCACTCATCATAAACTGGGTACCGTCGCATGAAGGCCAGAGGCCTTTGGATATTCCGAACGAAGCAAGAGCTTCGCCCGATTTCACATCCAGGATTTGTATTTCATTCATTGTCGCCCACTGCTACAGCAGGGTTTTTAAACGAGGCGCCACTTCGTGTTGCTTTTAGCTCCATTTCGCTCCGCTCAACTTTGCTCAGCATTTATCATTTATCATTCATAACTCATCACTAATCACAAACCACGCATCACAAACCGGTACCGTCGCATGAAGGCCAGAGGCCTTTGGATATTCCGAACGAAGCAAGAGCTTCGCCCGATTTCGCATCCAGGATTTGTATTTCATTTATAATTTGGCGCTGTTGGCGCCACAGTAAGCATCACAAACCACAAACCACGAACCACAAACCACGAACCACAAACCACGAACCACGAACCACGAACCACGCACCACAAATCACCTCTCTTTCAGAAAGGACGTCAATCCCGTAAAGTAGGTTTGCTGGTCATCGTACATGCACATGTGGCTGCCGTTTTTGCAGAGGAGGAAACGGCCACCCGAGATTTGTTTGCTCATCCATTCCATGTAGGCTGGATCCATGGTGTCCCATTTGGCGCCGATCACCAGGGTTGGAAACCGGAGGGTTTTCAACTGCCCGCTCACGTCCCAGTTTGTTAGTTTACCACTGACACCAAACTCACTGGGGCCCTGCATGTTCACATATAGTTCGGAATTGATTTTGCCAAAGGATCGGTTCACCGGCTCCGGCCATTCTTCCATCCTCAGAATGTGCTGCTTATAAAAATGCGGCAACAGAAGTCCCATGTATCTTGGATTGCTGAAGTCCTTGTTCTTTTCAATGGTACGGACGGTATCGAGCACAGCTTGAGGCATTTGTTTGGCGAGAACCTCGTTGGCGTATTTGCCATAAGCCGGACAGGACGCCATCATGCTGGAAATAATCAGTCCTTTCATCTTGTTCTGGTATTTCAGGGCATACTGCATCCCCAGAATGCCACCCCAGGAATGGCCCAGCAGGTAAAAGTTGGTTGAGTCCAGTTTCAGTGCCGTCCGTATTTGCTCCACTTCCTCCACATAGCGATCCAAATCATAGAGGGAGGTGTCTTTCGGATTGTCGGAGTTGCCACAGGCGAGCTGGTCGTAATAGATGATTTCAATGCCTTCTTTCGGAAGGAAACTTTCAAAGCATTCGAGATACTCATGTGTCAGGCCCGGTCCGCCGTTTAGCAGCAGCAGTTTGCAGGTGGGGTTGTTGCCGATCCGTTTGGTCCAGACATTGAAAACACCTTTTGGCGTTTCGATCGGAATCATTTTCACACCGCCTGTCTGAATGCCGCTGTCGGAGAGTTCAAAATAAGAAGAGGTGCCTTCCTTTATTTCCGGACTGGGCTGCGTGCAACGGAACAGGGCGGCCATCAGCAAAAGAAAGATGACAACGGTGGAAATACTTCGTAGGATCATGTTCAAAAAATTCGGACCCAATAACGGTATTCAGTCGGAAAGAACGATGGAACCGAATGGAAATCGGATCACTATGACGGGCATTGTTTGCCGGAAGTGTCTTTCTGAGTCGCCATCGTCCGGAGAAATTTCACAAATAGGTTGGTCTTGAAGTCGGGGATTCCAATCGTTATGCTATAGGCTAATTCACTGCATCTTTCCTTGCTTTGCGGGATTTTACCAGCCGCTTCTGAAACTTTTTACTAAGAGGTTTGATGGCTGAAATATTGAAGTCGGCGTCTTTCCTGAGTTTCCACATTTTTTTCTTCTTGCTGAAATAGTATAAATGCGGATGGGTTGCCGGACTGGTGATTTCTTCCTTTTCAACCAACTGTTTTTTGGCTTCCAATGCGGGTGCCGTCCGTTTGGTTGTTGTGTCTTTTTTTACAATCGTGGCCGTTTCGGTAGCCTTTACATCCGGAATCTTTCCTGCCAGATGCCGGGCCTTGCCTTCAATGCTTGCCAATCCGTTTTTCGACAGATACCAGTTCATCGGAATGTCATCAGCACTGGCTTTGAGGTCGAATTCCATGTAATACGTGCCTTTTTTGTTACGGCTCTGCAGGTATCGGATCAAGGATTTTTTATGCACAGCCGTATTGTTTTCTCCACCCGCTGCCAAGGTCTGAAGCACAGACATGGGTTCGTTCAGAAATGAAATTCCTGTCTGCATAGAGGCTGGTTTTTCTTCCGACGGCCTCGCATCTTCCGAAATGGGAATCACCGAACTTCCCGTTTCAAGTGAGTTTGACAGCACAATAACAACGGGCTGCACCAAACTGGCATATGGGCTCGATTCGATGGCCTTCAACATATTCAGCGTGGTCTCGTATCCACCCCGGTCGTAATAGCCGCCATCTACATAAT
>CAMCXM010000160.1 GCA_945883425.1 Spirosoma fluviale
TATGCGGCATCTATGTACCAGGTTATACCTCAAACTCTACCTTGACAAGAGAAGAAACTTTGGGACGTTATCCAAGTAACAAGGGGGGCTCCTCCTCACTTGACAAGGTGCGAAATCCTGACTAAAAATTAAAAATCAAACATATAAGGCACTCTGGCTTCCTGTTGTTTTTTGTTTCTACCAATAGCGGGCACCCAAGGGCGCCAAAGTGCAAAACCTTTGAATCTTGAACTTTTCTCTTTGAACTTATCTGCCTCGTGTCACCCCGCTGGGGTTTGATCTTGTTGTTTTCGTTGTTTCTATAATAATGTCACCCTTCCAGGGTTTGTCGAGCCATCATAACAATAGCAGATGGTTACGTCCTTGTCCTTTTGACTTTTGATTTCTTACTTTTTACTTCAGGAGTTAACCCGATTTGTCAAAGTACAATGCCTGAAGCGGCTGGTAATGATTGTTAATCTGTTCTTTATAACGGGCCTTATCGTGGGATAGCAAAAATGCATAGTAACTGGTATCGAGTTCGTAACCATCAGCGATGGGAATGTTGTAATGGTTTGCATACCAGACAATCGTTTTCTCATCCACCCGGGTGTTTTCCTTAATGCCATACAAAGCGGTACAACCCGTGAGACCAACCAAAAGACCAAATCCAAGGCAGGTCCGAGCCAAAATGTGTCGTTTCATGTCGCAATTTTAACGTTCGTATCCGGGAATTGTTTGTCCCATAACCGGTTCTCAGGGTGATTGGAAATTCTGAAGAGCCTGTCGTCATGCCGTCTTCTTTCAAAAATCCGCCTTCCCGGTTTGGTGGAGTGAGAAAGGAAGGGTTGATTTGACTGACGGTATCGATCTGAAAATGAAGAACGCAGGTTTTCTTTTCATAATTCCTTGTCATTTTAAAACAAAACCAACAATCCCATCACATGAAAAAAGCAAAACAACTTCTTCTGTCGGTTCTTTTGACACTGTCCGTTGGAACGGGTTTCTCGCAAACGCTCGACAGTCTGAACGTATTTCCGAACCCTTTTTCGGTTTCGACAAACATTCACTTTGACATTGTTCAGTCCGACACCATTACCCTGAAGGTTTTCAGTGCCTTTGGCCAAACCATCCGGACCTATTATCAATCGGCAATCTTGCCAGGCGGTTCCTACGACATTAATTTCTCAGGCGATAGTTTGGGCGATGGAATTTACTTTGTCCGGCTCGACATCGGGTCGACAAAGTTTCTCACCAAAAAAGCGATTAAAACGGGAACTGCTTCCCGGTTGGAAGACATCATGGTGGATCCAAAACTCATTGTTTTCCCCAACCCAACAACGGACCGGATCACCATTCCGCTTAGTGGATTCAAGACAATTGTGATCACCGATTTGAGTGGTAAAATGGTAAAATCCATCACCACAGACCAGAATGAACTATCCCTGTCAGACCTGGCAGCGGGTCAATATGAACTTTCCATCCTGACAAGTCAGGGGACGATCTGGAGGGTGCAGAAAATACGGAAGGTAGAATAGGAATCCGGATTTCCGGAATGAGATAGGTTAGTGATGGAGGATCACAAATCAATCACGTTACGATTCAGACCAATTGTTTTTGAATAGAAATATCGATTGCCGTATTCTCCCGATGTAAAATCGGGAAAAGTACTGCGGTTACATAAGACGTATTAGGCATCAAATGCTGCTGGTCTAAAATCAGACTCGTTTTAAATGCAGAGTTTCAAGGGGAGAAATTCAAGAGAAGCGCTGAGTATTTCAAATTGTTTGAACACAAATCCGGATGATTGGCCCCCGGGATCTGATGTTTGAAAAGTAGATTCTGAAATAAAACGACAAAATAATTTCAGAAAATAAAAATACCGTTACTTTTGCCATTCAAAGCATCAGGAATCTTTCAATAGATGCCAACCGAGTCGCGAGACAACGGTGGCAAAACGATGTGGGCGAGACAGCCAAAATAAAGTGCCTGCGTACTCCACGATTTTTTTCTGATGTAATGGCTTAAAGTTTCACCTTTAATCATTACGATCATGTGTCTGTTCAATTCTTCAGATTCAGGTATTGTGCACAGCGAAAAGCTGGCTTACCTGTATGGCTACTTCCGCCATCCGCTACCGAAAAATAATTCCCCCTGAGAATTTATCCCATGCAAAGTCCTGCTGAAAGTGGGCGTCTTTCCAATCGGAAAGGCAGGAAATAAACTTTCCTCAAGAATCAATTATTCAAAATTTAAACGCTAAAAATTATGTCACAAACAAAATATGTAAACGCGGAGTGGGTATGTGAAAAACCCGGCAGATACGTTCATTCATGGGAAAGTTATCCATACCATGCAAAAACAAGTGTTCGATGGAGGGGCCTGGAATTTCATATCCGGATCCAGGAGGAAAGCATCGATTGTGGAAGAAAGAAAACATTTGATATTTTATTCAAAGGAAAGCTCTACCAACATGGAGCTGCCAAATGGAAATGGACCGGTGGAAGTTTCGGTGCTTTGCCGCAGAATATTATTTCTGGTAATTATCGATTGGAATTTGATAATCGTGTGCCAGGTCTGGCTTTTGATGAAGTGAAAATCAATCCATTGAAAAGGGATGAAAATACCATTGACGGAAAAATTGAGTTTTTCGAAACTCCGGATCATATTCAGTTTGATCGCCCGCAGCCAAAAGAACCTTCGTGCAAGAGTATGAGAACCGACGAAATAGAACTCTACAACTACAGAGATGCCTATGTGGCAAGCGATGTGGTGGCATCATTCGATAAAGATCGGCTGGTACTGAATACCTGGCGCCTGGGTGCTTCGGATGATGAATATTATTACATCGTTTCGGAGGAGCCACTCCGCAAATTGTTTAAACAATTCAAACTGGAGGAACACCAGAAAGCTGAGCTGCTGATCGGTTTGTATAATGCTTTTGGCGGCAAAGACTGCATCAAAAATTTTACGGAATATCTGGATTACCATAAAATTAAGTATTCCCCTCAGTTTTGTTTGTCAATGAGCGGGCCATCGAAATGAAAACAATAACCTAAGGCCGACAGCCAAAGCAGGGTTAAAAACATGATTCATTCACACTGCAACGTTGGGCGAAGCGTTCTCTCTTCGCCCACATGTGTGTGAATCTACTGGTTTGTTGGTTTTGTTCCGGAAATGAGAGCTCTTTTACTGAGGAATAAAATTCTGAAAACAGCCGGGAACTCTGAATTTACGTAATTGAATTAATGATAACTTCAATTTGCGACTTTAACAGCGGTATTTCACGTTGAACAACTCCCCAAAGTATTTGGGTGCTCACACCAAAATACTCATGGACAATTACATTTCGAAACCGACGAATTGGCTGCCAGTCGACTTGTGGAAATTGATTTCGTAAACTTTCCGAAATGGCATTCGCCGCTTCACCAATAATCTCCAACTGTCTTTCTATGGCGGAAACGTGTAATTTACTATTTTGAAAACCTGCCTAATCAAAACCACTAAGGAAACTCTCAATGTTTCCAATGGCTTCTAAAATATGAAGCAATCGTTGTTTATCACCCAATTCAGGCTTCATAAATCTGCTTTTTATCTAGCTCTATGAATGGTTGAATGTGTGGTGAAAGTCCGTCGGCACTCACCAGGTCGACTTTTAATCCAAATTGTTTCTCCAACTCGATTTGAATGTTGATAAACTCAATTAATCCAATTGATGCTTTAGGATCAAGTTCAATCATTATATCCAGATCGCTCTGGTCTGTGTTTTACTTTCGTGCAAATGACCCAAAAACAAATGCTCGTTTAATCGGCTTTCCTGTGAAGACCGGCAAAACCTTTGATCTAATTTGAGAGATTGTCATCGGTTCAAAAGTAAAGAAAAAACAGATGAATTGGCACCTCTATCCTTTGCATGGCATAGAATTCATATCACTTCGAATTGATTTCTTTTCAGGTAGCATTTATAAAAGTCATCGCCACGCCAACTATAAGCAGGTGGGGCTGTCCCAAAAGACAGAAACCGCAGAACCTGTCCCGATTTTACATCGGGAGTTAAAAGAGATTTGACGCAGAGAATCACAGAGAAATGCCTTAGTTTTCAGTCCTCCCGATGTAATATTAGGAAAGGTCCATCGCTAAAAACTTTGCACTTTTTGGACAGCCCCTGCCTTAGCATTCAGATATCGTAACCAGCGGACATGTGGTTGTTGAACTAGTCAATATTTCGTTCTTTCGGTACTCTTGTTCATTATGGGTTAATGTTTCGACCGATTGCAAACACCCTGGGGCGCCAAAATGCATTCCCTTTAAACGAATGGTAAGTATCTGGTAAATAGATAAGTAGCTGGTAAATAGTAGTTGATAAATAGTTAAAGAAAATTGTAACAGCTAACTCTAATTGCCAAATACTTGTTCCTACCCACTAATCGTTAGCTACTAATTCCTACCTGCCCTCAATTCCCTTTAGAAGGTTACCAGTCTTCCCTTACATTTGCGTCCGTGAAGCAACTTGCTGTCCTTTTTGCCATTCTCACCCTTCTGCTTTCGATGCAGCCATCCATTGCGATGGCGGGCAACGAAATTGGCAGTAGCTGTTGTCAGGATGAAGCCTGTGCCGCCTCTGCAAACGAAGAAGACAAAGATTCAAATGGAGCAGGTGAGGAGTCTTGTCCGTGCAATCCGTTTCAATGCCACACCTGTTGTTTCCTTTTTCTGCCTTCATTTCCGGTTTTCGCCTGGCTTCAGGAACCGGTCGTCCTTACGCATTCCTCGATTCACCCAACGCTTGTTTATTCTCGCTATCCGCCTTCGTTCTGGCAACCTCCGAAAATAGTGTAACTGTTTTTTCCTTACGGGAACTCTCAGGCCGATCAAGGTCTGAATCCAATTTTTTTTCAACAGTTCATTCTATTTCATGCAATTCTTTCATTCGATACCGGCCATTTGTCTGGTGTTCTGTCTTGGTTTAGATCAAAAGGCCCATTGCCAAACCATCAAAGGACAGGTTCAAAACGAACAAAAACAACCGGTCAGCGGAGCTTCGGTCCAATGGCTGGGCACCACCAACGGAGTGGTAACCGACCCGGCCGGACGTTTTGAGATTCCGTCCTCCGGTGAAGTAAATCCCTCGCTGGTTGTCCGGTTTGCTGGCTACAAATCCGATACCGTCCGTGATTTTTCGGCTGAGTTCCTTCAGATTTTGCTTTCACCGGCGACCAAAAATCTGTCGGATGTCACCATCGTAAAAGACCGTGCCGGCAGTTTTGTGTCGGGCAGTACGACAGAGAAGTCGGAAGTGATCACCCAAAAGGAAATGACAAAAGCGGCCTGCTGCGACATGGCGGGCTGTTTTGAAACCCAGGCCACTGTCCAGCCACAAACTACCAATGTGCTCACCAATTCGAAAGAACTCCGGATTCTGGGGCTTTCCGGTGTGTACAACCAGGTGCTCATCGACGGACTGCCCATGATTCAGGGCACTACCTTTACCTATGGCATCAGCAGTTATCCGGCTTCGATCATTGATAAAATTTATGTAGCGAAAGGAGCCAATTCCGTACTCCAGGGATTTGAAAGCATCAGCGGCCAGATCAATGTGATGACCCGCGATCCGGAAAAGGAACCCGTCCTGTATGCGAGCGGTTACGGCAATAATTTTGGCGAAAAACACTTTAACCTCAACTACGCCGGAAGAGTAGGAAAGGAGGGAAACTGGAAGACGCTTGTAGGCCTTCATCAGGTTTTACCCGCTGGTAAACGGGACCGTGACGACGATGGTTTTCTCGATCTTCCCCTGCTCAACCGCACCATGGTCTTCAACCGCTGGAATTATGGACAGGACACCGAAGAAGGTTGGTACACACAGCTGAGTTTTCGTTTTACCAAAGAAACCCGGATAGGAGGACAACGCAGTTTCAATCCATCCACCGACAAAGGAACGATCCGTGCATACGGGCAAACACTCGATTATCTGCAGCCGGAGTTCATTTCCAAAACCGGTTATCGGTTCAACGAAAAACATGCCCTGATCAGCAATCTTTCTGCGTTCGGACAAGAACAGGAATCCTATTTCGGGACGCTGCATTACAAGGCAAGTCAGCAAAATCTCAACCTGAGTCTCCAGCACCAATGGAACTATACCGAGTCCAACATTCTCAATTCCGGGGTTAGTTTTCGCTATCAGAACCTTCGGGAAACCATCCATTTTACGGACACTTTTCCGTTGCGCACCTATGGCGGGAACTATGCCACCGACCTGCAGGTGCCCGGGGTATTTGCCGAACACACCGCCCGGTTTCTGGATGAGAAGATCACCTGGATTGCCGGTGCACGGTTGGACTGGCATCAGGTCTTTGGTTCGTTTTTTACGCCCCGAACGATGATCAAAATTGATTTTCATCCACAGCATACACTGAGAGCCTCAGCAGGTTCTGGATGGAGGCAGGTGAATCTGTTCACGGAAAACATCAATCTGATGGCCAGTTCGCGGGATGTTGTTTTTGAAGAATCCATTAAACCCGAGCAGGCCGTCAACTGGGGAGCCAATTACACCTGGACGCTGGAAGGAGAAAATGTGAGCGGCAGCATTTCAGGGGACTATTACCAGACCCGATTTCAGAATCAGTTCTTTCCTGACTTTAACACCGATCCCAACAAAGCCCTGATCCGGAATTTCAATGGCAAATCGGTGTCCAATGCGTTGCAGATAGAATCGAATCTCAAAATATTTTCTGTCTGGGAGTGGAAACTGGCCTACAACTATCTGGAAGTGTTCCGTATGGAAAACGGAGCGAAAAATGTGTTGCCATTCAATCCAACCAACCGGGTAATGACGGCCCTTTCGTACCGTCCGGAAAACGACCGCTGGTATTTTGATGCCAATCTGCACTGGTTTGATCAGCAGCGGTTGCCCGCCACCATCACGGCCAATTCAGAAGCGGGACCCACCTATTCAAAACCGTATGCCGTATTGAACGGACAGATCACCCACAAATGGAAGCAATTTGAGTTGTATGGAGGAGTGGAGAACATATTTGATTTTCGCCAGAAACAACCCATCGCCGGTTGGCAGAATCCATTTGGAAAAGGCTTCGATACATCGACGGTCTGGGGCCCAACAAGGGGAAGAGAAATTTACCTAGGTCTGCGCTGGAAGCTGGAAAGAAAAGATGAAGAATGATGTTTTATCAGCTTCTGAAGTTAAGTCAGGGGGTGCTTCACACCAATTTCAAGGCAGATAACTGAGAAATGTTGAATTCCTCCCTCTCCCTTGGAGGACCTGTCCCGAACTGGCTTCGGGAGGTGGCTCCATGGCGCCATGGCGACAGCTGGGGTGAGGCCCTGTCCGCCAAATGTAAATCATTCTTTATCAATAATTTAAAATTAGTTATATAGAAGAGTTAAGTCAGGTGGTGCTTCACACCAATTTCAAGGCAGATAACTGAGGAAGATTGAATTCCTCCCTC
>CAMCXM010000161.1 GCA_945883425.1 Spirosoma fluviale
CCAACGACAGCTTCAGACAGTCTCGTTCCGTCTGAATCGGGATTATACACAGCTACGATTACAGTTCCGGGAGGTTGTACATCTCTTCCATCGAATGCAGTGGTTGTAACGGGGATGACAGAAGGACAGAATCAGCGATTCTTTATCTGGTATTCAGAGAATGAGTTGTTTACAGAGAATAAAACAGGGAAACCGGTGATGTTATCGGTTTACTCCAGCAACGGACAGAAAGTACTGGAAAAAGAAATCCCGATGGGTACCTCTCGTATTCCCGTGAAATTGCTTCCTGCCGGACGGTACCTTGTAAAATCAGCCGGTATTGATTTTGTGCCGGTTTCATTTCTCCGAAACTAACATTGCCCATGCCATACGAACGGAAATCCGACAAGCTTCTCAGCAAAAGCCAGTTTTATATCCGGATTTCTCTTCATGTATCGGTGGCACTTGGGCTAGTTTTGATTTCAATCGGGTTCGGGGCCATCGGGTACCATGGGCTTGAAGGGATTTCGTGGGTGGACTCGATTTACAATGCTTCGATGATTTTAACCGGTATGGGTCCGGTGACAGTATTGAAAAAAGACGTCAGTAAAATATTTGCCTCCATATATGCCATTTATGGGGGAATCATTTTGCTGGCCATCACCGGAATTATTCTGGCACCTCTGGCGCACAGACTCTTACACCTGTTTCATTTGAAAGAAGCCGAAGAAGAATGACACCAGAATGGTACCTGCTGAACCCATAAAATCAATAAAAAACGTACCAAAAAACCAGAAACCTCGAATCAATCCGGTTTGAAATACTGGAAACGGCCCTATCTTTGGCAAAAATTAATATGGAAAAACCTCCGTTCGACGAAGCCTTTAAAAAGTTTTTATCCTGGTGGCTCAAAAACCAGAGCAGTTATCTTCAAAACAATACCGGAAAAGATTTCCAGATATTGGGTGTTTACAGAGACAAAGGCTGGCCTTTGAAAATGATGTCGGGTTCGGAGGACGTTGCCAGCATCAACGGTATTCAGAATATGTATGAAAACAGTTTTCTGATGCTGGAGAAACGAACCGGAAAAAAAGAAAGACACGGTATTGATTCAAACTACGGCGAGCTTACCAATGTAGGGGCGATCGTCCGTAAAATGAATGACCTGGTCCGATAATTTCGGATCCATCTTTTTGACTGAAAACCGGATCTGAAACCGGAGCAAGTCATAGACTTTTTATTTGTTCTGCCATACCGGAAGAGTTCCGACGTGTTTAAATTTTTATCCCGTTCTCTGGGACAGCATAATTCATTCATGGCCGGGTTTCGACAGATCAAAATTCTGTCACCCATTCACCTTTAAAGTTTCACTGTGATTCCATCATTATCCGATTGGACGTGGTGTGGTATAAATGTATGCGGCGAAAACCACTTTTCTTCAGAACATATTATGATCGCTCCTCACCCATCATTTCTAGCCACAGATGACGACACAGAAACGATAGCGGCTGTGACCATCGATTGGACGTTGGTGTGAATGTAGCCAAATTTCAAAATTGGCTGACAAAAACATTATTTTATATTGATATTTATCATTCAAAAGACTGGCTTATAAATTAATCAAGAAACTTGTACTTGCAATTAAATAGTAGCTTTGCTTTACATATGTCCATTTCAACCAACGTTGATCCAAAAAATCCTTCTTGCTGAAATGGCTTAAAATCGTAGTAAAAATTGAAAGTAGATCTTGCTTCCGGGCAAACGATAGAGTCTTCATTTATTGATAACATCTCCGTTTACATTGATGAATTTTCTCACATACAAACAAGAGAAGATCTCATCCGCGTAACCGAACGGATCCTGGAAGAAAACCTGCCGAACGCTTATACAGGTTTGTACGTCTGGGATCATGATCTCCAAAAACTATTGATGCTGATATCATCAGGATTTACGGAAGAAGAACGCTTAGAAGCCGAAGCCACCGCGATGGACCGCCATGTAGGAAAGGTTTTCAAGTCGGGCATTCCTCTTATTATTGACGATACGCATGATCCGTCATCCCCCCCCTGGTCTATCACCAGTTCACGATCGTTTGAAATACGAACAAGGGTGGTTTTGCCTGTGAAAAGCTTTGACAAAGTAGTCGGTGTATTTATCATTGCCGGCTCAAAGCCTTATCAGTACAGCGAAAGGGAAAAGTCTTTTTTCTCTCTGATCTGTAAAATTGCCGGGTATGCTTTTTACCGGATCGAAGAGCTTGTAGCAAGCAAAAAGCAAAAAGAAGCACTGTCGGATCTCGCCCTGATCGCCACAAAAATGACGAACAGCGTAATCATTGCAGATGCAAAAGGCAAAATCGAATGGGTGAACGATGCTTTCATTGCCCAAACAGGTTATAGCCAGGAAGAAGCGGTTGGTAAAACTCCCGGTGTCTTACTCCGGAACGAAAAAACGCCGAAAGAAATTCGGGATGCACTACGAGATGCCATTTTACAGGGTCGGCCAATCAAAACTGAAGTATTCAACACAACCAAAGATGGGTTTGACTATACAAATGAAATCGACATCACACCAGTCCGTGATAAAGATGGGAAACTGATCAAATATATTTCGGTTCAGAAAGATGTAACGGAGCGAAACCAGTTTATTCAGAAACTCAAAATCTCCCATACCCGGATCAGTTCCCTGATTCAGAACCTGCAGGAAGCAATTCTTGCGGTCGACAACAGCGGAAAAGTGATTCAGATTAACCAGGCATTGTTTCAACTCTTCAATCTCGATCCGGTCACTTCTCCATTGGTGGGGGAAGATTCTGTGTGGATTGAAAGCGTAATCGCAGACAATATCCAATTTGAGGATTCAAAGTGGAATATGAAAACCATCCGGGAAAACTTCAAACCGGTGCACGATAAACGTGTTAAACTGAAGAATGGAAAAACCATTGAAATATCGTTCATTCCCAATACATGGCAATTGAACCTTATGGGGTATTTCTGGAAATTTACAGACATCTCCGAACAAGTGAATCAAGCCAAAGAAATGGTTGAAATGAATTCCAGGTTTGAATACATCACCAACTTTTCAGGCATCGGGATTTGGGAGTTTAACATGCTGGAAAACAAGATTTTTTGGTCTGAACTGTGCTATCAAATTTTTGGCCATGTAAAAACTGAAAACGAGGATTTGTTCGAAGCATGGAAAAACCACATTCACCCGGAAGACAGGGAATTTGTCCTGCAAGGAACATATGAACTGATGAATGGCCAAAGGGAACTGATTGAATATGATTACCGCATATTCACCAATTCAGGGGAACTGCGCCATATCCGAGGCATGACCTTTATTGTAAAGGATGGTGAAGGCCGGAGCATCCGAATGGTAGGATCTTCGGTTGATATTACCGCAGAGGTAAATTCTGCCCGCCAGCTGGTACAGTCAGAAGAAAAGTACCGGGAGATATTTGCCAACAACGTAGCCGGGGTTTTCCGTAGTTCAATTTCCGGGAAGTTGCTGGATGTAAACAAAGCCTTTCTCGATATCTATGGCTACACCAGAGAAGAGCTGGATGCGTTGGGTACCGGGCAACTGTATCTGAGGCCTGAAGACCGTATAAATTACATCGAAAAACTCAAGCAGGAAAAACGGCTGGAGAACTATCATCTGTTTCAGCAAAGCAAAACAGGGGAGCGCCTCGAAGTACTGCTGAACATTCAATTGCTGGAAGGACCTGACGATACGGTGATCGAAGGAACACTCATCGACATAACACATCAGGAAGAACTGAACCGGAAGCTGATTGAAAACGAAAAAAAATACAGGGATCTTTTTGAGAACAGTCTTGATATTATCCAGAGTTTCGACAGCACCGGAAAACTGACATTTTGTAACCAGAAGTGGTTCGATAGTCTGGAGTATACGATCAAAGACCTGAAAGATCTGAGGCTGTTTGACATTATTGCTCCGGAGTATCATGAACATTGCCTTGATATTTTCCAGCGGGTTCTTTCAGGAGAAACGATTCAGAATCTGGAAGTCACGTTTGTCTCAAAAAATGGCAAAAGAATCGAATTAAACGGGAACGTTGTGCCCATCATGAAAGATGGGGCGATGATGTCGACACACAGTTTTTTCAGGGATGTAACGATTGAAAATCAACAAAAGAGACAACTCAAATCTCAACAGATCTTCTTTGAAAACATCCTTCACAATGTTCCGGCCGAAATTAAGGTGTATGATAAAAATTTCCGGTACATATACCTTAATCCACAGGCAATTAGTGGAATAGAAAACAGGGAAATGGTGGTTGGAAAAACGGATGTAGACCTGGCAGAAACAGGATTATGGCCGGAGAAAATCGCCCAGATCCGAACCGACAAACTGAGAGAAGCCTGTCTGACAAGGCAAAAAGTATCGTATGAAAAAACCAAATTCACCGCAGGCCAGCAGAATAAAACAATTCTCTGGAATGTGTATCCGGTATACCATGAAAATGAGGATCCGGAAATGCTCATTTGCTTTGGAACCGATGTAACCGAACAGGAGGAGAACAGGCGGATCTTAGCTGAAAACAACAGTGAGCTTACCAAATTAAACCATGAGCTCGACCGGTTTGTATATTCGGTTTCGCACGATCTGCGGGCACCGATCGCCTCGGTTCTTGGATTGCTCAATTTGATGGACAAAACCGGACTTCCGGAAGATACCAGCTCTTATATGGAGATGATTTCTTCGGTGATGACCCGGATGGATCATGTTATTTTTGATATTCTGGAATACTCCCGGAACTCGCGACTGGATGTAGTGGCCGAAGAGGTGGATATTAAGGAACTGATTCAAACCGCATTCGAAACCTACCAGCACTTTGCACAGAAAAAGGCGAAAATTATCATACAGCAAAATGCCGATGTGGTCTTCTATTCTGACCAAAGGAGATTACGTTCAGTGATCAACAACCTTATTTCGAATGCGCTCAAGTATTCGGCAAACGGAGAAGAAGAAGTTCGGATTGAAGTATCCATTGACATCAATGAGAAGGAACTTGTCCTGAAAATAAAAGACAATGGAGAAGGAATTAAACCGCAGTACATCAATAAGATTTTTGACATGTTTTACCGGGCCTCGATTTCTGCCACCGGATCTGGTCTTGGACTTTACATTTGTAAAGAGATCATCCGGAAATTAGATGGCGATATAACCGTAGAATCACAACCAGCCATCGGAACAACATTCACTACAACAATACCTAATCAGTCAAGAAACAAATGAAAAGTGCCATCCTGATCGATGACGATCCCATCACAAATTTCATCAACACAGAACTTTTAAAAAAATTCACATCCATCGAAGTCGTAACAACTTATATGACGCAGGAAGAGGTCTTCTCCCATCTGGAAAGCCTCAAACCGGAAAACTATCCGGAACTGGTACTGATTGACATCCGGATGCCTATGGTGGACGGATTTATGATGGCCTTTGAAATGATCTCTAATTTCCCTTATCTTACAAAACACAGCCAGATCTATTTTCTTTCTTCTACTCTGGATCCAAAAGATGTGGAGATGGCCAAAGGTCTGCCTTTCAGCAAAGGTTTTTTGAGAAAGCCCCTTTCCAAAGAACTGCTGGAAACGATGTTTCGTACCGACCCCGAAAATTAGGAAGACCTCAAATAACAGGGATGACGGTTCCTTTTTTACCGTTTCAGATCCAGGTCGTGAAAATCAAAACTGAAATCGGTGAGGGGAGAAATGGCTTTCATCTTAATTGATTCTGCTTTTCCGTCCTGATTCATCACAAATTGCACATACGCATCGGCATCAAAACTACGGTCATTCCAACGGACGATCCAGGTATTGCCTTTGTAGAATTGCAACTCGCCCGTCAGTTTGGGCGATCGTTTGCTGTCGAACCAGGGTTTTCCATTTTTCTGGCTGATCACCACTTCACCAAACCATTCATCCTTGTAGGTTCCGGCCACCAGACTGAAATCGGATTTCGACTTATTGTTCTTTTTCTGCGCTTCGATCTCTTTGGCGATACCGTCCGTTATCTCTTTCGCTTCTTTTTCACCTTTCTTCACCCGATCGGCCATTTGCTGAACACGGTTCAAGCCTTTTATTCCAAGGTAACTATCTTTAATCGTGTTGGTTATGGCCGTAAAAGCAGCGCCGGATTGCTGGTTGGTGAGGACAACGATGCCCAGTTTCAGTTCGGGCAGCAGCGTGACCTGTGTAACAACACCTGCCAGACCTCCGGTATGTGAAACCTGCTTGTATCCTTTTACATCACTGAGAAACCAACCCAGGCCATAGGCCGCAAAATGCGTATTGTAGGGCGGTACGGTTCCGGTTGGAATGATGGTTTGGGGCGTCCACATCTCAAGGTGCTGATCTGCACTGAACATTGATTTTTTGAGACTGTCGCCATACCGTCCCTGGTTCATTTGCATGATGGCCCAACGGCACATATCCGGAAGGTTACTCACGATTCCGCCCGCTGCATTGGCGGTTTCACTCCAATCGATCACAAGGGGCTGCACTTTGCCGTTGACCGGCGCATGCGGACTGATGAGGTTGCTGCGGTTTTTCAAACGACTCATGGAAGCCACACTGGTGTTCATTCCGAGTGGTTTCATGATTCTCTGTTCTATGAAATCTTCCCAGCTCATGCCAGACGCATTTGCGATTACCTCGCCGGCCACAATGTAGAGATTGTTGTCGTAGTCGTATTGGGTGCGGAAGCCGGAAACGGGTTTAAGGTACCGAAGGTTGTGGATGATATCCTTCCGTGTGAAGTTGCTCGAATCGGGGAACATCATCAGGTCGCCAGCGCCAAGACCAAGTCCGCTGCGGTGCGTAAGAAGATCGCGGATGGTAAATTCTTCCGTCACATAGGGATTGTATAATTTGAATTCAGGGATGAAGTCACGCACCTTATCATCCCATTTCAGTTTTCCTTCATCCACCAGCATCGCCAGTGCAGAAGCAGTAAAAGCCTTACTATTACTGGCAATGCCCACCAGTGTATTTTCATCCATGGGTTGGTTGGTTTTGAGTGACCGAACCCCATAACCTTTGGAGTGGACCACTTTCCCATCCTTCACCACCGCTACTGAAATACCGGGTACGTCAAAGGTTTTTAAGGTGAGTTGCGTGAGTGAGTCAATCTGAGCAGAGGTAATCACCTGTGCCTGTATTGATAAAGAAGCCGTCAGAAAGAGAACAGCGAATAGACAATTTTTCATGAGTGTACCAATCGGAGCCCAAAGGTTAGCAAATCTGGTTGGTATTTGAAA
>CAMCXM010000162.1 GCA_945883425.1 Spirosoma fluviale
ATGCTAACTTTTTGATTTTCTTTTTCTTGCAACCTCTTCCGTAGTTTCTCCGGAGGAGAAACGAAAGATGTGAAAATCAAAAAGTTCCACATCTATTGCATAATATGGGATAAAAAAAGCCACAACGAAATCGTGGCTTTTTTTATGTCTTGTTCTGATTTTTAATCTACAAGTCCACCACCATGGTTTTGAAAACGGAATGGGTGTGGATGTTGGCTTTCAGTTGATTGAGAAGGGAGTACAGTCCGAAATAGGTGCGGTTTACATACAAGCCATCTTTACTTCCCCGGGCAACTTTCGACTCCCTAAGTTCTTTCATGTTACCCAGTTCTTCGGCGAACCGATAGATTCCGTCAAAATACGGGTCGTTTCCAAAATCAAAGGTTTCGGTTTGAAAGGGAACACCAAGGATCCCGATCATCTTCCGGAACAAAGGCACATAAAACTCCAGATCTTTAGCCGTGTCCGTCGGGTACAAAAATTCAAGGGCGAAAAACAGTTTCAGAATGCGCTCATCATCGGCAATGTTGTCGGGATTGATGAGGGAGAAATAGTTGTAGTAAAAATCCTGTGGAATCACTTTTACGCAGCCAAAATCGATGATGCCCAGCGTTCCGTTTTCCTGCATCAGGAAATTACCCGGATGCGGATCGGCATGAATCTGTCGCATCTCATGGATCTGAAACTCATAAAAATCCCACAACGCCTGACCAATTTGGTTCCGGATTTCCTGGGACGGATTGGTTTCGAGAAACTCCTTCAGGTGAAGCCCGGGCAGCCAATCCATGCTAATGATCCGGGAACTGCTCATTTCTTTGTAATACTTTGGAAACGTCACATTCGATAAGACGCTGCAGGCTTCGGAAATTTCAATCGAACGCTCTACCTCCAGAATGTAATCGGTTTCTTCCAGCAATTTGGTTTCCACTTCACCCATATATCGATCCACGTCGGCGGCATTCAGGCCCATCAACCTTACAGCAAATGGCTTCACCATCCGAAGGTCACTGCTGATGCTGTCGGCCACACCCGGATACTGCACTTTCACCGCCAGGCGTTTACCGTCTTTCCTTGCTTCGTGTACCTGACCGATGGACGCGGCGTTGGACGCATTGAGGTTGAATGAATCGTACATCTGCGAAGGACTCTTTCCAAAATACTTCTGAAACGTGCGGATAATGAGCGGTGAAGACAAGGGCGGTGCCGAATACTGACTCATCTGAAACTGTTCGGAATAGGCCTTGGGCAAGACAGAACGGTCCATGCTCATCATTTGGGCCACCTTAAGCGCAGAACCCTTTAGCTTGCTGAGCGATTTATAAATGTCGCCGGCGTTATCGGCGTGCAGTTCTTCTTTGGTTGTTTCCGGATTGACCACTTTCCGGGCATAGTGCTTCAGATAGTTGCTGCCAATCTGGGCACCTGTCTTTAAAAACTCCGTCGCTCTTTGAACTTTGGTGACGGGTATGGAATTCTGTTCTTTCATTTTGGGGACGTTTAGCTTCTAAAATCTTTCTAATTCAATGACACCCGACCAGCCAGAAAACGAACCAGGTCGATTGCTTTGTCGATGGTGCTTTCCTGCATCATGCTGAAACCAAGGTGAACGGTTTTTTCAATGAAGGCATCGGTGTCTTCAAAATCACGGCTGCTGTCTTTGATCCAGAAATCGAGCACCAGCCAGAATTGAATCACCATGGCCTTGCTGTAGTAGTCACCTACTTTACTCCGGTTAAGCAATTCGCCGGAATCAAATCCATCCTGCACCTGCTTTTCGAAGTAATCCTGCACCAATTTTTCAACTGCCGAGCGGATGGGTTGCTTGCGTCCAGGAATCACCCATTTGTCTGCCGAATACGAAACATAGCTTCGATTCTTCTTCAGCTCCTGCACCAGAGTGAAGTAAAACGACAATATCCGCTCCCGAACGCTAAATTGGCTGTAGTCCTCACTTGCATTGAGGGAGTCCAAAACCTGACGGATGGTCGTTTCCCAGATGTCCTGGGCCACTGCGTCGAAGGTATTGTACCATTGGTAGAAATCGGATTCCTGAAAACCTGCGTTTTTGGCGAAATGGTACACAGAGGTAGGGTTTTTGCCTTCTGTCAGAACATAATCCAGATAGGCCTCCTTTATCTTTGTGTTAAGATCAGTTTCTGTTTTGGAAGAAGATTTAGCTTTCATAATCAGTGCTGGAAACGTAAAAAATATCGTGCTTACGACAGTCTCTGAATAACGGTTCTGGTAACCAAAAGTTTTGAACTCTGCGCAAACACCCTGATTTTTTACGGAAAGGAAAAACAGGGATCCGAACCGCCCAACGGACCGGATCCCTGTTCACCTTTTTTCACCACGATGAACGACCAAACCAAAACCGGGCAGAATCCGATCGGCGTCCATACAACTACAACAACTACTACTTACTGAATCAGAGAAACCTTGGCGATGCGGAGGTTTTTTTGTTTTTGGGGGGGGAATGAATAATCAACACGTTAAAAAAAGCCGAAGGGACTTTGTAGTAATTTGAAACGATGGTTCTACAGGGAATTTAGTGAATGTTATTTATGAAATTTAACAGTGCAGGATAAATGGGATTTTTAAATATTTTTTTCAAGGCTCTTAAAAAAATAAATGCCCAAGTTGTTAACATTCAATTGAAGAGTTCTTTTTAAAGGTTATTGTCATAAATGATTGATTTTCAACAAAATTCCTCGCCTTTGGGGAACCTGTCCCGAACTGGCTTCGGGAGGATTTAGGTGAGGTCCTAAACACAAGAAAATCAATCATTCAACTGTTTACCACAAATCTGGAATGATAACATGATTTTCGAATTTTATTCCATTAAATATCCTGCAGAACCGAAACGATTGAAAAAAACACTGCAAGGGAAATTTGAGGAGCTGAACCAGGCGAAGGAACCTGACCCAAAATTTATTAGCGTTTGCGTCGATCCAAACCCATCCGGTACAATCCATTCAACCTCGAGGAAAATGAACGCTGTTTAGTCTATTGGTTGTTGATTACCCTAAACAGGCCGTTTTTTGAACTGATCACCGGGGCCACACAAAACATAAACTTCTTGCATATATCCAACCCTGAAAACCCGCCCCTTATATCCTACCCTTCCCCGTAAAAACACGGGGAGCCAAAATTTGGAAGAGTGGGCCGGGACGGGTTGTTTTGGGGGACTCAATACAAGTAGGGCTCATCCGGTCTGACATTGACAGAACCGTCATTCAAACCTTTCCTTCAAAGCAGATGAGATGCCTTTACTTTTATTGATTCTGAATTGAACGGAACCTAAAGCCGAATGGCAACACAACGCATAATATAAGTAACACGATGATCACCGGAGAACTACGTTCCAAAATCGACAAAGTATGGGAAGCCTTCTGGACAGGCGGACTCAGCAACCCACTGCTCGTGATTGAGCAAATGACCTACCTGTTGTTTATCCGCAGGCTCGATGAACTGCAGACCCAGAAAGAGCAGAAATCCAATCTATTGGGTCAACCCTTGGATGAACCAATTTACCAACCCGAGGAATATCCTTTGAGGTGGAGCCGGTTCAAAGACCTGGACCCGGAAGCCATGTTCAACCTTTTCAAAAGGGAAAAAGGCGTGTTTGAGTTTCTGCAAAAAGTGGGAACCCGGAGTGCCGCTTTTACCCGGTTTATGAAAGGTGCCAACTTCATCATTCCTACACCCAGACTGCTGGCACAGGTGGTGGAATTATTGAGTAACATCGACATGGCCGACCGCGATACCAAAGGCGATGTGTATGAATACCTGCTCAGTAAAATCGCCTCGGCAGGACAAAACGGCCAGTTTCGTACCCCCCGCCACATCATCCGTATGATGGTGGACATGGTGCAACCAAAAATCGACGATGTCATTGCCGATCCAAGTGCCGGAAGCTGTGGCTTCTTAACAGTGGCCGGAGAATACATCCGGGAACATTACCCGCAGGAATTGCTGCGGCAGGCCAACAAAGACCATTTCCAGGACAGCATGTTTGTGGGCATGGAGTTTGACCCGACCATGATCCGGATAGGGGCCATGAACATGATTCTGCATGGCATCGAAAATCCCCAACTCCGGGATGTGGATGCCCTGAGCGAAGCGAATGCCAGTTTTACCAATGAAGCAACGCTAATTCTGGCCAACCCACCTTTCAAAGGTAGTCTGGACAGAGAAGCCGTAGATGCCCGGATTCTGAATGTAGTGGATGCGAAGAAAACTGAATTGCTGTTTTTGGGCCTTATTCTCAAAGGCTTGCGCTTAGGCGGCCGTTGTGCAGTGATTGTACCGGATGGTGTTTTGTTTGGCAGCAGCAATGCCCACCAGCAGATCCGCAAGGAAATCATAGACCGGCAGAAACTTCAGGCGGTTATTTCTATGCCTTCCGGGGTTTTCAAGCCTTATGCAGGAGTGAGCACTGCCGTTCTCCTTTTTACCCGAACCGACAGTGGTGGAACGGATAATGTTTGGTTTTACGATATGAAAGCCGATGGTTTTAGCCTGGACGACAAACGCCAGGAAATTGAGGCAAACGACATTCCCGATGTTATCGAAAAGTATCATGCCTCTCAGAAATCCCCCTTCGGGGGCATGAGGACCCGTACCGATAAATCCTTTCTGGTGCCGGTGCAGGAAATCCGGGACAACAAATACGATCTGAGCATTAACCGCTACAAGGAAGTGGTGTATGAAGAAAAGACCTACGACAAACCCGAAGTGATTATCTCCCAGATCGAAGAATTGGACAGAGAGCGGGCAGAATTGATGAATCAGTTAAAAAGAATGTTGTAAAACTAAACGTTAAGCAGCGAGGCGAAATGAAAAACTAAAAATGAAAAGTTGAGCGGAGTTGAGCGCAGCGAAATGGAGCCGAAGGCAACACGAAATGGCGCAGTGGGCAACACGAAGTGGCGCATAAAGCGACATGAAGCGGAACGTGGCGTCTTTAGCGCCACGTGAAAAACTAAAAATTAAGAACTATAATCAACGTGCTTATTTCTTGAAACGATAAAAAGTAATATTGCAAAAATGAAACAGCTCGATACACCCTTATTCACCTCCGTTAAGGAAATCATTTTGGAAGCCAGGCAACGGGTTTTTCGATTGGTAAACAGCAACCTGCTCGAAACCTATTGGAAAATTGGGCAGCTCATTGTTGAAGACGAGCAGGAAGGAAAGCCCCGTGCCGATTATGGAAAAAACGTTTTAAAAAATCTGGCCCAACAGCTTACAGTTGAGTTTGGTAAGGGTTTCGATGAAAGTAATCTGCGCAATATGCGGCAATTTTATAAGGCGTTTCCAATTCGTGACACATTGCGTCACGAATTGAGTTGGTCGCATTACCGGCAATTATGCCGGCTCGATTCGGAACGTAAAATTCAATATTACCTTACCGAAAGTATAGCCGGAAATTGGAACAGCCGAACCTTGCAACGCCAGATCAATGCAATGGCTTTTGAGCGGGTGCTGAGCCATCCATCGGAAACCAATCTGCCCCATACACCCCAAAACATCCTGAAAGACCCGTATATATTTGAGTTTCTGGGGCTACCCACCCACACCAAAAACACGGAACATTCGATTGAAACGTCCATTCTCGACCATATTCAACAGTTTTTGCTCGAACTGGGCAAAGGTTTTGCCTTTGTGGCAAGGCAGCAGCATATGGTTACCGACTCGTCCGATTTTTACATCGATCTGGTTTTTTACAACTACCTCATCAAATGCTTTGTCATTATTGACCTCAAAACAGGAATGCTAACCCACCAGGATATTGGACAACTCGATATGTACGTGCGCATGTATGACGACCTGAAACGCGGCGAAGGCGATAACCCAACCATCGGCATTTTGTTGAGTGCCGAAAAAGACGAAACCATTGTGAAATACTCGGTTTTGGCGGAAAACAACCATTTGTTCGCTGCCAAATATTTGCTCTATCTGCCCAAAGAAGAAGAGTTGAAGCAATTGATCGATGAAGACCGGGCGAGGTTTGGGAAGTGAAAAACTAAAAGTTGAGAGTGAAAAATTAAAAGTGAAGAGTTAAGAGTGGAAAGTGAAAAATTAAAAGTGAAAAATGGATACAATTAAAAGGGATGGTGGTATGAGTTTAAAAATAAGTCGATTAGGGGATTTTGTAAAAATTAAAACAGGAAAACTTGATGCCAATGCTTCAAGCAAAGATGGCATATATCCCTTTTTTACATGTTCTAAGGAACCCTTGAAAATAAGCAGTTATACTTATGATTGTGAATGTGTTTTAGTTGCTGGAAATGGTGATTTAAATGTAAAATACTATGAAGGCAAATTTGACGCATATCAGCGAACATACATCGTTGAAGCGTTAAATAATGAAACCTTGAATGTTAGATACCTCTATTATTTTTTAGATACGTACCTTGAAAAATTGAGAGAACAATCTATCGGTGGGGTAATTAAATATATCAAGTTAGAAAATTTGAGTGATGCTAAAATTCCCCTCCCTCCACTCCCCATCCAAAAGCGGATAGCCGAAATTTTGGATGCCGCCGATGCCTTAAAACGCAAAGACCAGGAACTTCTCAAAAAATACGATGAACTGGCGCAGGCTATTTTCATTGATATGTTTGGGGATCCTGTGAAGAATGAGAAGGGGTGGGAGTGCTTAACTGGTGAAGATTACGCCAATAGAATTTCTGTGGGAGTTGTTATCAAGCCCGCTAGTTATTATGTCAAAGAAGGAGCACCAGCTCTTCGTTCACAGAACATAAGACCAAACAGAATTACAAAAGATAATTTGGTTTATTTTTCCGAAGAGACAAATGACAAAGTTTTATTCAAATCCAAGGTTTTTACTGGGGATGTTTTGATAGTTAGAACTGGACAACCAGGCACCGCAGCTGTTGTTGAAGCGGATATAAATGGTATAAATTGCATTGACATGCTGATCGTTACTCCAAAAAAAGAGATTATCTCACCCTATTATTTGGCTTTTTTTCTTAATTCAGATGCAGGTAAAAACTACATTTCTTCAAATCAAAAGGGGCAAATTCAACAGCATTTTAATGTTGGAGATATTAATAAATTCAAAATTCCAATTCCCCCAATTGGTTTACAATTACTGTCATCCGGTGAACTCAGTATAGATTAGAGGGTAAATTTTCCAAATTCTTGGTAAAGTACAAGAGGCAGAGAAATTGCTTTCATCTGCCTCTTTTTTGCAAGCTTTGCTGTTACCACACAATAAAGTTTTGCAGATGCAAAGT
>CAMCXM010000163.1 GCA_945883425.1 Spirosoma fluviale
CACCAAAGGTTAAACCAATGACTGAGTTATTGCTTACACCTAAATCACCAAACAAGTCACCATAAAAATAAAGTGGAGTTATATTTTTTCCATCGTAATATAAATTATATTGATTCGTTGCATTATTATATATCATAATTACGTTGTGCCAAGTATTAGCAACAGCGATATTAGTACTATCATAGCATTCCCTAATACCATCAACTGATGAATTTGTTCTTCTAAATTCAAAAAGCGTCTCGGAATTTCTTTGACCAACTGTAGACCATACTCGTTTAAAAGGTGCACTATTTTGTCCATCTATAGCAAACAAAACCATCTCTTCAAAATCAGTTGGTGCATTGTTGTTGTCAGATCTGTTAAACCATATACTTACGGAGAAGGAATTATACTGGTCTATTAATTGGCGAACCATTGCAGTATTACAAGTAATACTTGAACTACCACTTAAATAGTATGAATTATTCGCATTGCCATTTCTATCGCTCGACAATATCGCACTATTGACATTTCCATTATTCCCATTCCCACTCTCATCATTGGCATTCCCATTAAACGGCCACCAACCAACAAGTCCATTGGTCGGCACATAATTTGGCACTTGTGCCATTGTTGCGGTAGTCAATCCCAGAGTGGCTACGGCGATCAGAAGTAAACTTTTCAATTTCATTTTTTTTGAATTTTTTTTTGTTCTACCCTGCCCCGCAGTAGAGGGATTAAAAAAAATCAGCGTGGGACAGTTACCAATCCGTAGCCGAGGAACGACCAAGTCCCACACAACAGAATAGATAAAGCCCACGCCTTACGTGGGCGTTCATCAAATCCTTGTTGTGCTTTTAATTTTGGTCGTTTTCGGCTACAAGAATGCTAAACGCAAATATTTTATGTCAGCCATTTAGGCTGTGTTTGGTTTTATCTCATCGTTACATTTTTTGTTGATTCAAAATCGGTGCTTTGTTAAGTTCTTGTCTGTCAGGTTTAAATCGTCATTTCTACGAAGCCGATTCCACTTTAGAAGAATGACCCGCGTAGTGACTCAACTGCAAATGAAATACAAATTCCTTCTTTTATGAAATGGGCCTGTTTCGCCCAGAACTTGCTATTGTTCAATTTGTTTGTCGACTTGCTCCTTTAGCTTCGGGAGTTCCTTGCAAACAATTGTCCAGATTAATTCATCAGAGATATTATCGTAACTATGAATGATCCTATTCCGTGTTCCAATAATATTTTTGGCGTTTTCTATCTGAAAATTGCTGTCTGCTTTCAAAATTCTATTCACAGCCTCACCAATAATTTCAAGATTCCGTTCTACAGCCTTTTTGGTCTTTATATCTTTTTGATAAGCAAAGAAGTCTCTGCGGTCCCCTAAAAAATCAAATATTTCCTCAATGGATTGCTGGATGTCGAGCAACCATGTCTTTATATTAATGTCCATAGACTGGAACCTTGGTGCTTTCTAATTGTTGCCTGAAAAAGCGATTCCTGATCGCCCTTTCTTCAAGTAAATCTACTTGCCGTTTCAAAAGCTCCTCAAGTTTAGATTTTAGATTCAAATACAAATCGCTGTAAATAAAAGGGTCCTTTTCTTCAAAGTCGACAATCAGGTCTATGTCGGAATTGGCATTGAAATCATCTCTGGTTACTGAGCCAAAGGCAAAAAGAGTCTTCACTTTGTTCTGTTTACAAAGCTCTCTGATTTGGTCAATCTTTGCATTTTCAATATGCATGGTCAAATTTGAGTAATAAGGTTTGGGTTACAAGTATCGGCCAACATTAACCGCTGTACACGACGCTTTCTTGATTTGGTTATTTTTCGATACCGTCATATAATAACCCGGTTGAAAGAGCCATTGGTTCATCCCCAAATCAAACCATCCTTTGTCAATTCTCCAAATTTTTGGTTTCAGTTGGGTGTGGTTTTCAAACTACGTCCGTGCGTTGTCGAAACGTAGTTTCGCAAAGATATGATCTAAATAAGATTCCCCCTCTGGAGCCTGTCCCGATTTTACATCGGGAGGTTAGGGGGCTTGGATTACTGGGCCACCAATTTCTCAAACAACTTCATCAACGTCTCCTTCGGATCACCCGCACACAATCCGGGATGCACTTTTGACGATTGAATCTGAGTACTCCTCGTCGCCGTCAGCCAACGGAAACGGGACGCCACATCCAGTTGCGCTATCGGGCCGGCATCGCGGTTGCCTTTGGCGATCTTTTCATAGGAAGCCAGATTGGCCTGCAGTTCTTCGGCATCGGCTGTGGGTGACAATGCCTGCAAACGTACGGCGTCCAGAGCGAACACCATATCCAGAAACCGCAGCTCTTTGCAGAACAAAATGATGCCCACATTGAGGAATTCTTCCCTCTCCACTTTCGGAACCACCCGAACCACAGCGTACTCAAAAACTGGCTTTGCGGGCATCTTCGGCAGCGTTTACAAAGTTCAACGATGAGGAAAGGCGGATCTCCAGAAAGCGTCGGTACACATCACGGGTTTCGTCCGGCGTGCCCGGAAACGCATCCGTCAGCAACCAGTCGTCCGGAATCGTTGCGACAATCTGCCCGATCTTTTCCGGGGTGAGCAGCTTGTTAAATTCAGCGTTCACCTGTTCCAGTTCGGTGGCCCACTTCAGCAGCACATGATCTTTAATGCCTGCAAACGGACGGGACGCCTGTTCTTCCCAATTGTCCCAGGAATGATGGAAATACAGGGAAGCACCGTGGTCGATCAGCCAGAGTTCTTTATGCCACATGAGCATATTTGTGTTGCGGGCCGTCCGGTCGATGTTGGTCAGAAATCCATCCAGCCACACAATCTGCGAAGCGAGTTTTGGATCGGGACGGGTTACCGCCGGATCGTAGGTGATGGAACCCGACAGATAATGAAGGGCCAGATTGAGGCCGGTGCTGAATTTGAGGAGGTCCTGGATTTCTTCGTCGGCTTCGGTGCGTCCGAATGCTTCGTCCAGTTCCGCAAACACCAGTTCCGGAACTCGGAAACCCAGTGTCCGGGCGATTTCTCCCCCGATGAGTTCGGCAATGAGGGCTTTCACGCCTTGTCCGGCTCCCCGGAATTTGAGCACATACAAAAACGAATCGTCGGCCTCCGCCAGAGCGGGCAACGATCCGCCTTCGCGGAGGGGTGTCACATAACGGGTGACCTGTACAGTTCTGAGATTCAGCAAATCCGGCAGTGTTGAATTCAATTGCTCCGTCCGTCGGAACGCTGCAAACTTAGAGAATTTAAGGGTGAAGAGTTATGAGTGAAGAGTTAAGAATGAAGAGTTAAGAATGAAGAGTTAAAAGTTATGAGTTTAATTTACGGCTGCGCCTTCACCAAAAATAGTCAACCATCCCAGTTTCAAATCAATCAGCATTCCCAATTGCATCTGGAGCTGAAGGTACTCAATTCTTAATTTGGCGCTAATGGCGCCACGTTCCGCTTAATTCCTCATTCTCAATTCTTAATTCTCAATTCCTATTTCCCCTTCCTCCACTTCACGCAAACGGACCAGAACAATGGTGCTTTTGATTTTCTTCAGGATGGTGAATTCGTAGTCTTCAATCAGAATCTGCTCATCGATATTCGGAATGCGGCCAGATTTTGACAGAATATATCCGGCCAGAGTCTCGTAGTTGCCGTCTTCTTCCAGAGGTTTGGGAAGTCCTTTGTTGATGTCGTGCAGAGAGGAAGAGGCGAGAACAGTGTAAATATGGGGGGCCGTTTGTTCAACGGACGGTACCTCGTTGTCAAATTCATCCTGGATTTCACCCACCAGTTCTTCCAGAATGTCTTCCATCGTAATGATGCCTTTGGTGCTTCCGTATTCATTCACCACCACTGCAATCTGTTCATGCCGGATCTGAAATTCTTTCAGCAAGCGCCCGATCGGTTTGGATTCGGGAATGGCCATAATGGGCCGCATGATGTTGGTGATCACGATGTTTTCCTTTTTGCGCACCTTCATCAGAATGTCTTTCAGGTACACCACGCCAATTACTTTGTCCAACGATTCCTGGTAGCAAGGAATCCGGGAATAACCGCCGTCCAGCACCATTTCCAGCACTTCTTCGTTGAAATCTTCCACGTCAATAGCCAGAACCTGTGTCCGGGGCACCATGATCTGCTTGGCACTGCGCTCCGAAAAATCAAATGCGTTGCGGATGATCTGGTAGTTTTCCTCTTCAATCGTGCCCGATTCTTTTCCCTGTTTCACGAGGTAACGAAGCTCTTCGCTGCTGTGTACTTCCGAACCATGGATGGCTTTCACGCCCAGAAGCCGAAGGATAAAATTGGCGATTCCGTTCAGCATCCAGATGCCCGGACGAAAGACGAGGTAGAAAAAACGAAGAGGATAGGCTACAAAGAGTGTTGTTTTCTCCGAACGCTGAATCGCGATGGATTTGGGAGCGAGTTCACCAAACACAATATGAAGAACTGTAATGATGGCGAAGGCAACCGGCAAGGCCAGATCGTGGGCCAAATGTTCTTCAATGGTGAATCCCATTGCCGCAACCACCTTCAGGATTATTTTCGATACAACCGGTTCACCCACCCAGCCAAGTCCAAGACTGGCCAATGTGATACCCAATTGGGTAGCGGCAAGGTAACCGTCGATGTTGCCGACGATCTTTTTTGCCAGGATAGCGGCAAGGTTTCCGGATTGGGCTTCCACTTCCAGTTGCGATTCCCTGACTTTCACGATGGCAAACTCGGCTGCCACGAAAAAGCCATTCATAAAAACCAATAAAAGTGTAATCAGTATATCTGCGGTCATGTATAGGGGTTAGTCCGAACGACCAAAGCTATTTATTCCGGAACATTCCAGCCATCTTTTTTCCACAGAACGACTAAAATGTCTGGATTTGCTTTCGATTTGTCTTAAATAGAAAGAATAGTAAAAGAAGGGTAAAAACTTGATAATCTATTGATTGCGTTGGTTTATTTACGCAGTCTTTTTCGAATGCTTTTTGATGGGATCAATCAGATAAGAATTTTTCTCCTCTATAGATTCTACCATAGCGGCCTCCCATACTGATACAAAATTCCTTTGTCCCAGGGTGTCCAGAGACAGGCTTTCAGTCCTGCCGATTTTAGTGCTTCATTGGTCCAGGTATTGCAGGTCTTCAACATGCTGTACGAACCCAGCGCTTCATAAAAGGCATCGTGTTTTCCGTACACAGCGTTGGTTGAAATGGGGATCACAAAACCGGTACTGTCCTTCTGAAAGCTGCCCGAGATGAAAGCCACCAGTTTCCGGTATTGATCCGGATGCAGACGGATGGCAACACAATGATCGTTTTCTTTTAACCGGTTATGGAATTGGGTGTGCATGGCCGTCGTGCCCAATGAGAATGCGGCTTTAAATGCAGTGCTTGCTTTGAGGTCTGACCAGGCAGGTGTTTCGAGGTAAAATCCTTTGGCGCCCCAACCGAAGGAAACCCATTTTCGGGAACTGTCTCTGGCCTTTGTGTGCTCGAACCGAATGATATGGCTCCAGTCCATTATCTCGTTCCGGACAGGAACAACCAGATCGGTGTGCACTCCGTTGCTGACCACAAAAATCGAAACCGGGAGCGCATCTTTTTCTTCCGGATCGATCGTAATAAATGACAATACCACACTTCCCGTCAGGTAAACCAACACCAACCCCAGCAGAAAACGGAAACTGTGCCGGGCGATAAAACGAACGCGTTTCATGTGTTTCTTGTTTGGGATGAAACCAGATTAACGGACTGGCTTTCCTCGATCTTCCAGAATACCAAACCATACAACCGCATAGCCACCCCGGATTCCAACACCCATCGCATTCCATTTCATCGTTTTCCAGATTCCCTGGTTGATGATCACTTGATGGTGACCCGGACTGCCTTTCCATTGTTTGAGCCAATCCACTTCAGGATCGGTGTTCATGGCGGCAATCTCATATCCGGCCTCTTCATATCCCGCCAGCTCTCGTGGTTTTTGCCACATGCATTCAGGATTCTTGTGGTCGCTGGTATAGCAGCAGGCCGAACCTTCCGTTTTACCGGACCAGGAATGCATATTGCATTTTTCAGTAGGCGGATGGTCGCTCAGATCTTTGGCATGAATCTGGGCAACACGGGTCAGTTTGGGTGAATACGGAATCTCAGGCAGTTTCAATGATTTACGGTATGCATTGATGTCTTTGAAAAGCTTCTCTTCATCGGTACTCATTTTCTCCGGATCTTTTGTAAATGAGAATGAGAAAAGAAGAGTGGCAATGGCCGTAAGCAGTATGAACAGGAATTTGCGCATCGGTGGTAATTTGTTTCGGAAACGAATCGACTTAGTATTTATTGAATATGATTTTACAGTTTAACCCACCTGGCATTCTGAGCCGACGATTCAACGACGGCATCAATAAATTTCATTCCCCTCAGGCCATCTTCCACGGTAGGAAAGGAGATGGTCAATTCTTCACCCGCCGCCCGCTGCCGGCAAACAGTGGCGAAATCTTTATACAGATTGGCAAATGCTTCGAGGTATCCTTCGGGATGGCCCGCCGGTAAACGGGTGGCCTGCATTGCTTCCGGTGAAAGTCCGTTTCCACCGGTACGGTATACTTCAACCGGACGGTCCGCATGTTTTACGAGCAGCGTATTGGGCTCCGTCTGACTCCATTCGATTCCGGCTTTCTCGCCATATACCCGGATACGGAGGTTGTTTTCTTCTCCGACCGAAATCTGGGAAGCCAGCAACACACCTTTCGCTCCACCCGCAAACCGCAGCAAAACAGACCCATCGTCGTCGAGTTTCCGTCCTTCTACAAAGGTGGTGAGATCAGCCGCCACAGATTCGATTTGCAAGCCGGTGATGTATTCAGCCAGATTTTCGGCGTGTGTGCCGATGTCGCCCATGCAACCTGCCTTTCCTGCTTTGGTGGGATCGGTGCGCCAGTCTGCCTGTTTCTGGCCTGTTGCTTCAATTCGTGATGCAAGCCATCCCTGCGGATATTCCACAACCAATTTACGGACGGTACCCAAAACACCGGAATGCACCATGGCCCTGGCCTGTCGTACCATCGGGTAGCCAGTATAGTTGTGGGTGAGACAGAACAGCTTGCCAGTTTGATGAACTAATTGAACCAGTTCTTCTGCTTCAGAAGTAGAAA
>CAMCXM010000164.1 GCA_945883425.1 Spirosoma fluviale
TGGGAAGCACGAAGATTCATTTTTGCCATATTTTCGCTCATTTCCAGTGTCTTGTAGTCACTGCGGTTTTCTCTTGCCTCATTTCTGGCCTTTTCCGGATCGATGGCAGGACGAGGAACCTGAAAGGGGAGAACCACTGATATTTTCCCTGAATTTTCGTATTCGCCCAATAGATTTCGTAGTTCTTTTTCACTGGTGAGTTTTTTTACTCTTGTTTGCTCGACCGAATTGCGGGCATTCATCAGGCCCAGCTCAACCTGCAGCAGTTCGTTTTCAGCGATTTTACCGATTCCAAAACGTCCCTGACTTATCCGGAAAATGGTGTCGTTGTTCCGAAGGTTATATTCAGAATTCTGCAATTGCACTTCTGAAATTAACAATTCGAAATACTTTTGGGTAACCTGTATATTAAGATCTTCGAGCCTTTCCAACTGAAGGCGGGTGGCTTCATCATAGCTTATTTTCTGTTGTTCCCAGTTCCATTTAATCCGGTTGATCCGGAAAAGGGGCTGAGAATAGGAAAGAAACAAAGGCGCAGATCGCCAGTAGTAATTCGGGTTTCCGCCCTGATCTTCAAAAAGGTCGATCCGGCTCAAACCAGAATTAAGTGACAAAGTTCCACCCGTTGCCAATAAGTTCTGGCTAAGCGACAAGGTTGCCGATGAGAAATTCTGACTTTGCGGACGAAACAAAATACTGCCGTCAGGTTGAGAAATCTGGTTGATGGCCCTTGTAAATCCTGGAATCTGGGCATTCAGATCGAGCTGAGGAAGCAGCAAGGCCCGATTCGATTTAAACCGCCATTGTTCGGCCTGGTACTGCGACTTGATCTGTTTGGAAATAGGACTGTTTGTTCTTGCTTTTTGCAAGGCCTCGGACAAAGTGAGGATTTGTGCCTGGCCCGATTGGCAGGTCAAAAGAGTCAGGTTGAGTGCCCAAGAGAAAGTGATAAACGCTTTCAATCGTGGAAAATAAAATAGGTTTCGCATGAATGTGTACGAAGGGCTCTATTTTTCTCCGGAAACCCAATTGAATTATGGTTTCCGGAGAAATGAGAGTACGAATGGCAATGAATGAAACCCAGTTAACTAAAAAGGTGAAGAATTATTTTTCAACCCACAGTTTTCCGTTCCGGATTTCCTGTCCTTTTAATTGGAAGAAATACATGCCCGGCTGTAATCCCTGTGCAGAAATCATGTAGTCGGTTCCCTGTATTCCTTTTATCTCCCTTACTTTTTTGCCCTGTGTGTCAAAAATTACAAGGGTTAAAGATTCCTGTAATGGATTGGTAAAGTAGAGTTTTGTGTGATGCGAAAATGGATTTGGCACCAGTCGCAATGAAGATTTCCTTCCTTTCTGAGCAATGCTGGTAACAGAACCAATCTGCTTACAAGGCCCAACCGCTGTTCCGATCAATTGCATTTCAGGATTCAGGACCGCTGCAATACTGGGAATACATACTTCATTTCCGCTTGTGGTATCAAAATAAGCCCGAAGGAAAGAGAACTCCTGGGTGCTTTTTGGAATTTGATTGCGGATCAGACTTCCCAGGATTTTACCGTTGGAAGTATGTCGAAGGGTAACCAGACCAGAATCTCCAACCTTCAGAAGGCGGACGGAATCGATATAAATCCCACTCAAGGTAAATTGAAATGCTGAAACTGCATCCTGAGGGTTCAACATCGAGATATCGACGTAGCCTTCCGCAATGTTGATTGTGTCAATGCCAAAGCGAACGGTATGATCTGGGTTGGATATCAATGGATTGAATTTGCAGGATTGAGCAGGTGGACCATTCGGTGGTGTGTCGTCCAGGCATTTGGCCATCATCTGCACATCCACCACATTTACCTGACCATCGCCGTTCAGATCCCGGCAGGTTGTACTGGTCAGACTACCATCCATGGTTCCCGATATGTATTGAACAAGGTCAATCTCATTTCGGGTGTTGTCGTTGTTGATATCGCCATGAAGGGTGGTTCCGTGGCAAACACCGTTGCAATCACGAACAGCTGAGCCAAAAACCTGACCGTCACAATCCACAAACGGATTGCAATTCGGCAATAAGGTTACTTTTCTGACCCCACTCGCTGATTTACTGATTTTAATACAGATCTGGCCCCAGTTGTTGAATATGTTTGATTCAATTCTCCCTAGCAGGTCAGGCGAATTGTCCCAGTTTACTTTGGCCACCATGGTATAACGGCCGGTGTCGACATCCGTAATATCGATCCACTGACACTTGAGACTTGAACTGTAGATGTCTCCGCAATGTGCTGTAATGCCCTGGTTCGAGCAATTGTACTTCGGAATTCCTCCTCCAAACGAACAATTCAGATCCATTACACAGAACCCGGCTTTGAATCCGGCCGGAATCGGATTGGAGTTTTTGTCAAACAGTATGTATTCGGCATAACCTTTATAGTGCCAATGGCCATGACAAGGATCCCAAATCCACTGAGTTGATGGTACATTCGGATTTGCTGGCGGCTTACCAATGTAATAGTCAGCGTCTCCTACGTTTTCAATCTGTGTTCCGAACCGAACGATGTACCGTTTGCCGAAACCTTTCAGACATCCTTCCTGAATATAGCATTCGTCGTTGTTTGTTAGACTATCGTATTTAAAACTGGTTCGAAGCAGGGTCGTGTTCACAACCAGATCCGGCTGGTCCGGACAATTGGTGTCGGGACTGTACAGACACAAATTGGTATCTGCCACTGTTGCAATTGGGTTGTATGTACAGGAAGCCGGATCCATGCAGCCTATGACGGGTCCTTTGTATGACAGAGCCCAGCGAATGGAATCCGGATTACAGGCATTGAGTTCATCGCCAATACGTATGTAATAGGGCTGATCTTTATTCAGCACAACGTCGAGTTTGGCCTGAAGCCCACAGCCATCGTTCGAATAGGCAAGTGTGCCGGCGTTTCCTTCAGAAGGTGTGAGACCTGTGCAATAGTCATACACCCAGATTTTGGTTTGGCATGTGTTGCCCAGATTGCAGGTCGACACGGTGAATATTCCGTTGGTGTCCGGCGTAAACTTGTACCAGTTGTCATCATAAAAAGTTGTGAATGTGTCCAAGGTTGCCGTCAATGCAGAACTGCAGTCATATCCTCTCACGCACAACGATTTGGAATCGGTAAACGTGTATTGACCTCCTGAAAAAATAAGGCTGTCGTTTGAATAAACGGCATAATCTCCGGAGCCCTGACCACAGCAGATTCCATCTCCGTAAGTATCGTGAATGGTGAACCGAAGACAATTCTGAGCCGAAACACAAATCGTATCTCCTGTGGTTTTTCCTTTGGTAAGTGTGTCTCCGGTTCCATTGACGAGGTCCCACGAGATTTCTTCCGGAAACCGATCCGGGTTAATGTATACTTTGACCTGTTTTTGATTTGGCAACGGCTGGCAGGATTTGCAGCCCATGTTTACGGATTCAGATAAAGTAAACTTGTAGTTACTCCTCACTTTGAGATCACCATAGTACACCGCATAAAATCCAATACCCTGGCTGCAGCAAAGTCCATTAGCGCCTGAATCGTGGATCGTAAATTTGATGCAAGCGGTGTCCGAAACGCAAATGCTGTCAGAATTGTAAAGCCCTTTCAAAATTGTATCTCCGCTGGCTGCCACCAGATCCCATGACGTTTCCAGAGGTTTGGTATCAGGCTTAATGATTATCCGGATTTTTATCTGACCAGGGCATGACCCGGTTTGAGCCGTTGCCTGAAAGAAAATTCCGATTGCAAAAAACAGGAGAAAGAAAAGGTTGCGCATGTTGCTGAGGTAGTTGGATGCGGCAAAGTATTAATTAATTTAAAGTTTCAATAATCTTCTTTCTGGAAATCAATAAAAAAGCCCTGAAAAATCCGGTTTGTCCGGACTTTTCAGGGCTGAATGGAATTTTGTTAAACCTAAAGGTGAATTACTTCACCGTATGCCGCAGCTGTCGCTTCCATAATGGCTTCAGACATGGTAGGGTGCGGATGAACCGATTTCAGGATTTCATGACCGGTTGTTTCCAGATTACGGGCAACAACTACTTCCGCAATCATTTCTGTAACGTTGGCTCCAATCATGTGAGCGCCCAGCCATTCGCCGTATTTGGCGTCATAAATCACTTTCACAAATCCTTCTTTTGCTCCGGCTGCCGATGCTTTACCAGATGCAGAGAAAGGGAATTTACCCACTTTCACTTCATAGCCAGCGGCTTTGGCTGCTTCTTCCGTCATACCTACAGAGGCGATTTCAGGAGAACAATAGGTACAGCCCGGGATGTTTCCGTAATTGAGTGGTTGCGGATGATGACCTGCAATTTTCTCCACACAAATAATTCCTTCTGCAGATGCAACGTGGGCCAGGGCTGGTCCTTTCACGATGTCACCGATTGCATATACGCCGGCAATATTGGTTTGGTAATAGTCATCAACCAAAACTTTTCCTTTGTCGTGTTTTACACCGGCTTCTTCCAGACCAATCCCTTCCAGATTGGTTACAACGCCCGCTGCAGAAAGGACCACATCGGCCTCGATGGTAATGTTTCCGGTTGGTGTCTTAACGGATACTTTGCAGGTTTTGCCTTTGGTATCCACACTTTCCACGCTGGAGTTGGTGTAGATATCCAGACCTTTTTTCTTGTAGATTTTCTCGAGTTCTTTGGAAACGTCTGCATCTTCTACCGGTACAATCCGAGGCATAAATTCTACGATGGTCACCTTGGTTCCCATGGTGCTGTAGAAATAAGCAAACTCAACCCCGATGGCACCGGAACCAATGATCACCATTGATTTTGGTTGTTTTGGAAGTGACATTGCTTTGCGGTACTCAATTACTTTCTCTCCGTCGATTTTCACATTTGGTAATTCACGGGCACGACCACCTGTTGCCAGGATAATGCTCTTCGCTTCGTGAATTTCTTTGGTTCCATCGGCTTTGGTTACCTCAACTTTTCGGTCTTTGGTGAGTTTCCCCATGCCCATAATCACCTCTATTTTATTCTTTTTCATCAGGAACTGAACACCTTTGCTCATTCCGTCTGCTACTCCACGACTTCTATTTACGACGGCATTAAAATCAGCCTTCGCATCCTTAATGGTGATTCCATAATCAGCCGCATGTTGGATATATTCATATACCTGTGCGCTTTTCAAAAGTGCCTTGGTCGGAATGCAACCCCAGTTCAGGCAAATACCGCCCAGACTTTCTTTTTCGATAACAGCGGTTTTAAGTCCGAGTTGAGATGCCCGGATAGCAGCAACATAACCTCCTGGTCCACTGCCTATTACTATCAAATCAAAGTTTGCCATTTGTTAAATTCAGATGTTTTTCTGAGGTCGCAAATGTAGGCTTTTCGGGTTGAGTTCAAAGGAGAAAATGCACAGTCTTGCTGATTTATTTCCATGAAAGCACCGTCAGTGAAATGGGTAACCGGGTATTTCTCTTTTTAATGGAGGTAATTATTGATTCTCATTCATTCGACATTTCCTGTATTTTCGAAAAAAAACTGCCACTTTGTCACCAACTGGCTATCTTTGTCGCCCTTGTTTTAAGATACTCTATTATGTCACAGATTGTTACGGACCTGGATATCCTTCACGATGTCCCGACTGCTGACCAGGCTCCCATTACCAGTCAGGAAACCAATACAGGAAAAGGAAGAAAGCTTTTCATCGAAAGCTATGGTTGCCAGATGAACTTCTCAGACAGTGAAATCGTAGCCAGCATCATGCATGAGAATGGCTTTGATACAACCGATTCCGCTGAAAAAGCCGACCTGATTTTCCTGAATACATGTGCCATCCGTGAAAATGCAGAACAGAAGATCCGGAACCGTCTGGTGCATCTGAAAGGCATGAAAAACCGTAAGCCCGAACTCGTTATCGGTGTCCTGGGTTGTATGGCGGAGCGACTGAAAACCAAACTTCTCGAAGAAGAAAAGATGGTGGACATGGTCGTCGGTCCGGATGCCTACCGGGATCTTCCCAATCTGGTTGGAACGGTGGATGAAGGCGACAAGGCCGTGAACGTATTTCTTTCCAGGGAAGAAACCTATGCCGATGTTACCCCAGTTCGCCTCAACAGCAATGGCGTCACTGCTTTTGTTTCCATCATGCGGGGATGCGATAACATGTGCTCGTTTTGTGTGGTGCCGTACACCCGTGGAAGAGAAAGAAGCCGGGATGCCCATAGTATTGTGGACGAGGCCCGGGATCTTTTTTCGAAGGGATACAAAGAAGTAACTCTTTTGGGACAGAATGTCGACAGCTATAAATGGAAGGCGGAAGGAAGCGACGATAAGGTTGTCAATTTTGCCAATCTGCTCGAATTGGTGGCTCTGATTGATCCCGATCTGCGTGTTCGGTTTTCCACGTCTCATCCCAAAGACATCACAGATGAAGTGCTTTATACCCTGAAAAAGTATGACAACATCTGCAACTACATTCACCTTCCGGCTCAGAGTGGCAACTCCCGGATTCTCAAGTTGATGAACCGAACCTACGACCGTGAGTGGTACATGGGAAGGGTGCAGGCCATCCGGGAAATTCTGGGCCACGACTGTGGGATTTCAACCGATATGATTGTGGGATTCTGCGGCGAAACGGAAGAAGAACACCAGGACAGCATCGCCCTCATGAAAGAAGTGGACTATGACTATGGCTACATGTTCGCATATTCGGAAAGGCCCAATACGCCAGCTGCCAAAAAACTGGCCGACGATGTACCCGAAGATGTGAAACAGCGCCGTCTCGCTGAAATCATCAAAGTGCACAGAGAAAGTGCCTTGACACGAAATCTCAACCACATTGGAAAGGTACACCGCGTTTTGATCGAGGGCACCAGCAAGCGTTCTGCCGACCAGCTTTTCGGGCGGAACGATCAGAATGCAGTGGTGGTTTTCGACAAGGCACAGCACGAAAAAGGACAGTACGTCAACGTTCTGGTGACATCCAGCACCGGTGGTACACTTATTGGAGAAGTGGTGAATGCGTAAGATTTAGGCTTGTGATTTAATACAGTTAACGAAGTAAAAATTGAAACAGCAGAGTTTGCGGTTCTCTTCCAAAAGCTCAAAAACATTATACCAATGATTAAAAAACTC
>CAMCXM010000165.1 GCA_945883425.1 Spirosoma fluviale
CTAACCACTAACCACTAACTGGCGCCAAGGCGCCACGTTCCGCACTAGCCACTAACCACAAATTTGTCGTTCAGTAAATGGCGTTTAGGTGGAATCTAAGCCGAATGTTGATTTGAAGGACCCGAAGTCAGGCGGAGTTCGTTTTGAACATTCAAGCTATTGGAGTTTTTGCCAACTATTCGATTTGGATGCGCATTTATTCGGGCTAACGGTTGAATGAATATCAACACATCCGTCATGTAAATAAATTTGAAATTTATTTCCGTTCGCATCCACTGCTTCCGGCAAGCCTAAACTGTAATTCCAAATTCGCTTGCTCCCATCGGAAAAGGTTTTGGCTTCATAGAAAACAGGAGAAGGCAGCGTGTAAATTCCGTCGCCGCCTGATCCAGTGTATGAGTTGTAGAAATCCAACGTTGTTTCCGATTCATATCCTGCCGCACCGGCCTTTGTATAAAAGCCCAACCAGCAATAATATCCTATGCACGTAGAACTACTGCAGAATATAGGATCTGTTTTGTTTATTCTCAATTGAACACGAATTTTATAAATCGAAGTTGTTGCATCAATGACGGCATATCTGATTTGTAAAGCATTATCCGATTTAACAAAATACCAGGGACCGTATGAGGTAGAATTTCCATCCACTGGCGTAGGACCAGCCGGCTGGCCTGAAATGCTGCTCGTTCTAGTAAAAGAATAAGGCTTTCCATGATCCGGTATGATGGTTAATTTGGTTTTTTCGATCAGCACTTTCCCACTGCTAAACATTGTCGATCCGGTAGCCACCTGGAAATTTTCATCGAGAACACTTACCGCTTTCCAATAGTTCGAATTTCCACCTTCTCTAACTGTTAAAGAAATTAACTTATCTCCGATTTTTGGATTGGTTAACGTCCCCCTCGGCGTCCCCACTTTTGTGAAAGTACCGCTACCCGTGCTCTCGTCCAGCGTAACTTCCCAGCCATCATTTGATAAAAATACACCTTCAAAATTGAAGATCGCATCTTCTACTTTTTTGCAGCTAGTGCCAATGCATAGCAAAACAACAACGAGAGAAAGTGTCCTTACGAAGCTGAAAAACATGTTCATTCTTTTCATTTTTTTAAGTTTAACTACTTGATGAACATAAGTTTATCAAGTGTAGTGTTGTTCCTGAATCTCTGCAGACTTACAGATTTGGTCTGAAAACTCTTTTTTAGGTCTAAAAAAACCAACAGACTTTTCTAAAACCAAATTGCCAGCATGCGACTAAACCATTGAAGATATTTGGGCTATTTCGGGTAAAATCTACAAAGCGGCAGATTTGAACGTACTGCTTTTGCTGTTGATTTTGCCTCGACCCAGACAGCGAAGGAAACGCTGCAAGTAAGTGAAAAAAAGCAAAGCAGGACAATCTATTATTCGTGAGCTTCTATTTCCACTTGTTCATAGTTGTCTTTGGAAAACTACGAACAAGTGATGGCTTTTTTAGGGTTATCCGACTGTTTCAATTATGAGTTATAAATGATGCTGACAGTGGCGCCAAAAGCGCCAAATGATGAATGGAATGCAGGGACGCACTTGAGTTTGAGTACACTTAAACTTTTAGCATTTCATTCTTTTTGAGCCTCCGGCTTCCTTTAAGTTTTGACCTTTGACTTAAAACTTGAGTTCTCCAAGCCACCTCATAACCTGATTTGGCGCTGATGGCGCCACGTTCCGCCTGATTACCCAAGTCTCCATTTCCCCTTAAATCGCCCTGCATTCCACCATTCCTAATTCCTAATTCTCAATTCCTAATTTTTTTTTCCCTCCTCAGGCAACCCCCAACCCGTTGTTTTGCATCTTGTCATCAGAAAACAGAAACAACCGTGAATCTTAGCTTTTCCATACAGGACAAGAACCTCATCGAAGGACTTCGGAGTCAGGACCGGAAGGCGCAGCAATGGTTGTTTCAGAAACTGAACCGTAAAATGTTTGCTCTCTGTAACCGCTACATCGCCGATCCATACCAGGCCGAAGATGTGATGATGGGGGGATTCATGATCGTGTTTTCCAAAACCGATCAGTTCAGTGGGGAAGGAAACCTGGAAGGCTGGATCCGCCGGATTATGGTGACCCAGAGTCTGCAGTTTCTCCGCAAATCCAAAACCATGGAGGTCGTCCGCTACGATGGCGGCGAGGAAGTGGTGGAAGAAAACAGCACCGCCTTCACGGCCAATCTGGATTACGAAGTGTTGCTTCGTCTGGTTCAGCAACTGCCGATGGGCTACCGGATGGTGTTCAACCTGTTCGCCATCGAGGGATACAGCCATCCGGAAATCAGCGAGATGCTGTCCATTTCAGAAGGCGCTTCCAAATCGCAACTCTTTAAAGCCCGTGCCCTGCTGCAAACCTGGGTGCTGGATCTACAAAAAACGAAACTGAATCAAAAAAACTAAGCCATGGAAACGAAAGGACAACATTCATTGGACGACCTGTTCCGCCGGGGTTTTGAGAACGAAGAATCCACTCCACCGAGTGCCGCCTGGGCGCAGATGGAATCGCTGCTCGATGCACAGCAATCGGGTGGGGAAGACAAAAAGAAACGTCGTGTGGTGGCCTGGTACTGGGCAGCCGCAGCGGTGGTCCTGCCTTTTTTGCTCGCTGGTTTCTGGTGGCTCAAATCCGGAAACGGTGAATCGCAACTGGTAAAATCGCCGACTCCGTCTGTTCTGGAGCAGCCGAAAGTAGAAACAACAGCTGCCACTTCTTTAACGGAAAAAACAGCGTTACCGGCACCGAAAACTGAGGCTGTCGTTCGGAACGACGGGTTCGAAAACGAAAAGCCGGTCACTGCAAACAGACAGGTGGCCGCTGCTTCCATTCCGAAAGCCGGGACTCAGCAGATTGCCGGAAATTCGCGGGAATTCGCACCGTCTGAAAAAGGACAGGTTGCAGACAACCGGAATGGAAACGCATCCGTTTCTCAGCCCAGTGCGCCCGTCGTTGCTTCGCAGGAAGTGGCGGTCGCACAAGTGGATCTTCCGAAACCGATGGTCATCAATGAAGTCGCACAGACATCCATGCAACCAAAGGAAGAAGACGGAAATGAGATTGCCAGCATCGAATACCGGTCATCATCCAAAACCATTGAAGGCCCGGAAGTGGCCGTGGTGGAGTGGAAAAAAGAAAATCGGGTGAAGCGCAGTCTCGGAGAGCAGATAGCCCGCATCAAAGCCGGAGATATTGGAAAACTTCCTACGCTGGCCGATGCCAGAGAAAACATCGCAGACTTCCTTGGAATCAAATAATCTGGCGCTGTAGACGCCACTATAATCATCATTCAAATTCTAACCATTCAATCTATTAACATTATGAAACGACTTGTTTCCAGCATTCTTATGGCCAATATTTTCGTCAGCCTCTGGGCGGTGAAAGCCAAAGCCGACGTCCTTCCACACAACGAAGGCGACACCGTAGTGGTGAAACTGAAAAACAAAAACAAAGTGATGATCATCACGGAGAAGGAGAAGGATTTGAAATCTCTGAAACGGATCGACATCAACCAGATCATTTCGGACATTGATTCTTCTTTAAACAGCAGTTTAAATGGAGGAGAAGTGATCATCAACATCGGAAGCCGGGATTCGCTTCTGGTCATTAAAAAAGTAAATGGTAGTGGTGTCCGGAAAAGCTACCGGGCGGTGGTTGAAATTCAAGACGACGACGACGATACAACCTCCAAAAAGTCAGGCAACCACCACAAAAGGAAATGGTACCACTACAACAACGACAACGATGCCTTTGAAATCGATCTGGGCTGGAACAACTACATAGAGGACGGGACCTTGCCGGGCGATAACAACAAGAACTATGGACTCCGTCCTTTTAACTCGAATGTGGTGGCTTTCCGGGCAATGAAAACGCTCCTGAAGAAAAAAGACGGTCCGTTTTCACTCACAGGCGGACTCGAACTGGCGGTGAACAACTACAAATACGAAAACGAGGTGATCATCCGGAAAAGCAGCGAATCAGTGACCTTTGAGCCTTTTCCAGCGAACCAGAAAATGATCAAATCGAAACTGGCCATCACCTGGCTTAATGTTCCGTTGATGCTGCACTACCGTCCTAGAAAATCAAGTTTTCATCTGGCTGTTGGTGGTTATGCAGGATACCGTCTGGGAAGCCACAGCAAAATCAAATATGAGGAAAACGGTTCGGAGCGTAAGGACAAAGTGCACGCCAATTTTTACCTGAACAGTTTGCAGTACGGTGCCCGTCTTCAGGTTGGATTCCACGATGTGGATCTGTTTGTGACCTACAACTTCAACCAACTGTTTTCTAAGGACAGAGGACCGGCCTTAACACCCATCTCGTTTGGATTTACCTTGTAAAAAAGGTGTCAAAAATCTTTCAGGACCCTCATTCATTTCGGTACTACTAACTCCACTAAAATCAAAAAGCCATCCGAAAAGATGGCTTTTTGATTTTCCTATTTGTTGATTTAATCATCCATATTGAACTAGCTACATTTGATGCCTAAAAGGTCTTCTTAACCGCTGAATTGTCCCGATTTTACATCGGGAGAGAAACGAGAATAATGGAGAACCACGGAGAATACAGCAATTCAAAATCTATTCTAAAAACAATTGGGCCTTAAATTAACGACATCGATTCATCAGTCATAATTCATCATTTAGCGCTATGGGAGCCAATAAGAGCCTCATTCATCATTCATAATTTATAATTCATCATTCATCCTCCTCATTCAGCAGCCAGATTGAATGATCTCTGTTGGGATAATAATTCCGATTGATTTTAGTTCGGGATGGGATTTCATCAAGAGTGAATCATGGGAGCTTGACTGAATAATGAGACATCCGACTTTCCAAAATTGTCTACAGAAACAAGTTTTTAAAAGTCACTCTGAATAAAATTAGAAAATGTATTTCCCGTTTTGGGAACTTTATTATCTTTGTGAAAAAAATCAGATTTGAGGGTTGTCGCAAAAAAGGTGCTCAGGGAATTCTGGCAAATTCATTCTGAAACAGAGCAATCACTGAAATCCTGGTATCAGGAAGCAGAAAAAGCAGAATGGAAAAATCCGAATGAAATCAAAAAGGACTATCCAAGTGTCAGTATTCTTCCAAATAACCGGTTTGTATTCAACATCAAAGGGAATAAATACCGATTAATCGTGAGAATAAACTTCGAATACGGTATGGTTTGGATTCGGTTTATCGGAACACATTCAGAATATGATAAAATCAATGCCACAGAAATTTAAAGAAGATGAACATCAAACCAATTAAATCAGAGATAGACTACCAAATGGCTCTTCAACGGCTGGAGGTGGTATTTGATGCCAAAACTGGCTCGACCGATGGAGATGAACTCGAAGTGCTTGGAATTTTAATTTCGCAATACGAAAACGAGCATTTTCCAATTGATTTACCAGACCCGATTGAAGCGATTAAGTTTCGGATGGAGCAGCTTGATTACAACCAGAATGATCTTGCCCGGGTAATTGGTCTGAAAAGCCGTGTCAGCGAAATACTTAACCGCAAACGAAAACTAAGCCTGGACATGATCCGGAAATTGCATGAGGTTCTGCACATCCCGACGGATGTCCTGATTCAGGCGTATTAGAAAAAAGTCTGAGCCAGCTGGTTTTTAAGCCCAGGCGCACAAGTCAAAATTGGCATTGGGATTTTTAGTCCTGTTTCCCGACAAATTCAATTGATTTTTGTCGGGAAAGGGGTGTTCCCGACAAAATTTGGTAAAATCTGTCGGGAATGGCTTATTTTTGTCGGGAATGATAAATAAGTGTCGGGAATGACGAAAACAAAGAACGAACTTCAGGTACAACTGGAAATCATCCGGAATTCCATTCGTCACTTTCCGAATGGCGCTTCCATGGAAGATATTCTTGCCCATTCAAATTTGAATTTGAATGAGAGAACCCTTCAACGCAGACTTTCTAAATTAGAAAGAGAATTCAACGAAATTAAGGTAACGGGTGGTTCAAAGGCAACCCGATATCACCTCAATGTTATTGAAGCCGAATCTAAGCCATCTCTTCTTTTTCCTCTTTCTGACAGTGGACAAGAGATCCTAAACTTTGTATCGCAAGCCCTCCACCAACGGAAACCTGTAAGTTACAACCGTGATTTTCTGGATCAATACCAACCCAATATCACGGCATATCTTTCGCCGGATGACCGACAGAAGCTGGAGAAGATCGGTAAAACCAGGAATTCTGAGGAGCCCGCCGGAACCTTTGCGAGAGAAATTTTAAACCGGCTTTTAATCGATTTATCCTGGAATTCCAGCCGGTTGGAAGGCAATACATATTCTCTTTTGGATACGCAGCAATTGATTGCATTTGGTAAATCGGCAGCAGGCAAATCTGCACGTGATGCTCAAATGATCCTGAACCATAAGGAGGCCATTGAATTTCTGGTTGAAACAGCCGGGGAAATCGGTTTCAACCGATACACCATTATGAACCTGCACGGTTTGCTGGCAAACAACTTGCTGGCAGATCCGGCCGCCGTTGGGCGATTGCGGACCATCGAGGTAGGAATTTCGAATTCGGTTTTCATACATCTGGGTATTCCGCAATTGATCTCAGAAATCTTTGATCAAATCCTTGAGAAGGCCACCGCCATTAAGAACCCTTTCGAGAGAGCTTTCTTTGTGACAGTTCACCTGCCGTATCTCCAGCCCTTTGATGATGTAAACAAACGGGTATCAAGGCTTGCTGGGGTCAGCGGAAAAAGCTGGGGAGGGGTTGATTTTAGGAGAATAGTTTTTCAAGTCTGAACAGGAAGAATCTGGTGTTTGAAACACCTCTCAGATTGGCCCTGTATAGTTTGATTTTAGCGTTGAAAGATTCGGCATGAGCATTGGTTG
>CAMCXM010000166.1 GCA_945883425.1 Spirosoma fluviale
CCAAAATCAGTAAAAGGGTTGATGTATCGGGCCTTCATTATGCAAAGATAAGGTTGAAAATGAACAAAGAGCAAAATGTGGAATTTATGAGAATTCCGGAGCAAAGTGAGCCAGTCCGTTGTTCAATGTGTTCCGCTGTTCGGGCGGTCCGCTGTTCGGGATATGCATCCCGAACGCAGATACCGAGGATTTTTAATCCTCCACGGTCGCCCTACCCACCCGGCAGTTATAAAGGCAACCCAAACAGACAAAGTTTTTTCGCATCAAAGATTTTCAAAAAGCTCTGTTTCCGCCATGCCAGGCTGTTTTTGTTGAAGGCATTGAAGATGAATTATTTGAATGGTGCCAAAGTATTGCAGAATTGGAAAGGATGGTTGAGTTTTGCAGCATTACATCACCGGCCTTCACCGGCCATTATCACATTATTCGTATGCACCGGTTCTTTTCTTCGTTTGTTTTCGTGTTTGTTTTGATTTGTCAGGTGGCGGTTTTGTCTTCTTGTAAAAAGGACAGCAACTCACCTAACAATACAGTTACTGACATTGATGGAAATGTTTATACTACGGTAACGATCGGCACGCAAGTTTGGATGGCTGAGAATCTAAAAACTACTAGGTACCGCAATGGTGACCCGATATCAACGAATTTGAGCGATACCGACTGGAAGAACGCCACCACAGGCGCTTATTCCATTTACGACAACAAGCCTGAAAACGACAAAACTTACGGCAAGCTATACAATTGGTATGCGGTGGCAGATAGCAGAAACCTATGCCCGGCGGGCTGGCATGTTCCGAGTGATGCGGAGTGGACTACCTTAGAAAACTTCCTTGGCGGGGATGGTATTGAAGGTGGTAAAATGAAAGCAGTATCAAATCTGTGGCAATCTCCAAACAAGGGCGCAACCAACGAAAGCGGTTTTTCAGGCCTTCCGGGCGGCTCCCGTAGCTGGGATGGTAATTACACCAACGTTGGCAACTACGGCTACTGGTGGTTGTCTACGGATAACTCTTCATCAAACGCCTGGGGCCGGGGCCTGGATTACGACAATGGCTATTCGGGCCTGCACGCCAGCGATGAGCGGAGAGGCTTTAGTGTCCGCTGCCTCAGGGATTAAAAAGACACTCCCGCCAGGTCGGGATCTTCGATTTGACTCGTTGTCCATTTGACTCTTGGGGTTTGGGGCGAAGCCCAAAAGATTTTATTTTTCAGGATAGGTCAATGCTGTCCTAAATAGTCGACCCTGAAATGCTTTCAACGTATTAAGATACAATAATTTAAGTTGAATAATTGTTTGGAAAATCTCCAGCTGTCCGGGATGTTGCATCCCGAATGCAGATGACGAGGATTTGCTATCCTATAAGGTCGGCCGGATGCAAGAGTCAGAAACCTATAAGCTCTTCGAAGAGCTTATAGGTTTTTAGATTTGCGCCCCGGATAGCAACGGAAAGCGCCGAAGGAGTGAAGTAACTGAGGACTTACCGTACAAGCGAGCTTGATAAAAAGAAGCTTGCGAGCGAAGCTCTGCCGGAAATGGCGCCCGAATGATTTGATTTTTGTGTTGGTAAAAATTGAAATGTATTTTAATTCGTTACCCGCTTCTGAAAATTTGTTGGGTGGCTGTGGGTATGTAAAACAGCCATTATCACGATGATGCTATCTTTTTCGTCAATCTGGTAGTAAAGAAGGTAAGGGAATTTGTTCAATGGAATTGCCCTGAAAATTCCAAACCTCATTGCAAATCCGTAGGGTGTGTTGCGTATTGATTTGATCGCCAAACGGACAGATTTGATGAATTGTTTGCCAAGCCCTAACGATTGTGTTTCATACCAAAAAGTGGCTTTCTGGATATCCGATTGGGCTTCTTCAGTAAAAACGGCTTTCAGGCTCACAACCTGGACTCAATATCTTTTAAAACTGTATCCGCATCAACCCGGACAGCATTTCCGGTCTGAAATTTATGCTGGCGGTCAACCAGAATTTCTTTGTGCCATTCGGGAATATCCATTTTCAAATCCAGTTCTTTTTTGATCAGTTCCCAATCTTCAATGGGAATGAATACACCACTGGTTACCCCCTTGCTGTTTGTAATGAATTGCAGATTCATGGCTTTTGGTCTTTGAATCAAAACTATGAAATTTAGGCCAAAGTGTCAAAAAAACGAGCCATCATTTCCCGTATCATCTGAAGCTGTTCGGGATTTCTGATCCCGAACGCAGATACCGAGGATTTGCAATCCTCCACAGTCGGTCTACCCGCCCGGCAGCCCAAAATGATAAAGTTTTTTCGCCTCAAAGATTTTCAAAAAGCTCTGTTTGCGCTACGCCAACCCATTTTTTTTGAAGGCATTGAAGGTGAATTATTTGAACGGTGCCAAAGTATTGCAGAATTGGAAAGGATGGTTGAGTTTTACAGCATTACATCACCGGCCTTCATCGGCCATAATCACATTATTCATATGCATCGGTTCCTTTCTTCGTTTGTTATCGTATTTGTTTTGATTTGCCAGTTGGCGGTTTTGTCTTCTTGTAAAAAGGATGATTCGGGTACGCCATCAAACCCAGCCAGTGGTTTTGTTACCGATATAGATGGGAATGTATACCAAACGGTAACGATAGGTACACAGGTATGGATGAAAGAGAACCTGAAAGTGAGCAAATACCGCAACGGCGACCCGATACCAACGAATCTTACGGATGATGCATGGAACTCAACCACAACAGGCGCTTACGCGATATACAACAACGATGTTGCCAACAATACGACCTACGGCAAATTGTACAACTGGTATGCAGTGGCAGATTCTAGAAATTTATGCCCTGCTGGCTGGCATGTACCCAGTGATGCGGAGTGGACGACTTTAGAAAACTATCTTGGCGACTCTTCAGTGGCCGGAGGCAAGCTTAAAAGCACCTCAAACCTTTGGAACACTCCCAATACAGGAGCTACGAATGAAAGCGGTTTTTTTGGCCTTCCGGGCGGCAACCGTCTCGTCAATGGTACTTACAACTTCATTGGTTACTACGGCGACTGGTGGTCCTCTACGGAGAACTCGACTACATTCGTCTGGAGCCGGGGTCTTTATTATTACTATGGCCTTTCATACCGGAACAGCGGCTATAAGCAGGGTGGTTTTAGTGTTCGGTGTATCAGGGATTAAAAAGGGGAGCGAGGTGCTGCTCTCTTATTCGAAGTTTTCCAAAGGGAACTACGAACTTTTAATAAAAAGTAGGGTCTCCATGCCTTCGGCTTGGCACGCCGACCCGGTAGGCAAACTAGCAGTTCAATTGTAAATCGATTTCAAGCCTTCACGCCCCTTGCGCCCCGGATAGAAACGAAAAGCCCGGAAGTAGCGAAGCGACTGAGTACTTTCCGTACAAGCGAGTTTGATAAAACGAAGCTTGCGAGCCTGTCTCTGCCGGAGATGGCGCCCGAAACTCCCACCGAATTTTGATAGTGGATCTTTGATGAATCCCCACATTGTCTATGCCTTTTGAGTTTTTCATTCCATAAAAAGCATGTCTTTTATGGAATGAATTCTATATTTGTCATGAAAACGCATTGTGGCAACGTCGCTTTGAAAGAGTATGATTGAACGGACACTTCTTCAAACCCTCGAAAAAAGGGTTGACTATAAAAAGGCTTTAATTCTCCTGGGTCCACGACAGACGGGAAAGACAACCCTTTCCAAGGCCCTGGCAGCCAGATTGCGGCAGCCTTTCGAATATTTCAACGGCGATTCGGCCATTACCCGTTCGCTGTGGACGATGGATCAGATTGCGGCACTGCAACAAAGTTTTGGTACCAAAAAACTGGTGATTCTGGATGAAGCCCAGCGGATCGAGCAGGTCGGACTCATCTGCAAGCAACTGATTGATGCCGAAACAGGCATTCAGTTTGTTCTGACGGGTTCGTCTTCTCTTGAGATTGCAGATAAAACGCAGGAGCCTCTCACCGGCCGGAAATGGGAATATCATCTATATCCATTGAGTTGCGCTGAAATGATGAACCACCAGGGCATTCCGGCTTTTCTTCAGAATTTACCGCAACATCTGGTGTATGGAATGTATCCGGAGGTGGCAACGAATCTGCCAGATGCCAGAGAGATTCTCAACAACATTGCCAATAGCTATTTGTATAAAGATGTTCTGGCATTGGTAGGTCTGAAACGGCCGATGCTGCTCGAAAAAATCCTGAAGGCATTGGCACTTCAGGTGGGAAATGAAGTATCGTTGAATGAGTTGGCCTCTTTGGTTTCGGCCGATGTGAAAACGGTGGATCATTATATTCATCTGTTGGAGCAGGTCTTTGTTGTTTTTCGCCTCGGTACCATCAGCCGGAACGAGCGGAATGAAATCAGCACCAAAAAGAAAATCTATTTTTATGATAACGGAATCCGGAATGCCATGATTGGCAACTTCTCCACACTGTCTGGTCGTGCGGATGTGGGGGCATTATGGGAGAATTTTATCATTTCAGAGCGGCGGAAAATGCTGGATTATCATGGCTTTTATGGAAAGACCTATTTCTGGCGGAACAAGCTTCAGGCAGAAATAGATTTTGTCGAAGAGATTGACGGGAAGGTGTTTGCCTATGAATTCAAGTGGAATCCAGAGGCGAAGGTGAAATTTCCTTCCGCCTTTGTGGAGTCGTATAAGCCGGTCGAAACACAGGTTATACATCCCGGAAATTTCTGGCAGTGGTTAAGTACGTATCCGTACGGAGGGTGAATTTGAAGGACGACGTTTCCAAACGGAATCAGCGTAAAGGCTGACGGAGTTTTTCGCTGTTTGGGATGTCGCATCCCCAATTCTGATGCCGGGGATTTGCCATCCTCCACTGTCGGACTCCATTTCACAGGCAGTTGGTTGGCGGATTCAAATCCGTATCATATGTCGTCCGGGACGCCCTTCGGAACATCCCGGATAGCGATAATATCTTTCGGTCATCCAGATTCCATGGTATTGTTCCGTTGCATAAACCGACCCGCGAATCCGGAGATTCACACTCACCCGGACGTAGAGAGAACTCTTCGACCAGCAAGGTGTGTCCAAAATCACCTGAATTTCCCTTATATTTGACCATGGAATCATTCAAAATGGACAGGTCCGTGGTTCAGATTTTGAAAAAAGGGGAGGAGGAACCTTCCTGGAAGTTCTGGCTAACCCAAACACCTGAACAGCGAATTTCTGCCGTAGAATTTTTAAGAAAACAATATGCTGGAACTGAACAGCGACTTCAAAGAGTTTATACAATTGTTAAACCTCCACGAGATTGAATATCTGGTGGTCGGTGGTTATGCCCTTGCGTTTCACGGCAGACCTCGGTTTACAGGCGACATTGATTTCTGGATTGCCGTTTCATCGGAGAATGCCACCCGATTTATGCGGGTATTAACTGATTTTGGGTTTGGGAATTTATTGTTGACGGCTGAGGATTTTACGAAAGAGGATGTTGTGGTTCAATTCGGATATGAGCCCAACCGGATTGATATCTTAACATCAGTAACGGGCCTGGATTTCGATTCCTGTTTTGAAAGAAGTGTGAAAGCAAATCTGGATGGGCTTCTGGTGAACTTTATTCATCTGGAGGATCTGAGGAGAAACAAGGCCAGCACGGGAAGAAAGAAAGATCTGGATGATCTGGAAAATCTGCCTTGATTTCCAATAATACTCCGCTGTTCCGCTGTTCGGGATATCGGATCCCGAACGCAGATACCGAGGATTTGCAATCCTCCACAGGCAGCCGGATCTGAGGACGGAGTTTTGCCAAACCAAACAACTTTTAATCAACCTATACGAATCAAAAGCAACTTTGGGGGCGACTAAAATTTTCCGGGTCGGATTGGATTTTCGGAAATCTTGCGAGCAACCAGATTAATTGAGATTGTTTGTTGTGTTGCTTAATCCGACTCGCGAATCCGAAGATTCGCCACCGCACAGACGTGGAGAGAACTCTACGGGGGTTGGTTGTCTAAAAGCAGAAAGTTTACTGAAACCAGTCTGCTCAGGAGATTGCATTCATCCTGCTCATCCTGAAATCCTGTAAATCTTGATTCAGACGATCATGGGCAGCTGGCGCTTTTTTGTCAGAATCCATGCTAAAGCTTGGCAAGCAGGATTTACAGGATTCGGGGATTTTCAGGATTTGTGGGAGATGTGATTGCAGCAGACTGTGGCACTCACGATTCGCTTCTCTGAAGCCTTGGAATGCCGGAAATATTTCGTGCCTAAAGGCACTTTTGATCGGAGGTGGTTCTGGTTTCTACCAATAGTTTGTCCCCAGGGGGACAATGAAGATGAAATGCGAGGCTGCGTGTAAGCCCTCACCCCGTCTCGTCTGACCTTCGGTGCCAAGAGCGTGAGGGTTGGTTTGGTTGTCTAAAAGCAGAAAGTTTACTGAAACCAGTCTGCTCAGGAGATTGCATTCATCCTGCTCATCCTGAAATCCTGTAAATCTTGATTCAGACCATCATGGGCAGCCAGCGCAATTTGTCAGAATCCATGCTAAAGCTTGGCAAGTAGGATTTACAGGATTCGGGGATTTTCAGGATTTGTGGGAGATGTGATTGCAGCAGACTGTGGCACTCACGATTCGCTTCTCTGAAGCCTTGGAATGCCGGAAATATTTCGTACCTAAAGTTATACCGTTGATTTCCTAATTATTTCACAAACAATTTAATATGTTTGTATCTAAAGGTTCAGGCTCAAGATCCCGTATTTTACTGGTTTCACCAGATTGGGACGTAGCATGAACCTTTCTTTTTTTATGCG